>NZ_JBEZDE010000041.1:0-50830 GCF_040648115.1 Nocardia sp. NPDC049190
TTCGGCGCTACATCATCTGGCGGAACAAGCACGTCGAGGACCAACGGCTACACGAAATCGTCAACAGGGCAAACGTAGCCTGATGCGGCACTAGTAGCGTCGCGCGACTTGTGATCTACGAAGCCAGGCAGGAGATCGACCGCGATGTCGCGATTGTTCGGATGGTCAGTCCCAGTCCCACCGGTGCCTGGTTCCGACTTCGCGCTTCTCGATGTTCTTCTCGCCGCTGGTGAGATCGGCCACGAGGTCGGCCGCAAGCTGTCTGACGTCGGCGTCGGGGTCATGTTCGACACGTGTGGCCAGATAGGTGACGGTGGGTGTGCGGTCCGCTGCGCGCTGGGCGACGTGCACAATCTCGACGAGTAGTTGTGCGCGGAGATCGGGGTCGGGATCGTCAGAGGAACGGCGGCGAATGAGGGCGGCGATATCCTCCCGGTCTGTCCAGAGGGCCAACTTTTCCCATGCCGCGCCGCGGACATTTCCGTGGGTGTCCACGACAGCGCGGTCACGCAGCAGTTCCAGGTCGGGGCCGTCGTCCTGCCAATCGAGTTCTTCGACAGCGTGGGCGCGAACCTCCCAGGACGGGTCGACCACCGCCATGCGCCGCACCATCTCCTTTGTTTCGGGATCGTCGTGACCGCTTGCGGAGAGTTTGAACATCATCGTGCGACGCTCTCGATCGTCGGGATGGTGCTCGGCAATCTCGCGCAGCAGCGCGCGGACCTCGGGGTCGTCGGTGAAATGATCGAGGAGATACACCGCGAACCGGCGACTCTTGGCAACGGGATCAGCCGCAACGTATTCCCGAAGTCCGCTGATTGCCTCGGGGTGGTGGGGCCACAGCACCCCCGAATTGCTGGGCCGCAAGGCTGTCCGCAGTGCTGCCTCGCGCACGTCCGGATCGTCGTCGGTGGTGACCCGCTCGTACAGCGCCTGAGCTATCGCAGTCGTGACTACAGTGCGGTATGTCCCCAAAGCGTCGACCGCGGCCGCACGAACCTTGGCATCGGGATCGACCACCGCCTGTAGCGCGAGAACGAACGTGCCCGGATCGGCACCGTCTTCCAGAGCGTTCATCGCCTCGTATCGCACTCCGGCCGAGCTGTCGCTCGTCAGACAATCGCGGATCGCGGCAAGCGTGTCGGGATGGTCACTCCAGAACGTTCGCAAGGTCCACAGTGCCCGCATGCGCACGCCCGGGTCCTGCGACCTCACATCCTCATGCATCCAGGACATGTTGCGCACTACCAACATGGGGAGCGGCGCGTCCAGTGGGCGGAAATCTCTATTCCACAATCCCGGTTGCGAGCACCCCGGATAGAACTGGCCGAGCATCATGCCCTCCGCCACGAATCGGTCTTTACTCAGCGAATGCACAGCGTCGATCCGGTGGTTGTCCGTCAAATCCTGAAACTTGTGTCGGAGCCATTGGTTGATCACGGCGACGTGGATCGTGGCCAGGTAGCGGACGGCGAGTTCGTCGAATCCGGTGGCCACGGCACGATGTCGTTTGAGCTGGTTGATACTTCGTTCGACCGTGTTGCGGTCGCGGTAGACGACCGCGTCGAACGCGGGTGAGCGGCCACCGGCACTGCCACGATTCCGGCGATGGGCCGCTTGGTCGGCCGGAACGGGAATCGTGGCTTTGATTCCGTGCCGGCGCAGCCAGTCTCGGTTGCGGCGGCTGGAGTACGCCTTGTCGGCGAGCTTTCCGACCTCGATCGCGTCGAGCACGGTCGTGAACAGCGGACTGTCGGCGGCCTGACCAGCGGTGACCAGTAATGCCAGCGACCGGCAGCCCTGCTCACACGCCAGATGCAGCTTGCTCGTCCACCCGCCTCGTGACCGGCCCAATCCATGATCGGCAGGCTCGGGCCCACTGTCGCCGCCCGGCGGTTCGGCCTGACCGGCACCATCGCGGCGGGCACCGGCAGCGTGCTGATGGGCCCGCACGATCGTCGAGTCCACGCTCACCTGCCACCGGATCGCGCCCGCCGCTCCAGCGAAGACCTGCAACAGTTTCCAGATCACCAGCCACACCCCGCCGCGCTGCCAGCGGCGGAACAATCCATAGATCGCCGACCAGGATCCGTACTGCGGTGGCACGTCGCGCTACGGGCAACCGACCCTCGTGGGCCACCTGATCCCGTCGATGAACTGCCGTTTGGTTCGCGCAGGCGGGCGTCCCGCCTTCTTCCCACGAGGCAGCAACGGCTCCAACCGCGCCCACTGGGCATCGGTGAGATCCGCCCGTCCCGCCACCGCTACGCTGGGCACGAGGTCTCCGGTATTCGTTCTGGCCTGGCACCGCGCAGCGGCGCCACCCCCACCTCACTTCGACACAGAACCTACTAGTGGCAGCGAGAGGACACTCGCTGCGGAGCTGCGGTAGTCGCTCGGCGGGCTATGGTCGCTAATCGTGGTGCGGGAACTGCCCCGACGATTCAGGACGCCGTCTCGGTGATATGGCGCAGCGGCGCCTCGGTCCGACGATCGCGGGTTTCGCCCTGCCGGGTCGAGCCGATGCGATCCACGGACTGCGGCGGACTCCAGGCGGCGCCGACGCATGCCACGGCCACCAAGCTGATACCCAACCACTGGGTCACCCGCAAATTCTCCCCGAGCAGTATTAAACCGATGCCCGCCGCCACCACGGGGTCCAGGCTCATCATCACACCGAACACCGCCGACGGGATCCGGCGCAGGGCCGCCAGTTCGATGGCATTCGGCACCAGAGACGATAGGACGGCGACGGCTGCGGCCCACGCGATGAATTCCGGATTCACCAGGACCGCAGCATCGTCCGCGACCACCAGCGGCAGCGCCAGGAGTCCGCTGAAGCCCATGGCCAGTGCGAGTCCGTCATTGCCAGCGGTATGTCTGCCGACCACGGCGCTGCATGCGATATAGGCGCCCCAGCCCGCCCCGGCCACGGCCGCGAACAGCACGCCGCTCCACGAAACCGGCCCTCCGCCGTCTACCAGCAGCAGCACACCCCCACCTCCGAACGCCACCCACAACGCGTCGCGCCAGCGCCGTGATCCGATCAAGGCGATCGCGAGTGGGCCGAGTAAATCGATGGTCACCGCCATACCCAGCGGAATACGGTGTAGCGCAGCATAGAAACACAGGTTCATGGCCGCCATGGCCACGCCGAGCGCGGCGATCGGCACCAGCGCCGTGCGCTCTACCCGTAGCGACGGTCGCCACAGCAGCATGGCGAATACGCCTGCCAACACGAGCCGGACACACGCCACAGTTGTTGGCGAACCGATCGAGAACAGATGCTTGGCGATGACCGCACCGAGATGGACACTGACCATGGCGACGATCACGAGCAGTGATGTGGGCACTCCGACCCGCGGCTCGGCGAAGCGCAGTGTGGCGCGTGCGCGTGCGCAGGCGTCCGGGACCGGACCGATGGCCACGTGTCGGTCCATATCGGGACGCGACTTCGGCCAATGTGGCCAACGATGCGTGCTGTGCAGGAGAATTCGGTGGTGCATTCCGCGCGATCTGCTCGAGTGGATGGGCGGCGCGGACGGATGTTTCTGCATGGAAATAAACTTTCATGACGCTCGGGCACAAAGTCCGTGTCGGCACGCTCGTAACCGCCGCCACCTCGAGGTCGTAGCGAAATGCGGCACCGGATTCGCGGCAATCGCTCGACCGAGCGGATGGCGGACTCGACCTGCACCCGGCTGCAGCCGGCCACGCATTCAGTGCTCCAGGATGTCCGGGGAGGCTCCGGGCCCAGGCATGGTCACGATCCTGACGCGCGGACGAAGACGCATGCTGATACGAGAGCGACAGAGGGCACGTGGCCGCTGTAGGGCCGATACAGTCCGCGTCATCGTTTTGCCGTCTCCAGTGAGTCAGCGGGTTCGGCTCGGGTGTGACGATCCCGCGGAAGCCGGGGCGATCTCGGATCGCTGACGTCGACGCCAAGGATGGAAGACCCGATTTGATGGTGACGGGAACTCCGTAATCGGCTCGGACGGCAAGCAGCGATGCGAGCTGATCGAGTAGTTCTGCGACGGCGGTGATCCGGTCGGTATTCCATGGCCGCTGCCGAGGATGTAGTGATGTCGATCAACTCGATCGGTTCACTCGCCAGCACGAGGGTGTGGGACTGTACGAACTTGTTCCTGAGTACCGCGCTCGGCCTGCAATGCTCGTGCCGCCCGAAACGGCGCGACGATACATTGACCATAACCATTCTCGCTGGCCTCCTCGTTCCGCCGCTGTCGTTCCGGAAGCCAAATGTTCACTCGTTTCAGCCACCGATCAGTGCCGTCGTACCGCGGGGTGAACGGCACCCGGCCGTGCACTGCGACGTCGTTGTCCAACAGCAGCACTTCGCCCGGCGCGAGCACAGCGGTCACGCAGACACGCTCGAACTCAGCGGTGAGCCGGTCGTATGCCGCACGGAATTCGGGGTCGGCCTCTGCGAGGGGGGTGTACGCGGGGTCGTAGCGCACCGTCTGTTCGGTGGCGTCGGTCGCGGTCCAGAGAGTGGGAACAGTTGGCGCCGAGTGTCCGGTCAGGTCGGCGCCGTAGGACACGTCCGGCAGGATCGGCAGGGTGGGCGTGCTCAGCTGAATGCGGTCCCGAGAGGAGAGCGCGACGCGGCGTACCGAGGACGCCGTGGTGCCGACCGAGTCCGCGTTGCGCAGGCAGCCCAGCAGCAGCAAGTGTGACCGCCTGGGATGGAATGCGTCTTCGGTGTGCGGACTCAGCAGTACTTTGCTGCTCGCGCCGGATTGTTCGTACTCGTGGCCGAGCGCTGGGATGATGTTGTTGACGAGCCGGCCGTCCTGTTGACCGTCCCAGCCGAACGGCTCGCCCGCGCTGCGCGCGAGCAGCAGCATGACGAGGTCGAGTTCGAACGAGTGCGCGCGCCACACCGGATCGCCGCTCCAGACCGCAGCGTCCCGCCAGCTCGGTGGCGTGGGCCCGATTTCATTGTCTGCCAGCGGAAGACGGCTGACGATGGTGGCTCCCGCCGCGGTGGCGGGCGGACGCATCACATGGCGTACCTCGGCGGGCAGTTCCGCGACGCGGGTGTCGATCTGGTCGATGAGCACCGGATCCGTGAGGGTGCGCGCCGCGGCGGCCGGATCGACGATCGCGGCATCGAGTAAGGCGCATATCTCTCTGGCGAGCGAGCGGACTGCCTGGCCTGCGCCGACGGACAGTTCACGTCTTTCGATATCTTGTTGGTGCTGTGTCTCATTTTCGGAAAGAACAATCTCCATCGGAAAAACTCCTGCTTCACATTTATTCGAAATGCATGTGCGTAATACGTGCGTGAGCAGAACGAAAATGCTTCCATATACGCGCTGCCATGCGGCTGTGCGGATTTATATTTCGCAGATGCTGTTGATCTGTCTACCGGCGGGGGAGCAAGATTTCCCGGTGGGCGGGCACTGGCGATTCTGATGACAGAAGAATTGTGTTTGCGGTTCTGGGTTGTGCCGTCTGTGGGATGCGATCGTCGCAAGTCGTTTGCATTGTGGATATGGGGGAAATGCCTACGATATGCCCCCCGGTCACAGCGGCGGGATGTCGCGATCGTGGACACACCAGCTGCAGTCGGGTGAGTGCGGTCGGCGTGGTCGCTGAGGTCGGTGAGTATCAGACGGAGCGGATGGCGATCGCGTCGGTAGCGGACAAGCTCGGGATCGGTTCGACGGAATCCTGCGAACTGGATCCGGTGGGGTGAGACGGGGCGCGTCTAGCGAGCCGCGGCACCGCACGCGGACATACCGGATCGCGACTGGACCGCGGCTTCGAGTATTTGTCCATGTCAGCGATGGCTATCGCGCTGTACGCACGACGATCGGCCCCGGCGAGTTCGGCAGAGAAGACCTGCCGAATCGGATTCAGGGGCCGACTTCGTGCACCGCGGCATCGGCGCGTACTCCGAGGGCCGCCGGCAGGACCATCCGGCATACGGGCATATTCGACAGGTGTCCGTGCAATGTGATCACGGCGTTCGCTGCGGCTCGCCGACATTCCTGGACAAGGTCGGCGAACGCCGGGGGAAGAGTCCCAGTCAGAGGTGCCGGCTCGTAGAACACGGTGCCCAGCTCGTAGCCGAGCGACTCTGCAGCGGTCCGTAGTAGGTCTTCACTCGACTTTCGGTCGTGTGCCCGGAGCAAGTCATCTCGCAAGTATCCGTATGCAAGAGGCAATAGTTCGGTCATCGGATATACCGTTTCCTGATTCGATGTGCATGTCGACGGTCCCCGTCGCCGTTAGTACTCGGATACCCGTCGGGTATGGAGAACTTTCGGGTCGGAACTACGACCCCACCGAGCATCGTTGCTCGACCTCGACTTCACTCCGTTGTGCGTCGCAGGGGTCGCGATCGTCCTTGGCGGGTATCGTCTTGCGGTTGACGCTCCCTTCCGGAGTCGACATATGTGTCCTCCCGCGCTTCCGATTCTCGTCGGAGAGGTCGTGTGCTCACATGGGGGAAATGCCTACATCGGACTTTCGATCGACGCGTCAGTTCTGGGGAGCTGACGCCGAGGCGTGTCCAGCAGTACTGGTCCGAGGGCAGGCATGGGGAGCGTTCGTGGCAAGATCGCGCGGTACGCCTAGCGGCAGCGGACCGGCAGGTGTTGCGGGCCGCGGATGACCCGGGACGGGCAGTAGCGTGCCGGACCGGTCACGCTGATTCGGGGAAACCGCTCGAACAGTGCGCGCAATGCGATCTGGCCTTCCAAGCGGGCCAGTCCGGCGCCGATGCAGTAGTGCACGCCGGTGGCGAACGATATGTGGTCGCGTGCGTTCGTTCGGCCGAGATCGAATCGTTCCGGTTCGGAGAATACCGAAGGGTCGCGGTTGGCGGCGGCCAACAGCGTGACCACCGGAGTCTTTTTACGCAGCTCCTGACCTGCCAGCTGGGTCGTCTCCCTGGCCACCCGCACGCTGTATTGCGCGGGTGCCTCGAGTCGTAGCACTTCCTCGACGACTTGTCTGGCCAGGTCGGGATTCGGAGGGTGATGCCGAGCGCAGCGCGGTCACCCTTGGGCCCGCCGAGCTGGCCGGGGAGCTCGAACCCCTCCGCCGCCAGGTCGCCGATCGCCTGGACCGACGGGTCTACGCCGGCGCGTATCAGCGGGATGTGCGTCGACTGTGTACCGCGTACGTGGCCGAATGCCTCCGGGAGTTCGCGCCGGGCGCCGAGTTCGCGGTGGACGAGATCCCCTCGCTGCTGCCCCGATACCACCGCGCGTTTCAGGGCCTGCTGCGGCTTCTGGTCGCCGACGGTGCGATGAGCGAGCACGGCGACCGTTACCGGAGGGAACGAACCGACGAATCCGATCCGGAAACGTTGTGGGCCGAACTGTTCACCCGGCATCCTTCGTGCGCCTGGGAGCTGTTGCTGCTGCATCGCACCGGTGCTCGGCTGCATGACGTGCTGACCGGCGCGGTCGATCCCCTGGAACTGCTGTTCCCGGCCGGGTCCTCCGCCGAGGCCGAGCCCATTTACCACACCTCGCCGGTGGCCCGCTTCTACAACGTGCTTGCCAAACACGTCCTCCAGCGAGTCGCCGAGGCCGCGGACCGGCGACGAACGCTTCGTGTGCTGGAAGTTGGCGGTGGGACGGGCGGGTTGACTGCGAGCCAGCTTCCAGCGCTCTGCGAGCAACAGTGCGAGTACGTATTCACCGATGTATCGCCTGTGTTCGTCGCGGCCGCGCGGGAACGGTTTTGGGACTACGATTTCGTCGACTATCGTGTGCTGGACCTCGTACACGACCTGCAGACACAGGATTTCGCCTCGGGCTCGTTCGACGTAGTCGTGGCGTCCGACGTCGTGCATGCCACCGCCGATGCCAAGAAGTCCCTGCTCTACCTGCAAGAAATGCTCGCTCCGGGTGGTCTGCTGCTGTTGATCGAGGCAGCCCCCGACACCCCGTGGCTCGATCTCACCTTCGGCCTCACCGCGGGCTGGTGGTCCTTCCGCGACCTGCGGCTGCGCCCGGACGGTCCGCTACTGTCGGCGCAGGAATGGCAGGACCTGTTGCGCTCGCTGGACTTCGACGATGTCGCTGCGCTCGGGGATCCCGATCACCTCGGTTCCGGTTCGCAATCGATTCTCCTGGCTCGCGCTCCGGAGGCAGAGCCGACCGGTGGTCCCGGTGGCGCAGCGGCCGATGGTTTCGGCGATTGGCTGATCCTGGACGGCGACGATCCGCTCGGTGCGGAACTGGCCGCGCGGATCGGCGCGCACGGTGGCCGCGCCACCCTCATGAGCAACCGTGCCGAGCGTGATCTCGAGGCCTTGGAGCCGGAAGGGATCATCGATCTGCGTGGCGCGCGTGGTCTGCCGCTGGAGCGGGCCCTGACCGAATTGTCACTCGGAGTGATCGACCTGCTCCAGCGTGTGTGCCGTAAAGAGTCCCAACACTGGCCTCGGCTGTATGTACTGACTCGCGGAGCGCATTCTTTCCGCAACAACGAGATCGACCTGTCCGCGTCGGCGGTGTGGGGTCTGGGCGCCGTGGTCGGGCTCGAACTGCCACAGCTGCGCTATACCGCCATCGACCTGGATCCGACGCCCGGCCCGGGCGAATCGGACGCGGTCTGGGCGGAGTTGCGTACCGACGACAACGAACGGGAGATCGCACTGCGCGCGGGTGAGCGGTTCGTGCGCAGGCTCGTTCCGCGATCGTCGGATCCCGAGACCATCCCGGCGCGGGATCTTCCGCCCGGCACCGCATTCGCGCTGACCACGGAAGTTCCCGGGTCATTGGACGAAGTGCGATACCGCGTGTGCAAGCGCGTCGCGCCCGCAGCCGGCGAGGTGGAGATCGAGATCGCCGCTGCCGGCGTGAACTTCCTCGACGTGATGATCGCCCTCGGTCAGGTGCCGCCGCTGGAATCGGCGGGCGGGTGCCGTTTCGGCGCGGAATGCGCGGGCATCGTCGCACGGGTCGGCGCCGGTGTCAGCGGGATTGCCGTCGGCGACGCGGTGGTGGCCGTCAACGCGGCGCAGGGCACATTGGCGAGCCATCTCACCGTGGCCGCCACCGCTGTGGTGGCGAAGCCGGCGAACCTGAGTTTCGAGGAGGCGGCCGGACTTCCCATCGTTTCTTGACCGCGTGGCATGCTCTGCACAAGCTCGCTCGGCTCACCGCCGGCGAGCGAGTGTTGATTCACGCCGCCGCGGGAGGGACCGGTCTGGCGGCGGTGCAGATCGCCTGTGCGGCAGGTGCGGAGGTATTCGCCACTGCCGGTAGTCCGGAGAAGCGGGCGCTGTTGCGCAGACTCGGCGTGCGGCATGTCTTCGACTCGCGGGCATTGGACTTCGCGGACGAGATCCTCGTGGCCACCGATGGCGCCGGGGTCGACGTGGTGCTGAACTCGATCGCGGGCGAATCCGCGAGCCGCAGCATCGCCTGTCTCGCACCGTATGGTCGCTTTGTCGAACTCGGCAAACGTGATCTATTGCAGGACAACAAGCTGGGCTTGCGGCCTTTCTTGCGCAACCTCGCGTATTTCAGCTTCGATTTGCGACAACTGCTGGTGGACCGGCCGGCCGCCGTGCACGCGGAGTTCGAGGCGCTGATGGCACGGTTCGCTTCGGGGGAACTGCACCCGCTGCCCTATCGGGTTTTCCACCCGGCTCAGGCGGAAGCGGCTTTCCGGCATCTGGCGGCCGCGCGGCATATCGGCAAGCTGGTGCTGGCGATGGACGAGCGTGAAGTGCCTGTCGTGCTCGCTCCGGAACCTCCGTCCACCGAGGGAACGTGGCCGATCACCGGCGGCCTCGGCGGCGTGGGGTCGGCCATGGCCGATCGTCTGGTCGACGCCGGAGTGCGTCACCTCGTGTTGGTCGGTCGTTCCGGCGCGTCCAGCGAGGTGGCCGCGTCCAGAGTGGCGGAGCTTCGCCTGCGCGGCGTGCAGGTCGTCGCCGAAGCGGTGGACATCGCTTCCCGCGCCGCGGTGGCCGCGCTGCTCAGCAGGATCGAAGATGAGCTGCCGCCGCTGCGTGGGGTGCTGCACTGCGCCATGGTTCTCGATGACGCGTTGATCACCGATATGGACCGGGACCGGGTGACGAACGTCGTGGCGCCCAAGGCTTTCGGCGCATGGTATCTGCACGAGCTGACCGCGCGCCTGCCGCTGGAGGCGTTTGTCCTGTTCTCTTCCGCGACCTCCATGGTCGGCAACCGCGGCCAGGCCAACTATGCCGTGGCCAACGCGTTCCTCGACCATCTGGCCCAGGTCAGGCTGGCCGCCGGGCAGCGGGTACTGACCGTCAACTGGGGTGCTTTCTCGGATGTCGGATATGTGGCCAGGCATGACGCCGTGGGCCGCCGCGTGGCGACCACCGGAATGGAGTCCTTCACCTCCGCCGAGGCGTTCGAGGCGCTGCGCGCGCTCTGGGGTGACCGCCTTCCACAGGTCGGTGTACTGCCGATGGATTGGCCGCAGTTCTTCCGCCAGCACGGTCTCGAACCGGAGGCGCAGCCGCGCTATGAACATCTGTCCACCGCGGGCTCGGAGCACGTGGACGTGGTCGACTCGGGCAGCCCGCTACGCCAGCAACTGAGCATTCAGCCACCGGAGGCGCGCAGCGGACTGATCACCGCGGCGTTGAAGGTCCGTTTGGCGGGGGTGCTCGGTATTCCGCTGGATTCCCTGGACGAGAACATGCCGCTGATGGATTATCTGGACTCACTGCTCGCGGTCGAGGTCAGTGCGTGGCTGGAGCGGGAGCTGGGTATCAAGGTCACCATCATGGAACTGATGAAGGGGCCAAGCGTGGTGCAACTGACTGCCCAGATCCTGGCTCAGCTGGACCGGTGACAACCATGGACGACGTCGCGTTTCGGCTGCCCCGCGCTGGAGTCACGGTGCGCGGGAAACGATCTCGGGTGGCGGGCGGACTGCCGACACTGTGCCTGCACGGTTTGCTGGACAACTGCGCGAGCTTCGACCTGCTCGCGCGACGACTCCCGGATCTGGACCTGATCGCGGTCGACCTGCCGGGGCATGGCCTTTCCGATCCCATTCCGTCGGCCACCTGCCACTATTTCGACTACGTGGCGTGTGTTCTGGAACTCGCGCAAACCCAGGGCTGGCAACGCTTCCAGTTGGTCGGCCATTCGCTCGGTGGTGCGTTGTCGTCCCTGGTGGCGGGCATTCACCCGGACAAGATCGAACGGCTCGTCCTCATCGACGCGATCGGGCCGCTGTCGGTCGTTCCGGAACAGGCTGTGTCCGGTCTCGCGCGGTATCTGGACACCTACCTTCGCGGCGATGAGCATCCCGTGTACCGCAGTCGGATCCAGGCGGTCAAGGCTCGTGTCCAATTGGCGGACATTCTGTGGGAAACTGCCGAAGCCTTGGTCGAACGCGACTTGCGGGAGGTGCACGGTGGCTACTCGTGGCGACACGATGTGCGGCTCAACCGTGGCGTCACCGCGACCTTCCATGAGGAGCAAGTACTGGCCTTCCTGCAGAACATCACCGCGCCGACCCTGTTGGTGACAGCGGAACGAACCGCGTTGCAAGAGGCCTTCTACCCGCAGCGGATCAACAGCGTGCCGAAGCTGCGGCAACTCACGCTGCCGGGCGGCCACCACCTGCACATGGAGAACGCCGACGCGGTGGCGGACGCGATCGGTGCCTTTCTGGCGACGGGTTGACGCTCAACCGATCGTCAATGTGCCCGACAGCACCGGCTTTTCGGCTCTTTCCAGGACGGAGGTGACGAAACGGCACGCGCTGTCGTCCGCCCACATCCGGGTGCGCAATGTCTCACCGGGGAACACGACGCCCAGGAAGCGGGCCGAGTACCTGCGCACCCGGCCCGGGTCGGCCTGCGCCAACGTCTCGAGCACCGTCGCGCAGACCATGGCGTAGGTGCACGCACCTTGCAGGATGGGCATCGGAAATCCGGCGGCTTCGGCGAAAGCGGGATCGGTGTGCACGTTGTTGCGCATGGAGTTTCCGCGACCACACCGTTGGTATCGGAGTGCCTGCTGTGGCGTGGTCGGCAGGTCCGAGCAGGTGTCCGGTCGGCGATCCGGCGTCGGCGCGGTTGCGGCGCCGGGTGGTCCACCACAGCCACCCTCGCCGCGGGCGTGAATGCGTGACACCCCGGTGATCAAGGGATGCCCGTCGGGGTCGGCGAGCGTGGTGTGCTGGACCAGCACCGCCGCCGTGCCGAGGTCCTCGACCTCGACGATCTCGCTACGAGAACTTGCCCTTCCCGCAACGGGGATCCGTCGGTGCACCACGATGTCCTGTTCCCGGTGCAGCAAGGTGGCGAGGTTCAGCCGGACACCGGGAAAACGCACCTCGGGCGGCTCGGGTCGGTAGAACTCCGGCGAGGCGACGCCGAACATTCCGGGTGCGGTCATCGCGAATGTCGGCAGCGCGATGTCGAGTTCGTGATTCCACCCCACTGCGCGGTGGTATCGGTGGACATCCGAGTCGGCCCAGTGGAAATCCTGTTCCGGCACGCTCACGCCGATCGCTGTATCTCGAAGTTTCGGCATAGTCAGCGCCACCGCCAAGGGCGCGCGCAGCGCTGGGGCCGGCCGCGCACGAAGCAACTGCGGGGCGGTTCGGTGCAAGCCTGCAGGCGGGAGGATGCGGGTGCGTTGACGATGTCGTCACCGTATCGGACAAAACTGGCTGCCCGCCGGTTGCTGGCTATCCATCCGTGGGGATCGAACGCGTCGTCCGGCTGGTTCGGCGGAGTGGAACGCAGATCCCGTTCCACTCGACCGCGGTCGGCTTCATCGCACCCGCCGAAACTCTGCCGCGCCCGTTCCCACGATGTCGAGCTCGCCGACGTCGTCACTAGGGGAGACGGTGCAGCTGGAAGATCCGGAACCGACGTCCGCCCGACAACTCGTGCTCCATGGCGTAACCAGGCCAGAACTCGAGCGCCAGGTCCCAGGCGCGTTTGCGGTCGACACCGGTGATCTCGGTGACCGAAACTGGGAAACGCTCGCCACGATGGCGCACTGTCGCACCGTTGGCGGCGCGCATATTCGTCGACCACACCGGGTGCTTCGGGCGGCCCCAGTTGGAGCCCAGAATCAGGAAGTCGTCGCCATGCGGGACATACAACAGCGATGTCGTGCGCGGAATGCCTGTCTTCCATCCCGGGACCGTGACCTGCACCGACGGCAACCCGGCCAGGTCCAGAACCCCCATCTGGCCGCCGCTCACCCGCCGGATCAGCCGCTCCAGCGGAAACACCACCGGCGCCGCGCGCATCGCCCAGCGCTGCTGGGCCAGCCGACGGGAGAGTGAAGGGAGCGGATTCGACACCATGCTCGAATACTGGCACGTCGCTGGTCTCGAGCTGAATCGATGAGCTGGGACCGAGTGGCATCTCACATCCTGCCGCCGTCCCGTGCTGCCTTGCGATCGCGGTCCTGGAACAAACCGGTTGTCCGTCGACCGTGTGTCCATCCGCGACCCGGTGCGGTGTCGGCCGGTTACGGTGGGGTTTGTGACCACGCATCTGACTCATTGGGGCGCGTTCGAAGCCGCAAGCGACGGGAACGGCTGACGTCGGTGCGGCCGTGGGGCGGGGATCCGGAACCGATGCCACTGATCGAGAACGTCGCTTCCGCGCAGCATCATGTGACCAGAATCGATCAGCCGTATGTTCGTCGGGGATGGTTGGAGAACGGGCCCGGCGCGGCTCCTCGGGGAGCGGAGCCGTTCGTCCCTGTGTCGTGGGAACGGGCGTTGAAACTGCTGTCCGGTGAGCTCGGGCGGGTATACCAGCAGCATGGCGCGGAGGCGGTGTACGGCGGCTCCTACGGGTGGGCCAGCGCGGGGAGGTTTCATCACGCGCAGAGCCAGTTGCATCGGTTCCTCAACTGTCTCGGCGGCTACGTACGCCATGTCAACAGCTACAGCCTCGGCGTATCGGCGGTGCTGCTGCCGCACGTGATCGGTGATATGGACTGGGTGATGCGGCACGCGACGGCGAAGACGGTGCTGGCCGCACACTCCGAGTTGGTCGTCGCGTTCGGCGGCTTGTCGCCGAAGAACGCGGCCGTGTCACCGGGTGGGGTGTCTCGGCACAATGCGCGGACCTGGATCGCCCGGGCCCGCGCGCGGGGTTGCCGGTTCGTGTCGATCAGTCCGCTGCGCGACGACACCCCGTCCGAGGCTGCGGCCGAGTGGATCGCCCCGTTGCCCGGCAGTGATGCGGCGATGATGCTGGCGCTGGCGCAGGTGCTGGATGCGGAAGGTTTGGCGGACAAGGACTTTCTGCGCGAGTACACCGTCGGCTACGACCGCTTCGCCGAGTACCTGCGTGGTGCGACGGACGGCGTCACGAAGGATCCGGAATGGGCCGCCGCGATCACCGGCGTGCCCGCCGACCGCGTCCGGACGCTGGCGCGCGAGATGGCCGCCGCGCGGACGTTGGTGACGGTGAGCTGGTCGCTGCAGCGCGCACAGTACGGTGAGCAGCCACTGTGGTTGGGTGTGGTGCTCGCGGCGATGCTGGGTCAGATCGGGCTGCCCGGTGGTGGTTTCGGGCACGGTTACGGGTCGACCGCCGACCTCGGTGAACCGGCGCGCATTCCGGTGCCGCGATTGCCGCAGGGACGCAACGGTGTCGAGACCTTCATCCCGGTCGCGCGGATCGCCGACATGCTGCTGAATCCCGGTGTGTCCTACCGGTACAACGGCCAGAATTTGGTGTACCCCGATATCCGGCTCGTGTACTGGTGCGGCGGAAACCCGTTTCATCACCATCAGGATCTCGCGCGGTTGCGTCAGGCTTTCGCCTGTCCGGACACGGTGGTGGTGCACGATGCGTTCTGGACGGCCACCGCGCGGCACGCCGACATCGTGCTGCCGTCGACCATGTCCATCGAGCGGGACGACTTCGGTGTGGGGGAGGGAGACCGGATGTTCTTCCCGATGCGGGCGCTCACCCGGCCGCACGGTGCGGCGCGCGATGACCACTGGATGTTTGCCGAGCTGGCCGGGCGACTCGGCGTCGGCAAGGAATTCACCGAAGGTCGCACCGTGGACGAGTGGTTGCGTCACCTGTATGAGGATTGGCGGCTCGTCCAGTCCGCCGCGGGGCACGACCTGCCCGGTTTCGATCTGTTCTGGGCGAGTGAGAGCATCGAGCTTCCGGTGCCCGAACCCGATCAGGTGCTGGCCGCGCAGTTCCGCGGTGACCCGGACCGCTTCCCGCTCACGACGCCGAGCGGGAAGATCGAGATCTTTTCCGAGACCATCGACGGTTTCGGGTACCCGGACTGCCCGGGTCACCCGGTGTGGCTGGAGCCCGAGGAGTGGCTGGGCGGTATGGCCGCGACACAATTCCCGCTGCAGTTGGTGGCGAACCAGCCGCGCACCAAGCTGCACAGCCAGCTCGATGTCGGCACGCACAGTCAGTCGGCGAAAATCGGTGGGCGTGAACCGGTTCGGTTACATCCGTCGGACGCTGCGGCGCGTGGCCTGAATGGTGGTGAGATCGTCCGGATCTTCAATGATCGCGGCAGCTGCCTGGCCGGGCTCATCATCGATGACGCGGTGCGGGTGGGCGTCGCCCAGCTGTCCACCGGCGCGTGGTATGACCCGGACCCGGCAGATCCGACGTTCTGCCGTCACGGCAATCCGAACGCGCTGACCGCGGACCGACCCGCATCCACGCTGAGCCAGGGCTGTACCGGCCAGCTCGCCTTGGTGCAGATCGAAAGGTATTCGGGTGTGGTGGCCGATGTGACGGTTCGCCGCCCGCCTGCGACGAGCTAGCGGTGTAGGACCACTCCGGCCATCATGGTGCTACTTTGCGGATCGTGGATCAGTGGCCGGTAGTCAGGTCGAGTCACTGATGAATCGTGACGTGTCGCATCTAGAGTGACTGTCGGTAGCCGTAATACTCGTGGTCTTCGTTGTAGCCGCCGTGCCCACCACCGACTTCCGAGAAATGGGTGACGAATTCGATCGCCGCGACCCACTTGACATGCTTGAAGCCGTGCTGCAGTTCGTTTCGCAGGCGCAACGGCGCACCGTGCCCGAAGGTCAGCGGCGCACCGTTCATGTCATAGGCGAGCATCGTCAGGTGGTGAGTCATCTGTTCGATCGCGTGCGCGTCGTAGTACGTGCCGCCGTCGGAGCCTTCGGCGAGAGAGTAGAAGATCACCCATTCGGCCTTCGGGAGTGGCTCGACGAGGTCGAGGATGGTCTGCATCGAGACCCCGCCCCAGGTGGCCACTCCGGACCAGCCCTGGATACAGAAGTGCTGGGTGGTTTGTCGGTGGTACGGCAGCGCACGCAACTGTTCGAGAGATAGTTCGACGGGATTCGCCACCTGACCGCAGATGCGCAATCGGTAGTCGATGAACCCGGTCTCGGACATTCGCTTGTACTCGTCGCTGTCCGGGTAGGTGCCGTTGTGCCACAGGTACGGTGAGATGTCCTTGTCGGTGTATGCGCCCGGTTTCGGGTCGGCGTACTCGAACAGGCGTTGCAGCGGTCCGATCAGGGCGTACCCGACGCGTTGGACGGTCCGCGGATGGCGGAAAGTGAAGGGTGTGGCAGCCACCCAGCCGACCACGACGACAGCCATCGCCACGGTGAAAACTGCGAAGCCGATCCAGCTTTCGTCGTCGCGGCCGGCAAACATGTGGTTGAGATTGCGCAGCGCGCCGGTGGTCACGACGAACGTGACGTGGATGGCGATGAACAGCAAAAACCAGAGCATCACCAGGAAATGCAGGGAACGTACGAGCTGGATGTTCAGCGGTTTGCTGATCCAGGTGAATCGGGTCGACAGGGCTGGTGACATACCGAGGCCGGTGAGGATCGCCAGGGGCGCGGCGACGAAGACGGTCAGGAAGTAGGCCAGTAGCTGCAGGCTGTTGTAGGCCACCCAGCCGTTGCCGGTGGGCCAGTCGAGCGACAGGTAACGGATCAGTACCGTCACGGCATTCGGGAAGACATCCCAGCTGGTGGGGACGAGGTGTCGCCACTGGCCGGTGGTGAAAAGCAGGATGTAGAAGATCGCGCCGTTGATCACCCAGAGGACGTCGGCGCCGAGATGCCACCACCTGGCCAGACCGATCGAGTGTCTGATTCCGGGCAGTCCGACGTGCCGCGGCAGCCCTACGGAATCCTCCTTCGCGGTCCACAGCGGGTCGGATGGGACGCGATGCTGAACGCGTAGCCATTCGGTTCCCGGGGTGCAGTCTCTGCTGAAATACAACCGTGGGTGATCGACGAATATCTGGATCCCCGATCGGAGGATGAAGATCATCAGAAAGAGATTGAAGAAATGTTGCCAGTCGACCCAGGCGGGAATGCCCGGACTCGGGTCGATGCCGTCCGGGATCCGCGTCCCGGGATAGCGCGCCATGAAATCCTGGATGGCCGGGACGTTGTGCGCGCCCTTGGCGACCGCGATCGCGGTGATCAGTGCGAAGAATCCGATCGGAAGCAACCAGAGCACGTTGAACCATCGGTCCCGGCCGGCTCTCAGTCGTGGTGCGATACCTCCGGTGTGGGGTATCCGGCCGGCCCATGTGGCTGGGTTGACGACGTCTTCGCCCGGCCGGAGCCGGGCGCGGTAGGTCGACACCGAGGTGTTGTCCATCCCCTGAGCCGGTGTGGAGGCAACTGGTGGGGTAGGTCGATCGACGGTCCCCATTCCTCGAGGTTAACCGCGCGCCAACTTCTCGACCACGCTCGAGCGACCGACCGCGATCGATCGACGCATTCCGGGCGGAAGCAGTTCCGTGGTCAGGCCGCCACCGGATCGACCGGCAGCGGTCGATGCGGTGACATCATTTCGCGCTCAGGTCGGTGGACGGCCGGAACTCATGCGCTGAGCGACGGCATCGAACATCAGCATCACCAGGTCCACCACAGTGCTGCGGGTCAGCCCCTGCTCGCCGTCCATCCACGCAAGCAATAGTTCGTCGGCGGCCGCCACTATCGCGAGCCCGAGCAGATGCGTGTCGGTCTTGCTCCGAGTCGAATTCGGGGGCAATAGGTCGGCGACCAGTTGGGCAAGCCGGTGTAGTCCCGCTTGGCGTTGCTGACGGGAAACCGGTCCGCCGCTGAGGATCTCGCGTAGTTTGACGCGGGCCCGACCGGGATTCCCGTCGAGTGAGCGTGTGAGCGTGTCGATCATGGCGCGAGCGCCCTCGGACGCCCCACTCGCGTTCGCGATCGCCGCGCGGCAGGCCACAACCTCTTCATCGATCAGCCGCGTGTAGACAGCGGCCAGTAACGAGTCGAGATCTGCGAAGCTTTCTCCGAAGTAACGGTCCCGCAACGCGGATCTCTGCAGCACGGAGCGTATCGACGTGGCGGCGAAACCGCGTTCGCCGAACAGTTCGGAGCCCGCATCAATCAGTCGCGTTCGTCGTTCGGCAGCGCGTTCGGCCGCCGTCTTGCCGTCGTAGTCCCTCATAGTCGCTTCCATTGCCCATCGCCACGGGTTGCTTCTCATGCGGAAGTGTATCCATACGGTTTCACTATCTGGAGACAACTATCATCTGATAGTATCTGTCCCCAGATAAGCTTATCGTGCGGGCATGACTCCAACACCATTGACTCCAATGACCGAGAATTTCGACTACATCATCGTGGGCGCGGGCAGTGCCGGCTGTGTGCTGGCAATCCGGCTCACCGAGGACCCCGCGACACGAGTGCTCCTCTTGGAGGCCGGACCGCCCGACAGTCTGGCGACCATCCGAGTGCCGGCGCTGTTCAGCGCGCTTTCCGGTTCAGAGATCGACTGGAACTATCAACTCGAGGAACAGGCCCACTATCAAGGCTCGACCACGTTCCCGCGAGGCAAAGCGCTCGGCGGTTCATCCTCGATCAACCTCATGATCTACATCCGTGGACACCGCACCGACTTCGACCGGTGGAGCGCGCTGGGCAATGCCGGATGGGACTACGACAGCGTGCTGCCGTATTTCATCAAAGCCGAGCAGAACAGCCGCCTCGGCGACCCATACCATGGCAGCGACGGGCCGGTACACGTCGAGGATCGCTTGTTCACCCACGAGTTGTCGCATGCCTGGGTGGACGCAGCCGCCCAGTGGGGATTGGCTCGCAACGACGACTTCAACGGGGCGTCGCAACTCGGCGTCGGCGCCTATCAGGTCAACTGCCACCATGGCCGTCGTTGGTCGTGCGCCGATGCGTATCTACGTCCGGCGATGCGGCGGCCCAATCTCGTCGTGCGCGTCGCGGCCCAGGTGACCCGGGTCCTTCTCGACGGCAACCGGGCGATCGGCGTCGACTATGTCGAGCAGGGCGTCGAGCGAACCGCACGGTCGGAGGTAGAGATCCTGCTCAGCGGTGGCGTCATCAACTCCCCGTAGTTGCTTCTGCTGTCGGGGATCGGTCCGGCCGACCAGTTGCGTGCGCTGGATATCGACGTCGTCGCCGACCTACCCGGCGTGGGCGAGAACCTGCACGACCACACGGTGGTGCCGCTGGTGTGGGCGACCGAGCACTCCACGGATCTGCTCGAAATGGCCGGCCCGGAGAACATGACGCGCTGGCAGAGCGGTGCCGGCGGCCCCTTCGCCTCCAACGGCGGTGAGGTCGGAGGTTTCCTGTCGACCGAGGGCGGTGAGGTGCCGAACGTCCAATTCATCGGCGGCCCCACCGCGTTCGTCGATCATGGGCGCACCAGCCCGCCGCTGCCGAACTTCACCATGCTCACCGCGTCCACGCAGCCGCGCAGCCGCGGCCGGTTATGGCTGAGATCGGCCGACCCGCTGACCCATCCCCACATCGATCCGGCGTACTTCTCCTGCCCGGAGGACCTCTCGGATATCGAAGCAGGACTGCGCGGGATCGCTGAGCAAAGCCCGATCGTCGAGTATCTGAGCGGCTTGAACCTGCCGGCTCAAACAACCCTGGACGGCGCAGCCCTTGCCGACCATGCGAAACGATGGTCGCAGACGGAGTACCACGCGGTCGGAACATGCGCGATGGGCGTCGACGAACGCGCTGTCGTCGATCTGCACCTGAAGGTGCACGGCACAGATGGACTACGCGTCGTCGACGCGTCCGTGATGCCGACCATCGTCTGCGGCAACACCAATGGGGCCACCGTGATGCTTGCGGAAAAGGCCGCCGACCTCATCACAACCGGGTCCGGCGCGTCGTTGTCCTGAACTCGTCGCACACGGCGGGGCGTCGCCGCACGACACTGTGCGACCACGAGTGATGTGGATTCGCGGTCGTGCCGGGGCAGGTCGGCGTGGCCCGTAGGCACGGCTCGGTGGCCGCCGCCTCTACCATTCCGGGGTGACCGGATACGACCGGCTCGACACGTTCGAGCACCTCGACACCTCGACACTGCCGCCACGGCAGCAGCGGATTCTCGAAACGATTCGGGACTGGGTGGTCCGGTACGGGTATCCGCCGAACACCCGCGAGATCGGCGACGCAGTGGGATTGCGGTCATCGTCGTCGGTGTCCAAGCATTTGAAGAGTCTGGAGGAGCGCGGATTTCTGCGCCGCAGCGAGTCACTGTCGCGTGCGATCGATGTGCGGATGTTCCTGTCGACCACGGTCGGTCGGGAAACCGCCGACGATACGGTCGCGGTGCCGGTGGTCGGCGACATCGCGGCGGGCACGCCGATCCTGGCCGAGGAGCATACCGACGACTCGATGAGGCTTCCCCGGGAGCTGGTCGGGCGCGGCACCGTGTTCGGGCTGCGTGTGCGTGGCGATTCGATGGTCGACGCGGCCATCTGTGATGGTGACATCGTGGTGATCCGCCAGCAGCACGAAGCGCATTCCGGGGAGATCGTCGCGGCGATGATCGACGGGGAAGCGACGGTGAAAGTGTATCGGCGGCGCAACGGGCATGTATATCTGGAGCCGCGCAACCCCGCCTACGACGTGATCGACGGTGACGAGGCGGTTGTCCTCGGGAAGGTCGTCTCGGTGATGCGTCGCATGTGACCCGGCCTCGGCAGCTGTTCGCCGTGGCGTCGTCGTACCCTGAACCGCATGTCGGACGTCGCGCGGGAATATCCCGGCGCCGAGTTCGAGCGGCTGGTGGAGCTGCTCGACGGGCGCCGGGTCGTTGCGCTGACCGGTGCGGGGATTTCGACCGACAGCGGAATTCCGGACTACCGGGGTCCGTCCTCGCCACCGCGCAACCCGATGACATACCAGCAATTCGTCGGTGACGCGGCGTTCCGGCAGCGGTACTGGGCGCGCAACCATGTCGGATGGCGCCGGATGGACGGCTCGTGGCCGAATCCGGGCCATCGCGCGCTGGCCCGGCTGGAGCACTCAGGCGTCGTCACGGGGCTGATCACCCAGAATGTGGACCTGTTGCACACGAAGGCAGGTCACCGCCGGGTGATCGATCTGCACGGCACGTACGCGCGCGTGTGCTGCCTGGGCTGCGGGGCGCTGATCTCGCGGCTGGCGCTGGCCGAGCGGCTGGAGGCGACCAATCCCGGATTCGCGGCGGCAGCGATCACCAAGGGGCTCGAGGTCGCCCCTGACGCCGACGCGGTGATCGCCGACACCGACGGTTTCCGGATGGTGGACTGCGAGCGTTGCGGTGGGATGCTCAAGCCCGACATCGTGTACTTCGGTGAGAACGTGCCGAAAGACCGCGTTGCCGCGGCCTACGAGCTCGTCGACAATGCGGACGCACTGCTGGTCGCCGGGTCATCGCTGACGGTGATGTCGGGGTTGCGATTCGTGCGCCACGCTGCCGCGCACCGCCGCCCGGTGGTGATCGTCAACCGGGGCCGCACCCGCGGTGACGAGTTCGCCGCGCTCACCGTCGACGCCGGATGCTCGCCAGTACTGACCGCGCTGGCCGACCATGTCGGTGAAAGTCGCGTTCTGGCAACGGGATAGCGTCGATCGGTTCGAGTCTGGCCTCGGGAAACGGATCGGGGACGTGATGTCAATGGTTGTGGCTGTCGCTATCTCGCGCCGGACGCGCCGGTGGGTGGTCGCGGGGGGCAGACCAACCGTAGGCAACTCAATCGCCGACGTGCACGTGGGCGGCCCACCTGGTCGGCACGGCCGGATAGGTGTCGCGCATGTGGCGCAGCGTAGCGGTGAGTGCGGTGGCGGCCTGGGCCGTGTCGGCGGGGTGGGTGCCATGCGCGGTGAGCGCCGCGTAGACCGCCTCGGCGGTCTCGGTGCTGTCGGCAGTGTGCCACAGTGTGCCGATGACGCCGCGGAAGCCGGCGAGATGGAACGCCGACGCCAGGTTGAGCGGCTCGTCCAACAGTGCCGGGTCAGGGCCTGCGGTGTCGCATGCGGAAAGAAACGCGAGTTGTGCCTGCGTGGTGCGCAGATCGTGCACGAACGAGGGGACGAACAGCGAATCGCTGAGCATGAGCCCGCCCTGGTCGGGGTGCTCGGCCGAGCTGACCGCCCGGCTGTGGCAGGCGAAGTGGGCGATCGCGTGCTCGTGCAGGCCTTGCTTGATGGCGTCGGGGTCGGCGGCGGAGTCGATGAGCAGGGTGGAGCCGGGCAGCAGCCTGGCCACCGTCTCGGCCTCGGAGCGGGCGCTCGGCAGGACGAGCACGCCTTTCCGCTCGCCGACGCCGACGACCAGCGCGGTGTGGCGGGTGTGCTGCGGGCGAGGGGTGGTCGATGTGTCGGCGAGCGCGGTCAGCGACGGTGTGTACGAGGAGACGACCTTGTCGAATACGGTCTGCCCCGTACCGTCACGGTGTTTTCCCGCGGCGTGTAGTGGCAGCTGAGCTGTGATTCCGATCGGGCACCACCACAGCCGCGAGGTCGTGACCCGGTCCAGCACCGGCCCGGCTGTGCTGTCCCACAGCCATTCCAGCACGGCGTGCACGTCCAGTTGGGCTTGTTCGCGCCGGTCGAACGAGCACGCTGGGTCCTTGACGTCGGCGAGCGCCGCCCGCAGCCGCTTGATCTGGGCGCGCGCCGTGGTCTCGGTCATCTCCCGCAGCGGCACCGCCTCGACGGGTTGCGCGTAGTCGGCGGGAACCACGAGCGCCGTGCCCGCGGCACTGACGATGACCACGGTGTGCCCGGCCGTGCGCGTACGCAAGACGTCGAGATTCGGTGGCGTCAGCAGATCTTCGAACCCCGGCACTGCCCGCGTCTCGGTGAGTAGCCGGTCCCGCCGTGCCGCGAGCAGCCGGATCTGTTCGACGGCCCGTGGTCGCGGGTCCCAGTCTCGGGTGGAGATCCGGCCGTCGAACTCCACCTCGAGGTGAAATGTGAGGTCGGCGTAGGTGTCGGCATCAGCCAACTTGCGCTCGACCTGGCTGAGTTCCTCGGCCAGTTGCGGCTGTGTACGGCGCAGTCGTGCCCAGCCGCGGCGGATACCCCACGCGTCACCGAACAACACGCCCCGGCACTGTTCGACCAACTCCAGTGCCCGGTCGAGCTGGCCCGAACGCGCACCGGCCTCGACCACCCGGTCGGCGAGGCCGTCCAACTGCCGCACCGCCGCCAACCTGCGGGATTGAGGCAGCGCCCGGCTGACCGTCGCGGGGATGGCGGCGATGACGCGTGCTTGCGCGTCCAGCCACGTCGCCGGGTCGGCCTCGGCATGCATCACGGCCTGGGCCTGTTCACAGATCATCCGGTGCTGCGCGCTGGCGGCCGGGTGCGCGGAGACCGCCTGGTAGTAGGTGATCGCGAGCTGGCGCAGCTGGTCGGCACGCGTCCCGCCGAACCCGGCGAGTTCACGCGCCGAGCGCGCCAGGGCGATCGCCCGCAACGGCCACCAGTGATGGCTCTGCGGCGTCTGATCGACGGCCTTCTGCGCGAGCTCGAGCGAGTCGTCCAACGCGTCCAGATCACCGCATTGCCGGTATCGGTGATAGAGCAGGTCGGCGATGGTGCTCTCGATCCGTGGAACGTCGGGGTGATCGAGACCCATCAGCGTCAGTGCGGCTCGGTAGGCGTATTCGGCCTCGCGGAACGGTTCGGCGTCCGTCACGTTCGTCTCGGCCGCCTGCGTCTGTAGGGCGGCGGCGTAGTTGTAGAGCATGCCGATCCGGCGTACGTCGTCGGCGGGGATGGTGGCCACGGCCGACGCGCCCGCCTCGACAGCTGTGGTGAACATGCTGTGATCACCGGCCTGGGCCACCTTCTGGGCCGCCCTCGACAGCGTCGACCAGCGCAACGGGAGGTTCGAGTCACCGGGTGGGGTCAGTGCGACAGCTTCCTCCGCGACGGCGACGGCCTCCTGGCCTGCTGCGGGGTTGTCGCCGAACTGGAACTGCGCGATCAGCGCGGACGCGAGTGTGCTGAGCCGGAGTGCGCGCTGGCCATCGTCCGCGGGCGAAACATCCACCGCGGCGCGTGCGGCATCGACGGCCTGCTTCGCCTCGTCACGGGAGCCGGTCCATCGGGCGGCGGTCGTCGCGGAGTTGGCGAGTGCATTCAGCAGCCGCGCTCGGCCTGCGTCGTCCGGTGACGTGGTGAGCAGCGCTTCGATCACCGTGTCGTAGGCGAGCATGCTCGCCTCGGTGTCGCCGCCGATCTCGCCGAGGTCGCTGTGTGCGTGGTAGAGGTCCAGTAGCGCGGCCGGCCTGCCATCGTGGTCCAGTGGTAGCCCGATGGCCAGCACCCACGCCTGGTCACGTCGCCGCTCGAGCACCTCGAGCGTGACCTGCTGTCGATGCAGGCTCTCGACCAGGTCGTACTGTGCCTGCAGCGCGCGGCGATCGCGATGGCAGGTCAGCAGGAATCGCGTTGTTTCGGGACCGATCCGGTCGCTCACCTCTCGCTCGAGTTGACGGAACTCGGGCACGGTAGCCGTGTCGCCGAAGTCCCGCTGCAGCGCGTCGACAAGGTCGCGGCAGGTGACCAACGCGCCGGCCAGGTGTATGGGCGTTGCAGTGTCGGTATAGAGATCGGACTGGTACTGGGCGAGTTCGATCACGACGTCGCGCCACACCGGGCGTTCCCGCAGTGCCAGCTGGGCAGCGGCCCGGTAGTCGGCGAGGATCCGCCCCGGCCGCCTGCCCGCGTTCAGCTGTGCTCGGGCGTGGTCGACCAGCCGGCGGGCGCGCTGTGGATCGTCGCGGGGTGTGCGGGTGATCATCCAGTCGAGCCCGTTGAGGACGATCTCGCGGTAGGTGTCCGTGCCGTCGTGCTCGTCGATCATGAGCAGCAACGTGGCGTGGTCGGCAGTGAGCGCGGCCGTCATTCGGTCATCGTCCAGCGCATTCATCAACGCCGTGTAGGCGTTCGCGAACGCTACCAGCGTCGCGCGGTCCGGGCAGTCCTCGAACTCCTGGCGTGCCTCGTCCAGCGCCTGGTACTGCGGCATGGCGGTGACTCGCGCGACCGCGAAATCACCGGGCCCGCCGGTGATGGCGGCTGCGATCTCCCGGTCGACCAGGCCGGTGAACCCGCTCTGTGCCTGGAACCGGAGCCAGTGCGCCCGAGCGAGGTGCGGCAGCAGGTGCGGAGGGCACTGCGCCGGTGGCGGCAGACCGGCCGAGAGTAGCGTGGCGATGTCACCGGTGTACTCGAAATCCTCGACTACCAACCGGACGTCGTCGTACACGCCTAGCCCCCAATCCCGTTCGGTCCACGGTAGCGTGATCGGTAACGCGGAGAAGGAGATTCGGAGTCGGCATGACACCAACGACCGGTCCTCGGGTCGAAGTCCTTTGCTTGCAGGCGGGAGAAGCGCTGGCCGAACGCGCTTCTCGCTACGGTGTCGCGGACGTGTTGGCCAGAATCGTCGCGGCGGTCGAGCGCGGCGAAGTGTCCGAGGCGGACCTCGACCTACTCGACAGCGCCTTCGCCCAGCACGGCATCGACAACCTGACCCGGACCCACCGAGGCTTCGAGCCGTGGAAGGGTGCCCGCAGCGTCGTGGCCACCGCATGGGTGTGCCCCGCGAGTGCGTGCCCACGCGCTGCGACCGAGATGCGTCCGTTCTGCCGGCTCACCGGGCAGCCGTTCCGCGAGACCAGGATCGACCTGTGACCGCGTTTCTCACCGAACTCGGCAAGAACATGGCCACCCGATGGGCTTCCGCGCTCGCGCTGCCCGCCGCGGTGTTCGTGGCCGTTGCGCTGGTGGCGGTCACGCTCGGGCCATCACACGCACTCGATGTCGAACTGTTGCGGACGCGGGTGACGGCGGTGTCGAGCGGGCCCGCGCTGGTGTGGGCCGCGGCGGCGTTGCTCGCCGCGACCGCCGTGGTGGGGCTGGCAGTCACCGCGCTCGGTGGCGTCGTGATCTTCGCGTGGGGAGTGACCGGCACGGGTGTCGGTCGGCCGTTCGTCGCGCTACGCCACCGTCGTTGGCGACGTGCGGCGGCGAAAGCGGACGTCGCGGTCAAGGCGGTACTGGCCGACCGATCGGACCGTCGAGCCAAACGTCAGGCGCGTCGGGCCGTGCTGCGGCGCGACGCGATCTCCCAGATCGAACCGCAATGCCCGACGTGGGCGGGCGACCGGTTGCGGGCCGTGGACGAGCGGGTCGGCCGTGGCACGGGACTCGACCTGACCACGACGTGGCCACGGCTGTGGCTGATGCTGCCCGATGCGGCGCGGACCGAGGTGGCAACGGTCCAGGAGCGGTGTGGCGCCGCCGCCCGTACCCCGGTGTGGGGCTTGGCCTATCTGATGGTCGGTGTGTACTGGTGGCCGGCGCTTGTGCCGGGTGTGTGTGCGTTTCTGGTGTCACGCCATCGGATTCGCCGCGCGGTGGGGGTGTACGCCGACCTCGTGGAGGCGTCGGTCGACCTGTATGCCAGGGACGTCGCCAACCAGATCGGGTTCGAGTTGACAGGTAGGTTGACGCCGTCGATCGGCGAGCAGTTGACCGAGGTGCTGCAAAAACGGCTCAGCTAGTGTCCCGCACCAGGAATTCGTTGAGTAATTCGGGGCCGGTAGGCTCGCCTCGTGGCGGGCAGGGGTCGGCCGGTGGCCGAGGTGGTATTGACCGACGAGGAGCGGCGAACGCTGAACGCTGCAGCGGTGGGCGCGGCGGGCGAAATCGTCACCGGCGCTGGCTCAGCGTTGCCGGATCGTATTGGGTTGCGCCGCGGGCGGGCCGGGGAAACGGGCTGGCTGCAAGGCCAGCACCGCGCCCCGGTCCGACCCAACCATCCTGCGCCTGGCCGACGATGAACCGTATCGGCGCGAGGCCAAGGCACAGGCCAACCTTCAGGAGGGCCGCCACGACCTGGGTCGCGCCATCTTCCACGGTCACAAAGGCGAGATCACCCGTAGCTATCTCGACGGTATGGAGAACCAGTTGTCGGCGCTGGGCCTGATTCTGAACTGCGTCGTGCTGTGGAATTCGGTGTACAGCGATCGGGCCCTGACCGCGCTGAGAGAGCAGGACTACCCGGTCCGCGAAGAAGACGCCGCCCGGCTGTCGGCGTTCATCCGCAGCCACATCGGCCTGGACGGGTACTACGCCTTCCACCTGCCCGACCTCGACGGAACCCACCGCCCGGTACGGGATCCGGACGCGGAGAACGACGAATGAGGCACCCGCTGCCGGCCGGGTGCCCACAGCAATACTGGTGTCGAAGCCGACGAATACATGAACGGGTCGATCAGTCTATGCCGAAATCCAAGGGTCGCAAGCCGAATACTCGCTCATTGCTTTGACCCCCTTTTTTCATCTCTTCCGCATCGTGGTAATACTTTCGCAATTTCTTCGATCAGGAAAGTGTCGAGTTCGGTATCGGAAAGTTCGCCAGTCCCGTCCATCCACCAGCCACCGATGCATTGAACGGCCGGGTAAGGTAAATTGAATGCATTCTGCATCAATTCCATCAAGTCGAGCGTCGACACATCTGGGTACAGTGTCAACATCTCTCGAAGTATCCGAGAGGGAACCCATCCTTCGCGATATTTTGAGGCCACCAGCGCGGCAGCCCCTTCGTCGAACTTCGGCTCGTAATAGTTCATCGGGTAAACTCCACCATTGCACTGGTGTACTCTCCGGGGCTACCCTCGACGTTCACAATTTCCACCCTCTCGAACCCCGCTTTAGCAGCTTGTTTTCCAGTCCATGTCTTCGCCGCCGCCGCCTCCAGCGACAATCCCTTACCAGTGAGCTCGTTCAAGCCGGCAAGGTTCGATCCGAATTGCCAATTTCCCACTATCGAAGCGAACTTTCCTTCGAAGAATTTCAGAATTGTTTGGAACTGTTCCGCACCGTTCAGCAGAGTCGACCGTTGTCCGTTTTCCAGTTCAGTTCTGACGCTCACGAAGAGATGTTGATCACCGACCTGCTCGCCGCCGTGCGGCGGGGTCGCTGTCGGCTTGATACCGCCGTAGCCCGTCGTCGGAGACCCGCGCGTATTTGGCGAGGCTGCGTAGGGAGGTTTGCCCCGACAGTTTCATCAGCACCGGCGTCGAGGCCTCTTCCTCGGCGGCGTGGGTCAGCCGCGAATGCCGCAACTGGTGCAGCGTGTACGGGCCGTCGTCGAAACGTTCGGTGTAAGTCTTGAACAACTCCGCCGCACGCCGATACGACAGGCGCGCCCGCCCGGTCGAGGGGTCGATATCGTTGCGGGCCACCGAAAGGCCGGGCTCTGCGGTCGGTGAGAAACAACGGACCGGATTTGCGGCCGGCCAGTATCCGCGGCAACAACCGCGCCGCGCCGGTCTGCCACGCGATGACCTCCCGCGCCCCGCCCTTGCGGGTCACCGCCGCGCACCGGTTCGCCGTATCCAGGTCAGGTACATCGAGCATCAGCACCTCCTCGGCACGCGCCGAGGACTCGTACAGCATGTGCCACAACACCCGTTCCCGCAGCGCCGCATCCGATCCCAGGATCTCGGCGACCCGCTCACGGCTCAGTGCTTTACTGGTATCCGGTGGTGCGGGCCGGGCCCGCAACCGCACCAACGGATCACCGGCCAGCCACTGCTGTTCGCGCCAATACCCGCACGCTGCCGCGAGCGCGGTCAACCGGATGTTGAACGTCTTGGGGGCCTTGCTGCCCCACACGAAGGTGAACCAGCCACTTACCCGGTCCGGTTCCTGATCCAGCAGCGCCACATTCGTGTCCGCGCCGAAATCTGCCACCAACTTCTCCAGCGCCGCCGCATAGGTTGCACGCGTGTTGGACATTGTGATCGTGGCCAGGTAGATCCGCACCGCGTCGGCCAATCGCACATCATTCACCGGCGTCGGCAGCATCCGAACCCGTCCCATCGACCGGCCTCCCACCAGTACCGCAGATAGTTTCCCGAGCTGCCGCCGCGTGAAAAGGGCATCGCGCAGGACGACTGCGACACTACCGCACATAGTGAGCTGCTAAGTGCGGTAACCGCTAAGCGCCGGATTTCTCAACGATGTTCCTCGACCCCCAGATAGCGAGCGGCGAATTGCGCTGCAGGAACCGGCCTCGACTCGGTCGACATCCTGGCGATCTGCGGCGAATGCAGTGCTCTCACCGCCGTTCGGTCGTTGGTTCGAGCCGTCGTGGTCACAGACCCCGGACCTGCGGATAGTCGCCACACACAAGGTGTCACGTTCGTCGGTGCGGACGGGATCGCGCTGGCCTGTCCATGATGCCGAATCCGACGGCGTGGAGAAATCGGCCCGCTCGCCGCGGGTACAGCACGGGGCGCACCTACTCCGTCGTCGGCGTTGTGCTCGTGAGTGGCGTCTGTCTGGTTCACCACCGACCACGTGTCGGGAAAGGCTGCCGATCGGCGATCGGATAGCCAGCAGGTTTTCCGGGGCACGGATCTCTTGACCTGGATGTCATCGCGTGATTAGCATCACGCGATGTTAACGTGTGATATTCGACTTTCACCTAATGAAAGGCATGGCTGATGCGGTCTAGTGACCGGCTCCTCGAGATCCTCGAGACGCTGGGCAGCGTCGAGGCGATGACACTCACGCAACTCGCCCACCGAGTCGACCTCACGGCACCGACCGTTCTGCGCCTGCTGCGTGCCCTCGAGGAGCGCGCCTGGGTCACCCGGCTGCCCTCGGGGGCGTACGCCGTCGGCCCGCAGTTGCTGGCGGCAGCGGGAAAGGCGTTGCAGCGCGACCCGCTCATCGCGGCCGCTCAGATCGCCCTCGAGAAGTTGCGCGCCGAGCTGGATGAGACTGTCTCGCTCACCGTCGCCGCGGACACCCAGCGCGTCTGCCTGATCGAACTCGAGAGTTCGCAGCAGCTCCGGTTCGTCCACGGGGTCGGCACCGTCGGCCCACTGGCCGCCGGCGCCAGTGGCAAGGTGCTGCTCGCGTTCAGTGAACCGAAACTGCTCGACAAGGTGTGTGACGGCCCGCTCGAGATCTACACCGAGGCTACGCCCGGCGCCGACGACCTGCGCCGCCAATGCGCCGACGCACGCAAGCAGGGGTGGGCGATCAGCTCCGGCGAGCGCAGTCGCGGCGCGTGCGCGATCGCAGTGCCCCTCATCAGTCCGCTCACCCGAGCGGTCTACGCGCTCACTGTTTTCGCTCCCGAGGCCCGCGCCACCGCCGATTCGCGGCGAGAGTGGCTCACCGCACTGCAGCGAACCCGCGACGACATCGTCCACCAGCTAATACCCGATCAGACCGGAGTGTCCACCCCATGACAGCCGACACGCTCACGCCGACTGAGGCGCCGTACCTCGTGCTCAACGATCTCAACTTCAGTTACAAGCGCAACCGCAAGGAGAACCCGGCGCTGAGCCACCTCTCCCTCTCGGTTCGGCGGGGCGAGTTCACGTGCCTGGTCGGCCCGTCCGGCTGCGGCAAGAGCTCGTTGCTGCGGATCCTGTCCGGCCTCGAGACGGCCAACGACCCACGGACCATCCGCTGGGCGGGCCGTGCACCGCGTGCCGCGATGATCTTCCAGAAGGCGGCGGTCTTCCCCTGGATGTCGGTGCAGAAGAACGTGGAGTACGGCATCGAGCGCAGCGTTCCCAAGAAGGAACGCGCCGCGAAGGCCGCGCACTGGATCGAGCGGATGGGGCTGGCGCCGTACGCGAAGCGCCGGGGGTCCGAGCTTTCCGGCGGCATGTCGCAGCGCGTCGCCATCGCGCGCGCCCTCGCCGCCGACACCGAACTGTTGCTGCTCGACGAGCCCTTCGCCGCGGTCGACGAGCCCACGCGGATCAAGCTGCAGCAGGACCTCCTCGCGGCGTGGCGGGAAACCCGCCCGACTGTCTTCTTCGTCACTCACAGCATCTCCGAAGCACTGCTCCTCTCGGACCAGGTCGTGATGCTCTCCGCCTGCCCCGCGACCGTCCGTGAGGTGGTCCGGCCTCCGTTCGGAGAAGAGCGCACCCTCGTCGGCGTTCAGGCGCACCCCAACTATGCCCGGCTCTCCGAAGCGCTGTGGGACGGACTCCAGACGGAGATGATGAAGCAGCGGGAGGCTCAGCGATGAGTGCCACGATCGTCGACGCGGCCCCGACGCGCCCGGGCATCCGCCTCAGCCGGGTCTACGACGTCGCTCGCAAGGTGGTTCTCTTCGCCGCCTCGCCGGTGATCCTGCTGATCCTCTGGCAGGTCCTGGCCAAGGCCGGCGTCCTCGACGCACGCTTCTTTCCGGCGCCGTCGGCGATTTTCGACAGCCTGCGCGGCGGCCTTGTGCACGGCACCCTGTTGCACGACACGGTGCTGACCACCGGCCGACTCGCCATGGGCCTGCTGATCGGCGGCGTCTCCGGTCTGGTCGTCGGCATCGCCATGGGGCTGTCCCAGTTCGTGCAGACGGTGCTGCGCCCGCTGGTCTCGATGACCTACCCGATCCCGAAGATCGCGATCCTTCCGCTGTTCCTCATCATCTTCGGCCTCGGCGAGACCGCCATGTGGGCGATCGTCTCGGTCGGCGTCTTCTACCCGGTCGCCCTCAACGCCTATGCCGGCATCCGCGAGATCGACCCGATCCATCGCGAGACGGCGGCCGTCTATCGGGTCTCCCTGTGGCGCCGGATCAGTACCGTCGCACTACCGGGCTCGCTCTCGCTCATCCTCACCGGTTTCGAGCTGGGCATCGGCGTCGGGTTCCTGCTGGTCGTAGCGGCCGAATTCATGGGCAGCAGCGCGGGCCTCGGTCACGCCATCTGGCAGTCCTGGCAGACCTTCGCCGTCTCATCGATGTACGCCGCGCTGGCCGTGATCGCCATCTACGGGCTGGTGATCCAACTCGTCATGAGCTGGCTGCACCGCATGCTCGTGCCCTGGCGCACCGAGCACTGATCCTCCTGTTCTCCTCCGGGATCCGTCGGCACCGCTGGCGCATCCCATCACGAAAGGCTCCACCTATGAACGCGTTCAAGACCCGTGCCTTGGTCGCAGTCACCGCCGCGGCGCTGGCTCTGGTCAGCGCGTGCGGCAACGACTCCGCCACGTCGGCAGGAGACTCCGGCACCGCGACGCTGAAGATCGGCCTGTTCGGAGCCCTCTCCGACGCGGGCCTGATCCTGGCGAAAGAGAACGGCTACTTCACCGAGCAGAACATCGACGTGTCGTTCACCCCCTCACAGTCGGCGCCCACGATCATCGGGCTCGTCGCCAGCGGCCAACTCGACGCCGCCGGCACGGCGCCCACGCCGGGGCTGTTCAACGCGTTGGGCTCCAATGTCTCGCTCAAGATCGCCGCCGACAAGGGCCGTATCGACCCCACGCACAGCTGGACCGGTCTTGTCGTGCACAGCGACGGGCCGACCTCGGTGGCCGAGTTGAGGGGCAAGAAGATCGCCCTGCCGGACATCAACACCTCCACCGGCGCCGAACTCGACATGGCGCTGCAGGGCGCCGGGCTCTCTACGAAGGACGTCGACCTCGTGTCCGGGTCCGCGGCCGACAACTACTCCGCCTTCGTGGGCGGCGCCGTCGACGCGGCGGCGCTTCAGGAGCCGTTCATCGCGCAGGCGATCGCCACGGGCAACGCGAAGGTGCTCGTGCCGTTCGGACAGGTGCTGCCCAACGGTCAGAACGGGATCATGCTCTTCGGCGAGAGGCTCTCGAAGAACACCGCGCTGGCGAAGCGGTTCGTGACGGCCTATCTGAAGGGTGTTGCCGACTACAACGCGGCCTTCCCGACCGACGGTTCCGCGGTGGTGGGCCGTGACAAGGTCGTCGCGGCGCTCGTCGCCAACACGGCGGTGAAGAAGCCGGAGGTCTACGAGGCCATGCAACCGACCCTCTTCGACCCGACCGGTGCGGTGGATACCGCGAGCATCGACGAGATGCAGAAGTTCTTCGTCTCGATCGGATCGCAGCAGAAGGTCATCCCGTCCAGCGACTACCTGATGGCGGTCAACTGATGCTGGATGTCCACTGCCACTTCGTCCCGGGCCCGACGATCGCGACGCTCGACAGCTTCCCCACCGTCCGACTCGGGGACGGGGCGATCTCACACGCCGGCCGCACCCTGCCGCTGCCGGCCCGCCTGGGCGACGCGGACGGCTTCGCCGCGCACATCGCCGGACTCGATCTGGCTGTCGTCTCCCCGCCGCCCGGGCTCTACCTCGAGTCCCTCGCCGAGGAGCGACCCGGCTACGCCGAGCAGGTCAACGACGACATTCTCGCGTGGGCGCCGGACGGAGTGGGTGTGCTCGGTTGGCTGCCGCTGTGGTCGCCGGCCGCGGCCCTCGCGGCGATCGAGCGCCTCGCGGGTCACCCGAAGGCGGTCGGCCTCACCATGGGCACCACCCACGGGGCTGCGCTCGTCGATTCGTCGTACGACCAGGTATGGCATGCTCTGGCCGAAGCTGGTTTGGCGCTGCAACTGCACCCCGACTCCGACCCCTACCGGCCGGACGCGAAGGGGCTCGCCAACGCCTCGGTTCTCGGCTTCCCGTCCGCCACGACCGCCGCGGTGGTCCGGCTGCTGCTCGACGGCGACGGCTTCTGGGCCAGCGGCGCGCGCCTGTGCCTGGTCCACGGCGGCGGGTTCCTCGCGCTGACCCTGCCCCGGCTGCTGCGCGGCGTTCCGGGAAAGCGCGACGTCGTCGTCGAGCGCATGACCAGGCTTTTCGCTGACGCGCTCGTCTTCGACGAGCCGGCCACTCGGCTGGTCGAGGCGACCTTCGCCCCCGAGCACGTCCTCCCCGGCTCCGACTGGCCGTTCCCGGTCGGGCTTCCCCAACTCCCCGAGCGTGACGACTGGCGTGCGGCTCTGGCCGGCTGGTCCCCACGGGCCGCCGCACTGCTCCCGCTCACCACCACGCGAAAGGACAGGCAAGATGGCTGAATTCGTCAACGTCCGCACCGTCGATGGCCCGATGCAGTGCGCCCTCGCCCGCCCCGACGGGACGCCACGCGGCGGCATCGTCATCATCCAGGAGGCATTCGGGCTGACCGACCACATCGTCTCCGTGGTCGACCGGATGGCCGGCGACGGCTGGCTCGCCGTGGCTCCGGCGCTCTACCACCGCTCGGAGAACGCCACCTTCGACTACGAGGACCTTCCGCCCGCGCTCGAGATGATGGGCACGCTCAACCCGACCGACATGCAGGTCGATGTCGACGCCGCCTTCACCCTCCTCGAGGATGCCGGCTTCAGCGACGCGCAGTGCGGCATCGTCGGGTTCTGCATGGGTGGTGCCATCTCCCTGCGCGCCTCGACCCTCCGCGAGTTCGGCGCGTCGGTCACCTACTACGGCGGCGGAGTCACCTTCGGCCGCTTCGGCCTGCCGCCGCTCATCGACCTGGCCCCCGATCTGAAGAGTCCCTGGCTCGGCCTGTACGGCGACCTCGACCACTCGATCCCCGTCGAGGGTGTGGAGCAGCTGCGTGAACGCGCCGCGAAGGCGCAGGTGCCCACCGAACTGATCCGATACGCTGCGGCCGGGCACGGCTTCAACTGCGATGACCGACCCGACCACTACAACGCCGAGGCCAGCAAGGACGCCTGGGCCCGCATGCAGGCGTGGTTCGACCAGCACATCGAGGTCGCCGGATGACCCTCGAGCACACGACGGTGCACCGGCGCGAAGTCGCGCCCGGTGTGCTGGTCTACGAGGGTGAGCACGGCATGCCCAACGCCGTCGCCCTGATCGGCTCGGAGCGGCTGGTCGTGGTGGACTCGCTGTTCACCCCGCGGCACGCGGAGGTGATGATGGCCGACGTGCGCACCGTGACCGACCTGCCGGTCAGTGCCTTGGTGAACACGCACTTCCATGGCGACCACACGCTCGGCAACGGTGTCATCCCCACCGATCGGATCATCGCCGCGGCATGCGTGAAGGAGCGACTGGAAACGCGGGGCGAGGAGTACCTCGATCTGCTCTGCGGCATCCGGCCCGACCTCGAGCCGGAGATCGCGAACGTCACCTGGGTGCTGCCGACCGAGGAGATCGACGGTCCGCTCGACCTCGACCTCGGTGGTCTGACCGTGCAGTTGCGACCTGTCGGCGGTACCGCGCACACCGAGGCCGACCTCTACGTGCTGGTGCCTGAGCATCGAGTGCTCATCGCTTCGGACCTGATCTTCAACGGGGTCCTGCCCGTCGCCCGAGACAGCGACCTGCCCGGTCTCCGTGCCGCCCTGCACGCGCTCGGGCAGCTCGACGTCGACATCGTCGTGCCCGGGCACGGGCCCGTCGGCGGTCGCGAGCTCATCACACAGCAGCTGGCAGTACTCGACGACATCGCGGCGGCCATATATCGAGCTGCGGCCGAAGGTCGCGACCTGACCGACGCGGCGGTGGCCGCGGTCGCCGCGCTCCTGCACGCCGACGAGCGGATCGCGCCGTACGTCGCACACTTCGGAAGGCAGGTGGCCTGATGGTTTCGCTGTTGGAATTCCAGGCCAAGGACATGTTGCGCGTCGCGGGCATCCCGGTGCCGGACGGCACGCTGGTACGCACCGCCGACGACCCGGCGCTCGGTCGGCGGATGGGAGGTGTCTGCAAGGCCCAGGTCGCGGCGAAGAACCGCGCCGCCTCGGGGGGAATCCGCTTCGCGGACGACGCCGCCTCTGTGGTCGCCGAGGTGGCGGCACTGCTGTCTGCCGACATCGCCGGCCACCGGGCCGCCGCCGTGCTCGTGGAGAACAGGCTGCCGATCGCGCAGGAGTGGTTCGTCTCGATAATCACCGACCCGTGGGGCTCGGGCCTCGTGCTCCAGGTGAGCGACGCGGGCGGCTCCGGCGTCGAGGACCGGCTCAGCGGTGGCGCCCGCCACGAGCTGTCGTTCACGCCATCGGCACCGCCGTCCGCGGACTCGATCATGGTCACGTTCGGCTGGAGCGGCCCCGACGTCGAGCAGATCGCTCGGCTGTGTGCCGACTTGTGCCGAGTGGCGCTCGCGCGCGACTTGCTGTTGCTGGAAGTGAATCCGCTGGCGATCACGCGCGAGGGTGCTGCCGTGGTCGTCGACGCCCACGTCACCGTCGACGATGCCGCGGAGTTCCGGCAGGAGTGGGTGAATTCGCTCAACGGCGACCTGGACCTGGTCCACGTCGGCCGAGCCTGGCGGCGGCGTTACGGCGGCGACTTCAAGGTCGTCGACGCCGAGGGCCAGGCCGCGATCCTCAACACCGGCGCCGGTGCCGGAATGCTGGTCATGGACGAGCTCGCTCGCCGCGGCATCCACGCCTACAACTTCAGCGACATCCGGGCCGGCTCGCCGCACCTGCGGCGGGAGCGGTTCGACGCCGCCGCCGACCTGATCTGCAGCGGCAACGAGGTCGGTGTGGTCATTGTCAACATCCACGCCGGCATCACCGACCTCCGCACGCTGCGGGAGGACTTGGAGCATGTGATCGGCCGCTTCGGCGCGGCCGACCTGCCCACGGTTGTTCGGTTGCAGGGCCCCTACTCGGAGGGGACCGGTGCGGCCCTCGCTGGCCTACCCGGCGTCGTCATCGAGCCACGGCTCGAGTACGCCATCGACAAGATCTGCGAGTTGCTAGGGGTGACCGCGTGAACAATTTGCGCACCATGCTCGAGGCCAGTGGCCTGATCGTGCACGGCCTCGCCGGTCGTGCCGCGATGGTCCAGATCGAGGAGATCCAGCGACAGGGCACCAAGGTGGTCGCCGGTGTGTCGTCCTCGAAGAACGGCCAGCAGCTCGCCGGCATCCCGCTGTACGCCACGATCGCCGAAGCGGCGGCCGAGACCGGCGCCGACGTCGCGCTGCTATTCGTGCCGGCACAGCACGCGAAGGCCGCGACGCTCGACGCGCTCGATGCCGGGATGAGGCTGGTGGTGTTGCTCGCCGAGGGTGTGCCGGTGCTCGACGTATTGGCGATCCGCGAGCGGGTCGGTACGGCCCGCCTGATCGGGCCGAACTCCCCAGGCGTTGTCGTGCCCGGCGTGGCGAAGCTGGGTTTCATGCCCACGCAGGCGGTCTCTGCCGGGCGGGTCGGGCTGGTCTCGCGCAGCGGCACGTTGTCCTACGAGGTCTCGCGCTCGCTTTCCGAGCGCGGTGTCGGGATCTCCAGCTGGATCGGCATCGGCGGCGACGTCGTGCCGTTCACGTCGATGGCCGAGGCGGCTCAGCTGGTCGCCCACGACCCGGACACCGACGTGCTCGTCGTCGTCGGCGAGATCGGTGGCACGGGCGAGGAGGGTCTTGCGCAGGCGATGGTGGACGGGCTGGTCGATGTCCCCGTGCACGCGCTGATCGTCGGCGAGTCGGCCCGACCCGACGAGCCGCTCGGCCACGCGGGCGCGGTCATGCTCGGTGACGCCGGCAGTTACGACAGCAAGGTGCGCCGTCTTCGCGAGGCCGGGGTCGTCGTACACCACACACCCTGGCAGCTGGCCGACGCCGTCACAGAACTCACGAGAGGAGCGGTCCGATGAGTCCGATGAGCACCGACAAGGACCTTCTGGCCGAGGCGACCCGGGTCGCTGCCGCATATGACCTGATCGGGATGTTCGGGCACCTGAGCTATTACCCCGAGCCCTCCGGCGACCACTACCTGCTCAGTCCCGGCGCGGGCTTCCAGAAGCAGAAGTGCGCCGGCGACGACGTCTACGACGTCGCGTTCGACGACGAGTGGGTGCCGGGCCTGCCGCTCGAGATCTACATGCACTCCGAGGTGCACCGGATGCACCCGGAGGTGGGTGCGCTCGTGCACAGCCACTCGCCCGCGCTGACGCAGCTCAGCACCCTGGCGGAGGTTCCGGGCGAGGCGCTGCTGCTGCACGCCTCCTTCTGGCCCGACGTGGTCCCGGTCTTCGAGGAGACCCACCTGGTCGTCGAGCGCCACGACGCCGTACACCTGATCGAACAGCTCGGCGACAGTCCACTCATCCTCATGCGCTGGCACGGCGCCGTCATCGTCGGCGCCACGCTCGAAGAGGCTGTCTTCCGTTCCATTCAGGCCGAGGCCAACGCCCAGGCCCTGCTCACTGCGATGGCGTCGGGGCGACCCTACGTCTCGCTACCGGCCGGCCCCGAGCGGCAGAGGACTGCGGAATCGGTCATCACGCCGCGGATGCTCGGCCTTCACCGCAACTACCAGGCAGCGCAGCTGTCGTCGAAGGAGTCGTAGATGTCTGACAGCCGCTACGGGTTGACCGCGCAGCAGCAGGAACTCGCGCTGCGGGTGCGCGAGATCGCCCAGGCCGAGTTCGCGCCGCGCTCGCTCGAGTGGGAGACCACTGGTGCCTTCCCCGAGCCCAACATCAAGTTGCTGGCCGAGGCCGGTGTGCTCGGCGCCGCCGTCCCGGTGGAGTACGGCGGCCAGGGCGGCAGCTGGCTCGACTCGGCCGTCATCCTCGAGGAGGTCGCCAAGACCTGTTACGTCACCGCCATGGCCACCCTCGGCGAGCTGGGCGTGCAGCCGCGTGCCATCGCGGCGTACGGCAGCGACGAGCTCAAGGCCGACCTGCTCCCGCGCATCGCTAAGGGCCAGGCGATCTGCTCGATCTGCATTACCGAGCCCGACACCGGCAGTGACATCTCCAGCGTGGCCACGACGGCCCGCCGCGACGGGGACGAGTTCGTCATCACCGGCACCAAGGCCCTCATCAGCCGCCTCGACGTGGTCGACGTGCTGCTTGTCTGCCTGCGTTATGCGGAGCCGGGAACCGCGACGAACGGCCTCGGGAACGTCGGCATGATCGTTGTCGAGCGCGAACGCGCCGGGGTGCGTGTCAGTGAGGGCGTGCAGACTCTCGGTGGTGAGAAGCTCTTCACCCTCACGCTTGACGAGGTCCGCGTGCCGGCGAAGAACGTCCTGCTCGGCCCGGGGGAGTTCGCCAAGCTGATGTCGGCGTTCAACGGGCAACGCTGCCTCAACGCCTCGATCAGCATCGGCATCTCGCAGGGTGCGCTCGATCATGCGATCGCCCGGTCGACCGAGCGGGTGCAGTTCGGCCGACCGATCTCCGGCTTCCAGGGGCTGCGCTGGATGATCTCCGACTGTGCTCTGGACATCGAGGCCGCTCGCGCGTTGGTACACAAGGCGGCTTGGAACGACGGCCGGCAGTTCCCGTCGCGCTACGACTCCGCCATCGCGAAGGTGTTCTCCAACGAGATGTCGCTGCGGGTCACCGACCGGGTACTGCAGATCTTCGGGGGTCACGGCTTCACCCGCGACCAGCCGGCCGAGCGCTACCTCCGGTGGGCGCGGTATGGCGGTTTGGGCGGCGGCACCCCGCAACTGTTGCGCGACGGCATCGCCAAGGAGCTGTACAAGGCGGCCTCGCAGGAGAAGGCGCACGCCTGAGTCTGCGGTGTGCTCTTCAGCTCGGTGGGCATCACGCCGCGGGATCGCTTCCGTGGCGGAGGTGCGCGCGTGGGCCTGGTGCGCAGGTCGGCGATTTCGCGGGGGGAGGGCTTCAACCGGTCGGGATCGATCCCCCCGGATACCAGCCGGGTCCGGATGCCGCGCCCTGCGGATCGCGGCGGCAACTCAGAGCTGCTCGTTCGGCTGCGGCGCGCGGGTTACTTGGTCGGTGGATTTGTCGACTCGCAGTCCGCGCCACGAGGGGTGTCGAAGTCGGCCGTCGCCAGTCCATTCGGTGAAGGACACTTCTCCGACAAGAGTGGGCTCGACCCATATTGCATCCTTGACGTCAGCGTCGAGGGTGGCCGTCTGCTGTCGCAGCGGTGCGAGTCTTGCGCGCAGGTTGTTGAGGGTTGCCTGCGTGAAGCCGGTGCCGACATTGCCGATGTAGACCAGTTTCCCGGTGCCGTCGTGGACCGCCATGAGTAACGAGCCGATGTGGTCGGACCGGCGCCCGGTTCCCGGGCGCCAGCCGACGATGACGATCTCCTGGTCGTGCACGTTCTTGACCTTCGTCCATAGTGGACTGCGTCGCCCAGGTAAGTAGGTGCTGTCGAGGCGTTTGGCGATGATGCCTTCGAGATGGCGACGTTCGGATTCCGCGAGCGCGGTGGCTCCGGCATCGGCGAGCCGGGGTGGGACTCGCCACTGTGGGCCACGCAAACCGATCTGTTCGAGCAGCTGTCGTCGCTGGTGGTAGGGCAGACCGATCAGCGATCGAGCACCGATGTGCAGGAGATCGAAAATCATGTAGGTTGCCGGGGCCGTTGTCGCCAAGGCCCGGATCGTCGCTGGGTTGCGCTGGTGCATTCGGGGCTGCAGTGCCTCGAATGAGGTGCGTCCGTCGGCAGCGAAGACGACGATTTCGCCGTCGACGACAAACGGGGGGACTGCGGGAGCCATGGGCGCGAGTTCAGGCCAAGCGACGGTGATGTCCTTATCGTTCCGGGACATCAGGCGTAAGTCGTGGTCGACGTAGCCGATCGCGCGGATCCCATCGAATTTCACCTCGTAGGCCCAGTGCTCGTCGTCGCCGGGGAGGGTTCCCGCCTTCGCGAGCATCGGTGAGTAGTGCGGCAACTCGGTCACGCCCGCGGCTCCATCATCGCCCGACCTTTTGCGAACACGGAGTCGGCCTCGACAGTGACCTGAATGGTACCGATTGGTCTGATTATTGTCGTCGACTCGAGCGCGGTCCAGTCCGCGCAGGGGCATCGACTGTGACGAAGTCGAACCGGAGAACGTGATGTAGGTCATTGCCCGAGACGGCGTGGTTGGGCATCGTCGGCACTTCGTTTTGGAGAACCTGGTTGGAGATGCCTTAATGGCCGACCACAATTTTGCTTATGACCTCACGCTGGACGAGGCACGCCGGCGCAGCGCTGTCGTCGCGGCGCTCGGGGACGACTGGGATCCGGTCGCGGTTCTCGCCGAGGAAGAACTGGCGTACGACATGCTGTACTCGAATCTCGACGATGAGCAGCAGCGGATCTACGAGGAACTCATCCGGGCCGGGATCCTGCCGGACCGGGCGCCGCGCCAGATAGCCGACTGATCTCGCCGCCGAGCACGAACCACGACCGGTGTTCGGCCTGTTGCCTCCGGCGAGTGACCCGACCGGTCCGGCTCTCGGCCGAGCTTCGCGCGCAGTGGATATGCAGCGACGCCGCCGCGGGGTGATTCCCCGTGCTCGGCGTGCTCGTCGCGGCACTCAGCCCGCTTGTGGTCACCTCGTGCAGTATTCGGTCCTGGCTTGGTGCAAGCGGGCTCGCCGGTGTCGTCACCAGAGTGGCCTCTTGAACGCGAGTGCGCAGGCCTGGCGGCGGCCGGGGCGCCGACGCACTGGCATGATGTGGTACGCGCATTACGGTGCCTGGAAGCCGCCGATCTTCTGCTCGAGCAGTTCGGCCAGCCGCAGCGGGGTGCGGTCCTCGAACATCGGACCGATGAGCTGCACGCCCACCGGCAGGCCCTCGGGTGAGCGGCCCGCCGGTACGGCGGTGGCGGGCAGGCCGGGCATGGTCGCCAGACCGGCCCAGACGAGCTGGTCGAAGTACGGGTACTCGACACCGTCGATGTCGATTCGGCGTGCCAGCGGATCAGGGTTGTAGTCGTGCGGGAACGCGGGAGTCGGCGTGATCGGACACACCACGGCATCGAACTCGGCGAACAGCTGCCGCCAGCCGTGGCGGTGCAGCTCGCGACGGTTGTTCGCCGCCAGCCGGTCGCGGTGACTGGACACCATCGCGCGCAACCGGGCCGCGTCCAAATTCAGGTCGTCCGCGCTCAGTTCGGCTGCGCGGCTGCGCAGTTGCTCGTACTCGTCGACGGGAAAGTATGCGACGGAGCCCGAAAACAGCAACTGCATGAACAGCGTCGCGGCCTCGGTCATATCGGGCAGCAGCGGACTGTGCCGTTCGACGCGGGCGCCGCCGTCGGCGAGCGCGTCGGCCACCCGGTTCACCCCCGCCCGCACCGCGGACCCGGTCGGAATGAGCGGATGCTCGTCGAGGACCAGGACTCGGAAGTCGCAGAGCCGTTCGTGGCGGGCGGGCGGCAGAGCCAGATCGAACGCGACGCCGAGTGTCAGTGGGTCCGGTCCGGCCATGACGTCGAGCAGGAGCGTGAGGTCGCGGGCGGTGCGCGCCATCGGACCGACGACGGCGAGATCGAGGTCGACCGGCAATGCGGGCGCGGACGGCGGGACCATCCCGCGGGGCGCCGCCAGCCCGAGTGTCGGCTTGTGCGCGTAGACACCGCAGAAATGCGCGGGGGTGCGCAGCGAACCGGCCATGTCGGAGCCGATGGACAGCGCGCCGAATCCAGACGCCAGGGCCGCCGCCGATCCGCCGGAGGAACCACCCGACGTGCGACCGTGATCCCACGGGTTGTTGGTGGTGCCGTAGATCTCGTTGAAGCTCTGGATATCTTGCAGCCCGAGCGGCACATTGGTCTTACCGAGCACAACGGCGCCCGCGGCGTCGAGCCTCGACACCTGTAGCGCGTCCTCGGCCGGCAGATAGCTCCGGTGCATCGGCATGCCCCAGGTCGTGGGCAGCCCGGCGATGTTGTAGCACTCTTTGACCGTCACCGGTATGCCGAGCAGCGGCCGGTCCTCGCCACGGGTGCGCGCCTGGTCGGCACGGTGTGCGGCGGCCCGGGCACGGTCGAAGGTCCGCACGCAGATCGCGTTGATCGCCTTGTCGTCCCGCTCGATATGGGCGATCACTTCGTCGGTCAGTTCCACCGAGGTTACGTCACCGGCACGCAATGCGGCCGCTTGCTCTTCGGCCGACCGAAAATTCCACTCCATGAATTCGACGGTATCGGTCTGCCGCAGCGGACATAAAATGCCGCTTTGCGCAAACGGAAAAGTCGAACGGTGACCTTCAGTGCAAATTGACGCACGCGTTATGTCGTATCCCAGGTCACGGTGTCGGCAGAGTTGACTCGATTGGCGCAGGCCATGAAATGCCGTTTCGCACAACGGGATAGATGTCACAAGTGCCGTCGTGTTCCCCTTCCGGCCGCAGATTGTGCGACCTGGTCATGGCGACGTGCGGCGAGATCGGTGCCGGCCCGGGAATTCAGGAGACGTGCTCACGAGGCAGGCGGACCCCGTGCACAGCCGGAAAATGCAATTAATTCCCAAAACTAGTGAGGTAGCGGTATTGCATCCGTGCATTGTTCGTCGTTCGAAGGCACCGGCATTCGTGGTGGGGTGCTCGCGGGGCGATGGTTACTCGTCGAAACGTCAGCGGTTCGGCTGGAGGGCGGTGGCGGTTGTCGAGTGCGGCGTGTCCTTCATCTGTCAATGGGTCGTTGCGCCAGAACTCGGCCGGCATCGAACCGAGCTTGATGCGCCCACCGGTTGGACGGCTTCGGTGATGATGGCTGTGGCCTCGGCCTCGATGTTGTTGTTGCGTTGGATCGCGCGGGCGTGCAGGGCGCGGTGGATCTCGTCGGAGGGGTCGGGAATCGTCGATTCGGCCATGCGGTCACATGCCTGGGCTGATGTGGTCTGACCTCACTCTATGGCGCGTGTCGATCGGCGGCTCGGGTGACGAGGTAATCGGTCCAGTCTCGTCGGGTTCGTGGCGCCCATCGTGTGGCGTGTTGATGTCGATGCGCAGCAGGTCGGCGGCGATCGGTCCGGGGATTTCGCGTGCCCAGCAGGCGCGGGCGGAGTTGCGTGAGCGCAACGGTGTTGCATCAACACACGTCGTGTTCGCGGAACGTTGGAATCATCCAGGTAGGGCGCGATTCCGCGGCGACACGCTAGGGCGGCAATTGCTCTCAACCGGCGTCGCGGCCTTCATCGCGAGATTGTGCAGTGCTGCAGTCAACGCAATTCATCCTGGTTGCGGAATCAGAGCCCTAGTTTGGTGACGGCGTTGTCCTCGAGGGGGTTTGCGGTGCGGATGTAGCCGTGCACCGTGCGCGGGTTCGACCATCGGCCCTGCCGCATGATCTCGCGGTCACTGGCCCCGCCGAGGGCAGCCTGGGTAGCGAAGCCGGCGCGTAGCGAATGGCCGGAGAAGAGGTCAGGGTCCAGTCCGGCCCGAGCGGCGTAGCGCTTGACCAGTTCGGCCACAGCACGGCCGGACATCGGGCGGTCGGCGATGCCGCCGTGACGGGTAATGGTGGGAAAGAGCGGGAGATCCCCGTCGGCGAGAGTGGTTCCGGTGAAGCCGTGGCAACGGTGGATACCGGGATCGGCGACGGGCAGGTCGGTCAGCCACGCGCGGACGCCGAGGGCTCCTGCGCCCGCGTGCGTCTCGCGCAGACGCACCCAATCGGCGAACGCGCAGACCGGGCAGGTGGCGGGTCGGCGCCCGCGGGGGAGGGCGACACGTTGCTCCGCGGTACCGGAGGGGTCGGTTTTCGTCGTGGGCAGCCGGACCAGCAGGATCGGCTCGCCGGTGCGGTGATCGAGGCTCACCTCGACATCACTGATGCGCAGCCCGGCGAGCTCGCTGCGGCGCAGCGCACCGGCGAAACCGATGAGCAGCGCCAGCGCATCCCGGCGGCGGGCGGGTTCGGAGGGCCAGCCCGGTTCGGGAAGGCCGGCGAGCAATTGGTCGAGGGTGTGCAGGAGAACGGGGCGTTTCCGGCTGGGATTGGTCCGGCGGGTGCGACGGATGCCGCGCAGAGTGAGGCGCACGACATCCGAACGTGTAGGTGAAGGCAGTCCATTCGCGGCGTGCACGGCGGCGATCGCGGCCGACTTGCGTTCCAACGTGGCCGGACTGAACGCCCAGCCGCCGGTGTCGCGGTGCGCGTCGGCCGCGGCGGCGAGATAGACGGCGACGTCGAGGGCATCGGCGGGTAGCGCCTGCCTGCCCTCGGTGGTACACCAGGCCGACCATGCGATCCAGTCGCTGCGATAGGCGCGCAAGGTGTTCGCCGATTGCGAGGCTTCGAGATACCGGCGCAGCGAACCAGCCTGATCGTCGTCGAACCGATCACGCACCAGACGCAGTGCCGCGGCATCCACCAGCACACTGCGTACACCGCGGCGCAACTCCGCACGTACCGAGTCGGGAACCGCGACGACGGAGGATGGATCGTCCATGGCACGGCTCCCGCGGTCGAATCGGTGACTGGCATTCTGCGCCAGCATATTCGGCGAGAGAACTCACCCTATGACACCGGGGCGGGAAAGTCCTGCTTCCCCTCGCCAACGGACTCCTTCCGGATAACGCCTCCGTGCTCGGCGCCTGATCGGAGCACGGTTGCTCCAAACGAGCTGTCACCACTGCACGACCCGTGCGCGCCGACGGACGGGCATCCCGACTCGGCCATCGCCGAGAACCAGGTACCCAGTTTTCATCGGGTTTCGTTGGGGTTTAGTTTCGTTGTGTGCAACGAAACTAAACGAATTCAAAGTGCTGCTACTCGAAAAGGTCCGACCGTTCTGACCTCCGATAAGGTTCACTTATCGGAGGTCAGATTGCCACTGTGCCGTTCTGAGGTTCTCGGCGACCGCTGATATTTCGTTTCGTGTGAATACGTCAATATTTACGAAATAAACGCTACGATTTCACGGTGTCGAACGTGTGCAACTATCCGGGCTGTTCCCGTCCCATCCAGCGTGGAGGTGGCCCCGGTCGGCCATCGGAATACTGTGATCACCCGGATCACACCCGATGGCGCGCATGGCGGGAACGTCAACGGCAACAGCAGGAGTCGGACACGCCAGCAGTTCCTGTCACTGTGACGCAACAAGGTCCGGTCACTGCCGCCCGGTTGCGGGCGGATGAACTGCTCACTCAGTTCCGTGGACTCGCTGACCAGTTGAACAACACGATCGCCGCCGCTGTCGCCGAATTGTCCACGCTGGCCGACCCATCCATTGCCGAAGCCCAGGTCCAGGCGGTGCAGGCGGACGCAGCGCGGCGGATCGCCGAGGCCGAGGTCGCTTCTGTGGCAGCCGGTCAGGCACGCAGACAGGCAGAGGAAGCCAGGGCGCTGGCCGAGTCCGCGGCCGATGACGCGGCGGACGCCGCCGAACAGGCTGAAGGTCGGATCGCCGAGGCGAATTCGGTGCGCGATGACGCACTGCGTGAAGTCGAACGCGCGGCCAAGCAAGCAGCCGACGACGTGTTCGCCGCGCGCAGCGCCGCGGAAGCGGAGATCTGTACTGTGCGACGCGAATCCGCTGACGAGGTCGAACGTATCCGACAGGAGGCGGCTGATGAGGTCCAGCGCGCCGAACGGCGCGCTGACACCGAGATCGTGCACGCGCGGCGCGAAGCGGCAGCGCAGGTCTCGGCTGCCCAGTCCGAGCGAGACCTCGCCGTCCAGCGGGCCGCCGACGCCGAACGCGCGGCCGAACGGGCCGAGCAATCCGCAGCCGAACGGGGGGAAGCCGCGAATGAGGCGCGCACCGAATGGCGCAGGGTCCGCGCGGAACTCGACAACGCCCGTGCCGAACTCGCCGAAGCGCGCCGCACTGCTGTCGCCGACCTCGCGGCAGCTCGCGGCGAGGCCGCGGCGGCGCTCAACAAGGCGCATGCGGAGGCTGCCCACCGAATCGAGGCACTCGATGAGGCCCGAGTTCAAACGCTGGCCCGCGCTGAGCGTGCCGAAACTCAGCTCGACGAGTTGCTGGCCGACGCTCGCCGAAAGTCACCCGCTGCTGACTCGACTGCCCGCGACGCGTAGCTGAACGACGATCGGCGGCCTCATCAGCCCGATGAGACTCGGGCGTGGCCGCCATCTATAAGTCGCCATGACGCCGCCACACCGAATATCGGGTCCCTGCTGGGGAATTGAGCGGACTACAGGCAAATGGACCGCTAATCGCAGCTTCGGTCATATCATGTAGCTATGCCCGAAACTGACGTCGCAGGGCGTACGGGACCACTGGCCGGCAGTGTCCGGCAGGCGGTATCGGTGGCCGGTACCTGCTCGATGATCGTGGGTGTGGCGTTCGCGGTGTGGCCACACAAGTCGCTGCTGACAGCGGAATCGCTGTCGGGCGCTTATCTGCTGCTCAACGGAGTGCTCCAACTGATCGTGGCGCTGGGCGCGCGCTTCGCGGCGGCCCTACGCCTGTTGCTGTCTGTCAGCGGCCTGCTGTCAGCTCTGTTGGCCGCGCTGTGCTTCGCGGGCGGCAATTCGGTACTGCTGCTGGCATTGTGGATCGGGTTGGCCTGGGCGATTCGCGGAATCTGCCATGCCACTGTGGCGGTCTGGGTCGGCGGCTTGCCCGGCGGGGGGCAGCAGGAGGTGATCGGCCTGGTCACGCTGGTGCTCGGCGTCGTCGTCGGTGTGCTGCCGTTCGACTCGCTGGAAGCGTTCGGCTGGGTGATCGGGCTGTGTCTGTTCGCGATCGGCTCGATGGAACTCAGCGTGGTTGTGCGGCACGGGGCGGTCGCAATTCCCGGGATGGCGCCGAACGTTTAGCCGGAACTCGCACCGCGACAACGATTGTCGTACAGCACTATGGAGTCCCCCGATATGCTGCGATTGTGCCTTGTCCCCACCGTTGGGGCGCAGTGACGTCACTATTCACCCTCACGATCACGGCTGAACTGACACACGCGGCGTCCGACTTCGCCGATGAACGACGGCGGAATTCACTAGCACAACCAGCGGTGGCGTGGCCGATTCCGGCGCGATCGTGGTCGGCGCGGGCGCGCCACCGCCCGGGTGGCACGGCCGCGATCACGGGCCCGCTCGACTGACTTTTTCGACCTACGGACAGCGGGTCGACGCGCAGGGCTGGGGACTGGAGGTGACCACCACCGGCTATGGCGATTTGCAGGGCGGCACCGAGAAAGACCTCTGGTACACGGGCGCATTCAGTGGCACGTCGAGCGCATCGCCGATCGTTGTCGACGCAGTCGCGAGTTACCAGGGAATGAGTGGTGCGGCAACCGGACGTAGGACGCCCGCGCAGGTACGTGCGCTGTTGCGCGAAACGGGATCACCCCAGACCGACGCGTCGGGAAGGTCCGCGACCCAGCGGATCGGCGACCTGCCGGACCTGAAGGAGATGTTCCTGCCGTGAAACGGGCTCACCCACGGATCAAGCGAGGCCGCGTCTTCCAAACCTACGGTGATCATGTCCACCGTAGGTTTTGTAGCGGGGGTCGAGGAACAGAACCGCCTGATCCGGCGCTAAGGATTTATGGCGGATAGTCGACCACTATCTGCCATAACTCGCTACCGCCGGATTTCTGGCGGATGAGCCTCTTTCCCCGAGTCGATGCGGCGTGGGGTGATGGAATTCGGGTCCGGCTGCTTCGCTGCGATCCGGAACCCGCTCGGACACCTGCCGAATGACCAGATCGAGCTCAACGAGCAGTCCGCGCTGGAGCGGCTGTGTGCGTTTAGCCTGTTCGCACGCTTTATAGAAGAGGCTGACCTGGTGGAACAGCGGGACCCGGAATAGTGAAGTGAAGGAATGTCTTTCCGTTCCGCTCCTCAGCGGTGTAAGTTGTCGCGCCTAGTTTCCGCAGCATTCCGAGACTGCTGGCGTTCTCGGCTTCCACCGCCCCTCCCATCGTCACCACGTCGGCGAGCTGCGGTTCCCTGAGCAGGGCCGCGAGAATTGCCGTGCCGATACCGCCGCGCTGTCATTGCGGGTCGACGGCAGTACACACTCCGCCGTGATAGGGCGGCTCCACGGGGCTCAGCCTTCCGCTCGGTCCGCTCTGGCCGGTGATCTGTACGGAGACATAACCAACAGGTGCGCCGGTGCGCGGGTCGCGCGCCATCCAGCGCAGCGTCCGGCGCGCGATGCGACCTCCTGGGGTGGGGTCCCCCACCTCACGATCTCGTAGCAGGTCTGCCAGGTTACCGACGTAGCTCACGATCGCGTCGTTCTCCCACCACAGACCAAGTACGGCCCTGTCCTTCGGCGTGTATTCGGTCAGCTCGACCGAAGGCGGTTCCACGCCTCCATCTCACCAGTCTCGACTCCTTCGCGAAGGTCAGTTGTTAATTCCGTAGAGACGTTCTGCCTCTCGGGCTGGGTCGAGTCCGGCCCGAGATCATCAGCGGAGGCACTCCGACATTGCGGCGAGGAAGTCCGCCACGACCACGAAGTGCTGGTCTGGGGAGATAGGCGGTGGTGACACCGAGTGCGACACCGCGGCGGGCGAGGATCAACTCGCGCAGGACGTCGGGGTGGTCTCGAATTCCCAGGTCTGCACGATTCGTTCCAGGTCACTGTCAACAATCCGTCCGCGTGTGACTGTGCGTAGGCGTCCGGGACCGGGCGGGGCAGCAGGTCAACTGCTTACGGGACCAGAGCCGGTACCCGCAGGAGTCGGGCCGGGCAGCGGTGCAGGTGCAGGTGCAGGTGCAGGTGCAGGTGTAGGTGTAGGTGCCGGCGATGTGCGGTTGAACGACTCTTTCATGCGTGACAAAAAGCGTCGCCACCAGCATGGGGGCGACCCCTCCGGCGGGTCTACATCAGGCTCGTACTTCACTGCGAGGTAAGCGATCTCCGAGTCTTTGAGGGCCACATGCTCGAATACTGCAGGGTAGTCGATGGTGTTCTGCCGGTTTCCGTTCGAAAGCGATGAAGAAGAATGCGATGATGCCCAGCCAGTTGTTCGGCGTCATAGCCGCCTACGCCTAATCCTTGATGTCACACGCGGCTGCGCCATCGGACTGTCCCTGCGCCTGGGTACTTGGTCCCGCCTGCGCCTGCTGTGCCTGAATCGCTTGAACCCCGCGCGGCGGCGGAGCATTGAGAGACTCCAACGTCCTGTACCCGGATGCAGTCAGCGCGTCGCCGTCTCGGTGTGTTTGTGTTTCGCGGTTCCGTGACACGTTCATCCTCCGGAAGTTGCAGGTCGGCGGCTCAGTTGAGCGCTCAATCTTCCCACTCCGCCTCCCTGCTGGTCGGCAAGCTCTCGGCCTCGGGGCGGCAGAACGCCCTTGCCGCAGCGTTGAAGGAGTACGGGGCGATGCGGCGCACGATCTACGCCGCGAAATATCTGTCCGACCCCCGGACTATCGGCGGCGCATCGCCCGCCAGCTCAACAAGGGCGAATCCCTGCACGCCCTGCGCCGGGACCTGCTGTACGCGCACGAGGGCATGATCCGCGCCCGCCACCTCGAGACCCAGACCGAACAAGCCTGGTGCCTGACCCTGGCCACGAACGCGGTCATCGCCTGGACCACAAGTATTACGGGCTCGCCGTCGAGCAGATGCGCCGGACCGGACGGCGCATCGACGACGAAGTCCTCGCACACATTTTCCCCTGCGCACAGCGAGAACATCAACTTCTTCGGCGCGGTCGAAGTCGACATCGACGCCGAGTTGGCCCAACTCGGCCCCACCGGATACCGACCGCTACGGGTCCGCGACACATTGTTCTGATCCAGCCACCGCCCGGCTGTCGAGGCCCGTCGAACATCGCGATAGCCGAGTACGGTCGGCTATGTTGCGACAGTGATGAAGGTCGACTCGGACAGGCTGCGGGCCCTGCTTGCTGAACACTCGCTGGAGCCGGGGGATTTGGGGAGGTTCTGCGAAGGTGAGATGGGGGAGTTTCTGGACGAGGTGCGAATCCTGGCCACCGACGCAGATCCGACGATCCGACGACAGACGTGTGATGTGCTGGATCTAGTGTGTCGTGCCTGAAATCAGGCAAGTAAGTTGATATTTTGTTTGTGTGTCGCATCGTGGACCTTCTGCTGTTGAGATCACGCTGTCCGATG
>NZ_JBEZDE010000042.1:0-50077 GCF_040648115.1 Nocardia sp. NPDC049190
TTCTTGACAACGACACCAATCGCAAGCTGGTACGACATGAGTACATGGAGTTACCCATCTACTCACGAACTCACTTGTTGCACTGAAAGCTCTGGGGGTGGCTGCCGGATGGCGGCCTACCCAAGAGCTGGAAAAGCGAGAACCTCTAGAGCAGGGGCTTGATGTCCGCCGCGGCCTCGGGGCCGTATGCCAAGGTGAGGCGCTCCAGGGCTTCGTCGCGGTTCAGCGACCACTCCTGGGTGCCCATGGTCTCCAGCACGAGGACGGCGGTCAGCGAGCCGAGCTGAGCGGAGCGCTCCAGGCTGAGGCCGGCGGTGTGGCCGGTCAGGAAGCCCGCGCGGAACGCGTCACCGACACCGGTCGGGTCGACCTTCGCGGTGTCGGGGACAACACCGACGGTCACTTCGGCACCTGCACGGTCGACGATCAGCACGCCGTCCGCACCGAGCGTGGTGACCCGGATGCCGACCTTCTGCGCAACCTCTTCCTCGCTCAGGCCGGTCTTCTGCAACAGCAGCGCCCACTCGTATTTGTTCGTGAAAAGGTAGGTGGCGCCGTCGATCAGCTGCACCGACTGGTCACCGTCGAGGCGGGCCAGCTGCTGGGAGGGATCGGCGGCGAACGGGATGCCGAGTTCGCGGCACTCGGCAGTGTGTCGCAGCATCGCCTCCGGGTCGTTCGCGCCGACCAAGACGAGATCGAGCTCCCGCGTCTCGGCGAGTTCCACGATGGAGATGTCGCGCGCCTCGCTCATGGCTCCCGGGTAGAACGACGCGATCTGCGCCATGTCGTCGTCGGTGGTGCAGACGAAGCGTGCGGTGTGCGCGCGATCGGAGATCAGGGTGGCGGAGCAGTCGACGCCGTGCGATTCCAGCCAGGCGCGGTACTCGGCGAAATCGGCGCCGACGGCGCCGACCAGCAGGGGCTTGCGATTCAGCAGACCCATGGCGTAGCCGATGTTCCCACCGACTCCCCCCCGACGAATCTGCAGATCGTCGACGAGGAAGCTCAGCGATACGTGGTCGAGCTGATCGGCCAGCAGTACGTCGGCGAACCGTCCGGGAAAACGCATGAGGTGGTCGGTCGCAATGGACGCGGAAACGGCGATGGACACGTGACTGAGCCCTTCAACGGTAGGCGGCAGGCGGTGAGACCGGGACGAGATGCCCCGGTCTCACCGTAGTCGATCCACCCCTCCGATCCAGGCGCGGCGGCACAGGAACTGCCCGAACGCGACAACTGATTTCGCAAGGACATGGGTAACTCACCGGGAACGCCCGAAACTCGAGCGCCACCAAACGCAAGACCTGAACGCGAATCAGGTGTCACCCGACCAGCACGGCCTGAATACCCGGAGAGGCGGAACAGTTCAGTTGAAGGAGTCGCCGCAGGCGCAGGAGCCGGTGGCGTTCGGGTTGTCGATGGTGAAACCCTGCTTCTCGATGGTGTCGACGAAGTCGATCGAGGCGCCCTGGACGTACGGAGCGCTCATCCGGTCGACGGCGAGCGTGACGCCACCGAAGTCGACGACCAGGTCGCCATCGAGCGAGCGGTCGTCGAAGAACAGCTGGTAACGCAGGCCGGCGCAACCACCCGGCTGCACCGCGATGCGCAGCGCCAGGTCGTCGCGACCCTCCTGATCCAACAGCGCCTTCGCCTTGGCGGCGGCGGCGTCGGTCAGAGTCACACCATGGGTGGCGGTCTCGTTCTGCACAGTCATGGACTCTCCTCGAGGAACCTATGGTCAACCCGTGAACAGCGCACGGTCGCGTCGGTCAACACCACTCGGCGGGCTGCTATTCCCTATCTTGCCACCACCTCGCCGCCGACGGTACGCAACCTCCGTGAGCTGGCGCACTCCGTCGAATCGGACCGCGTTTCTCGCCGCGAAACGCATCGAATAGCCTGGTCGGTGTGAAATTGTTCCGTCGCGGCGAGTCCAGCAGTACCGACGTGACCGTCGAATCGACGGCAGTCATGGAAAGCGGCTCGGCCGCGGGGTCCACCCGGACGGCAGCCCCAGCCACCGCCGGCAAAGGCCGTCCCACCCCGAAACGCCGTGACGCACAGGGCAAGCGCCGCGGTCCGGTGGCTCCCGCCCCACTCACCGCCAAGGAGGCCCGCGCCCGGCGCAAGGCCGCCCGCGGCACCAAGGCCGAGCGCAAGGAGGCGTCGGCCGAGCGCCGCGCCGCGGCCCAGGATCGGCGGGCGCGGATGCTCGCGGGCGAGGACAAGTACCTGCTGCCGCGCGACCAGGGGCCGGTGCGCGCGTTCGTCCGTGACATCGTCGACGCCCGACGCAACCTGGTCGGCTTGTTCATGCCGATGGCACTGGTGCTGATCCTGTCGATGTTCGTCGCACCCGCGCTGCAGACCATCGTCACACTGGCCATGCTGGTGATGATGGCGTTCATGGCCGCCGAGGGCTTCCTGCTCGGCCGGGTCGTGAACGGCCGGGTCAGAGAGCGTTTTCCGGACAGCACCGACACGGGATACCGACTCGGCTGGTATGCCTTCGTCCGCGCCTCCCAGATCCGCAAAATGCGTGCTCCGAAGCCGCGGGTCGGCCCTGGCGACGCGGTGTAGTTGCGCAGCGGGGTAGTTCTGCGGCGCACTCGACGCTGCGGGTCAACGGATTGTTTCCGGCTCGCGTGAACAACTGACACCCGCGACTACGCCGGTCACGTTTCGGTCGGGCCCGAGCTGGTGCGTGCACGGCATTCGCCGAACTCATGCCGACGCAGGGCGTTGGCGGACTCGTCGGCCGTACCCGAAGCGCCGCGTCGGTCATCTGCCATGGACGTTGCGGCCGAGCATCGCGGTCAGTTCCGCCTGTACGCGCTGGGCGTCGCGGTCGATGACGTCGGACGAGCCTGCGTGGCCGGTGCGGTACGCGACGAACGCCGCGAAGACCACGAGAGCCGCCAGAGAAACCAGAAAAGTAATCATGGCGGTAATTTTGCGCTCGCCCATTTACCGCCGATAGTGGCCGCACTGACATAGTCCGCAAAGATTCAGCCAGTAGACTCGCGGCATGCTGTCGAAGGTTGCCGTCGTGCTGTCCGAACGAATGGCCATGTTCGAGTTCGGTGTCGTCTGCGAGGTTTTCGGCCTCGATCGGACGGCCGACGGGCTGCCCGGCTTCGACTTCCGCGTGTGCGGAGCCGAGCCCGGTACGCCGTTGCGTTCGACCAGCCCGGGGATCACCGTCACACCGGAATACGGGCTCGCGGGGCTGACGGGGGCCGATCTGGTCGCGATCCCGGCCGCCGCCACCACGATGGGCGCGGCGTTGGATCCGCGCATTGTCGAGGCTGTCCGCGACGCGGCAGCGGCGGGCGCCACGGTGCTCACCGTCTGCTCCGGAGCCTTTCTGGCCGGCGCCGCCGGACTGCTCGACGGGCGCAAATGCACCACGCACTGGCGCTACGTGGACAAACTCGCCGCCGACTACCCCGAGGCGACCGTCGATCCCGACGTGCTGTTCGTGGACGAGGGCGACCTGATCACCAGTGCGGGCACCGCCGCGGGCATCGACGCCTGCCTGCACCTGGTGCGACGCGAACTCGGCAGCGGCGTCGCCAATGCGATCGCGCGACGCATGGTGGTCTCACCGCAGCGCGACGGCGGGCAGCGCCAGTTCATCGAACGTCCGGTCGCGGCCTGCACCTCCGACAGCCTCATCCCGACCCTGGAGTGGATGAACGAACACCTCGACTTGCCACACACCATCGAAGAACTCGCCACCCGCTCCACCATGTCCACCCGTACCTTCGCCCGCCGCTTCGCCGCCGAAACCGGAACCACCCCGGTGAAATGGCTCACCAACCAGCGCGTTCTCCTCACCAAACACCTCCTCGAGGAAACCGACCTCGGCCTGGAACAGATCGCCGCCCGCTCCGGCTTCGGCTCCGGCGCCCTCCTGCGCCACCACTTCCAGCGCCTGGTCGGCATCGCCCCCACCGAATATCGCCGGCGCTTCGGCGCGAATCCGGACGCGGGGCACGAGCCGTAGCGCGAAAGCGAGCGGCCACCGCCGACCTCGGCTTGTCCCCGCGACCGCGCGACGGCCGTTGGCCGGCGGTATGGCCTGCGCATCATGAGCCGATGTCGTATGGCGAGGGCAGCGGATCGGTGTCGGTGGCCTTTGGATTGATAGCGTGCACCCGTGTCGCAAGGTTCCTCGTCCGCAGCGCCGCGCCGCACCCTCGTCGTCGGGGCCGCGCGGTCCGGCAAGTCGGCATTCGCGGAGAAGCTGGCGGCCGATGCGGGCGGCGCGGTCCGTTATGTCGCCACCGCGGTGCCCGACCCGGCCGACTCGGAGTTCGCCGAGCGCATCGCCGGGCACCGCGCCCGACGCCCCGCCGACTGGTCGACCATAGAAAGTGCCGACCCCGCAACGATTCTCAGCGCCCCGGACAACCCCTCGGACGTGACGCTCATCGATGACATCGGGACCTGGCTGACCGCACGCCTCGATACACGCGACGCTTGGGACGCTCCGCGCGGCACGATCACCCCCGATACCGACGCGTTGATCGCGGCCGTCGCCGCCTACCGGCACCGCCTTGTCATCGTGACCCCCGAGGTAGGCATGGGTGTCATTCCCGCCACTCGCTCCGGCCGCCTGTTCCGCGACGAAATAGGCACCCTCAACCAGCGCCTCGCCCAGGTCTGCGACGAAGCATTCTTCCTCGTAGTCGGCCTTCCCCAGCGGCTGAAGTAGCGCCTCCCGCCCAGCGGACCGTGTTCGCCCCATATCTCGGTCTTCGGAGCGAAATTCGGATCGGGAAAAGGGGTCCGCGGGTGCGCGAGAAGCGCGGCTCCGACCGAGCGGGACGCCGGGAATGGCAAGATTGGGCGGCGAAGTCGGCGGGAACCGCCACGACCGGAAAGGCTCGACAGTGACCCACGGATTCGGACCGGTAGCGCCTCCGGACGCACAGTCTCGCGCGACGGCCGAGCGGCGACAGGCGCAACTGACCAAGCCCGGTGGTGCACTGGGTCGGCTGGAGGAACTCGGCAATTGGGTCGCGGCGTGCCAAGGCCTGTGCCCGCCGAAGCAGTTCGAGCGAGCCGCAGTCGTCGTGTTCGCCGGCGATCACGGCGTCGCCCGGCACGGGGTGTCGGCGTATCCCAGCGAAGTCACGGCGCAGATGGTCGCGAACTTCCTCGGTGGCGGCGCGGCGGTGAACGCTCTCGCGGCGGTGGCGGGTGCGGCGGTCCGGGTCGCGGACATCTCGGTCGACGGCGATACCGATCCGCAGGTGTCCCAGCACAAGGTTCGCCGTTCCAGCGGCGCCATCGACCGTGCTGACGCGCTGACCGACGAGGAGGTTCAGGCGGCGCTCGCCGCGGGCCGCGCGATCGCCGACGAAGAGATCGACGCGGGCGCGGACCTACTGATCGTGGGCGACATGGGCATCGGCAACACCACCCCGGCCACCGTCCTCGTCGCCACCCTCACCGACACCGAACCCGTCGCCGCCGTCGGGCGCGGCACCGGCGTCGACGATGCGGGCTGGGCGCGCAAAGTCGCCGCCATCCGCGATGCGATGCGCCGCGCGCGTCCGGTCGTCAAGGATCCGGTCGAGCTTCTGCGTGTCGCCGCCGGCGCCGATTTCGCTGCGATGGCCGCATTTCTCGCCCAGGCCGCTACCCGTCGAACTCCCGTCATCCTCGACGGCGTCGTCGTCACGGCCGCCGCGATGGTCGCCGAAGACCTCGCCGCGGGCGCGAGCGCCTGGTGGCTGGCGGGCCACCGCTCCACCGAACCGGCTCATTCCCTCGCATTGAAGCACCTGCGCCTCGACCCGGTGATCGACTTGACCATGCGGCTCGGCGAAGGTTCCGGCGCTCTGGCAGCCCTCCCCATCCTCCGCTGCGCGGTGGCAGTTCTCGCCGACATGTCCACCTTCGCCGAGGCCGGTGTCAGCACCGCCGACGCGCGATCGGCACCCACCCCTCCGGACCTGCGCAAGTGAATCGTCCCCGGCGCCACCACACCACCGGCGCGGCGGCGCCGGATGCTGGTCGGTGGTCGCCATTCGATTCCTGGGTTGTCCTGACACCTACCGCCGCCCACGGGATTCCGGTGCGGCCGCGGCGGGTCAGCACGGTATCTGCGCGCCTTTGTTGCGAGCATGGGGCGCCGAGCGTCGGCAGAAGGTGCTCACGGTGACCGGACTACGGCTGGCGATCTCGTGGCTGACCGTGTTGCCCGTGCGCGGACCCGCGGATGTCGATCGCGCGACGGCGAGACGGGCGATTCGGCTGGCGCCGATCGTCGGTGTGTTGCTCGGGTCGGGTGCCGCGGGACTGCTATGGCTGCTGACCTGGGCCGGCGGGGCCACTCCGTTGGCCGGCCTGCTGGTGGTCGGCGCGTTGGCGCTGATCACCAGGGGCATGCATCTCGACGGGCTCGCCGACACCATGGACGGCCTCGGCAGCTACGGTCCGCCCGAGCGGGCCAGAGCAATTATGAAACGCGGTGGCGCGGGTCCGTTCGGCGTCGCCGCGATCGTGTTCGCCGTGGGGATACAAACATTCTCCTTCGCGGCCGCGGCCGACTCGGGCCGGTGGTGTGCGGTGACCGTCGCGGTCGCGGCCGGCCGGGTAGTCGTCGTCCTTGCCTGCCGAAGCATCGCCGCCGCACCTGGCACCGGGTTCGGCGTCCTGGTCGCGGGCACCCAGTCGACACTCGCCGCCGCGTTGTGGTCGGCCGCGTTGATCGTTCTCGCGGTCTGGGCTGCGCCCGACCGACCCTGGCTCGGCCCGCTCGCCGTCCTCCTCGCCCTCGGCACCGGGATGGTCCTGGTCTGCCATTGCGCGCGCCGCCTCGGCGGCCTCTCCGGCGACGTCCTCGGGGCCGCGCTCGAAACGTCGGTAACCGTCACCGGGACAGTGCTGGCGCTGGCCGTCTAGCCGCGCGGACCAGGCCATGGTTGGCGAGGTCGGCGCACCCCGCCGCGGTGGACATCGGTCCGGTGGGGACAGGGACCGGAGTCCGGGACCAGGGCGGATTTCCGGCTGTCGTGCGTGGATCGTCCGGGTCGGGCAATAAGGTGTGCGGTATGTCATCTGAGCGCCGCTATTTTCGCCAACTGTTGTCGGGACGCGACTACGCCGTCGGTGATCCGATCGCGACACAGATGCGCAACTTCGCGTACCTCATCGGCGATCGGGAGACGGGTGAGTGCGTAGTGGTCGATCCGGCCTACGCGGCAAGCGATCTGGTGGACATCGCCGAGAACGATGGTCTGCGGCTGACCGGGGCGCTCGCGACCCATCATCACCCCGACCATGTGGGTGGCACCATGCTCGGGTTCACCCTGTCCGGTCTACCCGAATTGCTCGAAAGGACACATGTGCCAGTGCATGTCAACGCGGAAGAGCTGCCGTGGGTAGCCACCGTCACCGGCATCGCCGAAAGTGAGCTGACCGGCCACGAACACGGTGACAAGATCACCGTCGGCGCTTTCGACATCGAACTGTTGCACACTCCTGGACATACTCCGGGCAGCCAATGCTTCCTGTTCGACAACCGTCTCATCGCGGGCGACACCCTGTTCGTCGACGGCTGCGGCCGCACCGATTTTCCCGGCGGGAACTCCGACGACATGTTCCGCAGCCTGCGCTACCTCGCGGGACTGACCGGTGACCCGGTGGTCTATCCGGGCCACTGGTACTCCGAGGAACCCCACGCCGCGCTGTCCACTGTCCGGGACAGCAACTACGTCCTACGCCCGCAGACGCTCGAGCAGTGGCACATGCTCATGCCGGGCTGAGTCACATCCCCCGCATCCACCCGTGGATGTCGGCGAAGGTGCCGCGCTGAATACCGGTGAGCGTGTCACGCAAGGCCATGGTGACCTCACCGGGCTCGCCGCCGCCGATGGTGAACTCGTCGTCGCCGGAACGCACCCAACCGACCGGAGTGATCACCGCGGCGGTGCCACACGCGAAAACCTCGGTGATTTCACCGGATTCGGAGCCCGCGCGCCACTCCTCCACCGAGATCTTGCGCTCCTCGACGGGGAAGCCGGAGTCGGCGGCCAAGGTCAGCAGCGACTCGCGCGTGATGCCGGGCAGCAGCGAGCCGGACAGCTCCGGGGTGACCAGCCGCGCCTCCGAGCCCGACCCGAAAACGAAGAACAGGTTATTGGTACCCATCTCCTCGACGTAGCGGCGCTCGCACGCGTCCAGCCACACCACCTGATCGCACCCCCGCGCCGAGGCCTCGGCCTGCGCGAGCAGCGAAGCCGCGTAATTTCCGGCGACCTTGGCCTCGCCGGTGCCGCCGGGCGCGGCCCGCACGTACTCGGTGGACAGCCAGACCCGCACCGGCTTCACGCCGCGCGGGAAATACGCGCCCGCCGGGGAACCCAGCAGCAGGTACTTGTACGAACCGGCCGGCTTCACACCCAACCCGGCCTCGGTCGCGAACATGAACGGTCGCAGATACAGCGACTCCTCGCCGCCCGCCGCGGGCACCCAGTCCCGGTCCACCTCGAGCAGCTGGCGCACCGACTCGATGAACAGCTCCTCCGGCAACTCCGCCATCGCCATGCGGCGGGCCGACCTGCGGAACCGCGCGGCGTTCGCGTCGATCCGGAAGCAGGAGACGCTGCCGTCGCTCTGCCGGTAGGCCTTCAAGCCCTCGAAGATGGCCTGGCCGTAGTGGAACACCATGGTCGCCGGGTCCAGCGCGAGCGGGCCATACGGCTCCACCCGCGCGTTGGTCCAGTCACCGTCGGTGTAATCGATCGAGACCATGTGGTCGGTGAAGTACCGGCCGAACCCGGGCGCCGCCAGTACTTCTTGTCGCCGCTGCGCCGGCACGGGCGCGGGATGCGGAAGACGGGTGAACTGCGCGGCGATGGTCATGCCGGTGATCCTAACCGGGCGCGATTTCCCCGGTACTCCCCTGGTCCGGCCAGTGAGCTCGACTACTTGGTGTTGGTCTCCACGAAGGGCGGACGGACGACCCGGCAGCGCACCCGGCGTCCGCGCACATCGACCTCGACCTCGGCGCCGGGTTCGATGTCCGCGGTGGTGTCGAGCAGTGCCAACGCGATGCCGACCTTCAGGGTGGGCGAGAATGTGCCGGAGGTGGTTTCACCGACCGGCGCACCGTCGTGGAGCACGGCTTGTCCATCCCGCAGCACGCCACGGTCGAGTGCCTGCAGCCCCAGCAGGAGGCGGCGCGGCCCGGCCGACTTCTCGCGCTCCAACGCGGCTTTCCCCCAGAACTGCGACTTCTTCCAGCCCACTGCCCAGCCGCAGCGCGCCTGCACCGGCGAAATCCGCAGCGTCAGTTCGTGCCCGTGTAGCGGGTAGCCCATCTCGGTGCGCAGGGTGTCGCGAGCGCCCAGGCCCGCCACCTGCCCCTCGGCCGCCCGCACCTGCTCGACCAGGGCACGGAACAGTGGTTCGGCATCATCCCACCGGGGCAGCAGCTCGTAACCGTGCTCGCCGGTGTAGCCGGTACGGCACACCCGGACCGGACGGCCATCCCATTCGGCATCGACATACGCCATGTACCCGAGTTCGGTCGGCAGGCCGAGCGCGCGCAGCACCTCGATGGAACGCGGACCCTGCACCGCGAAGACGGCGTAATCGCGGTGCTCGTCGGTCACCGTGACGCCCTCGGGCGCAGCCTTGCGCAGTTCCGCGACCACCGCCGCGGTATTGGCGGCATTCGGTACCAGGAAGATGTCGTCATCGCTGACGTAGTAGGCGATCAGGTCGTCGATGACGCCGCCATCCGGCGCGCAACACAACGTGTACTGCGCCTTACCCGGGTGGATCCGCCCGAGGTCATTGGTGAACGCCGAGTTCACGAACGCCGCGGCGCCCACCCCGCGCACCGTGGCCTTCCCCAGATGACTGACATCGAACAGCCCGACCGCGGTACGAACCGCGTGGTGCTCGGCTACCGTCCCCGCGTACGAAACGGGCATCTCCCACCCCCCGAAGGGCGCGAACGTAGCACCCAGCTCGACATGCACGGCGTGAATGGGTCCTTGCAGCAGGTTCGTCTCGGTCACCCGCCGAGCTTATCCGGCACTACCGCGTCCTTATTCGGCACTGGGACGCCCCTATTCGGCATATGGAACGCCCTGGTCCCTCCGCTACCGGCCCCCACCGACTGATCACCGACGAGTGGCGCATACCGAAGCGATAGCGAATTCACTGCGGCTGTGTCCCATCCGACGGACGGAACCACATGGGAATGAGAGTCGGGCCGTTGTCCGGGAGGGGGTGAGCGGTTCCGACGCGGACGAAGCCGGAACGGGCATAGAGACGGACGGAGCGTTCGGTGCTGGCTTCCAGGAATGCCGGGACGGCCGCCTCGGCGGCGGCGCGCAGGCGGTCGGCGAGGATCACAGCACCCGCACCCTTGCCACGATGCTTCGGCACCGTGACGATCACCTGCAGGTACCGGTGCGGAAATTCGCGTGGGTGTTCGCGGGCGAGCAGTCCGGTCACGATCGCCAGACGGCGCAATGACTGCACGTCGGGTGCCTGGCCGGCCAATGTTCGTGCCTCGGCGGCCTCCTCGGCGAATCGCTCGACCGAGGTGACGGACTGCCAGATCGAGACCGACCAGATGTCCTCGCCCGGGCCCGCGACCCAGATCTCGTCGTCCCGTAGCGCTCGATCGACCAAGCCAGGCACGAACGCGCTCCGAATATCGGTGTCGGGCTGGTCCTCCAACACCCAAGCCGTCACCACTTCGTCCGCGCCGGCCGCACCGAACGCCTCGACAAGCGCGTCACGGTCCCGAGCGCCGGCTCGTCGTGCGGTGAGTTCCATCGACCACCCTTTCGTCAGTGAACACTGTGTGTAATCGCTCAATCTATGGAGGTGAGAAGCACTTTGCTAGCATTTCGTCACACTGTCTGGCGTGATGAAACAAGAGAGGTCCGCGCATGCGGTGCACGATCTGCCGAGACGAACTGACCCAACCGACCCTCGGTCGCCGGCGTAAGTACTGCTCGCGGTCCTGCCAGGCTCGCGCCTACCGTGCCCGCCGAGACAACGTGGCGCCCACCCGCCGCGGCGCCCGGCCCGCCCGGATGACCAAGATCACCATCACACGATCCGCCGTCGACCTGGCCGACAGCCACGGCATCGACGGACTGACCATGCGCCGCCTGGCCGCCGTCCTCGGGGTCGCGACTGCCGGCCTCTACCGGCACTTTCCCGACCGGGAAGCACTCTTCGCGAGCATGGCCGAGTTGGTGCTCGACGAGATCCCGCCGCCCTCGTCGCACTGCACCGATTGGCGCTCGCGGCTGCGACACGAGGCGCTCGAGGAGTGGCGCCTCTATCGCAGGCACCCGTGGATGCTGCCCATCCTGGCGCGTACCCGGCCGCCGCTGGGCCCCGCGTTGCTGGACATCCTCGAACGCAATTTCGCCGCCATCGATCACCCCACCCTGACCACCCGGACCGCATTCACCATCTACCTCGCGCTGTCGGGCCTGGTCCAGGGCTTGGCGCTGCTGTGGAGTTCCGAACGCGTCGACCGTCTCGATGCTTCGCGGTCGCCGGCCGAGTCCGACGCGCTGCGCGACGATCTCGCCGAGTTGCTCGACCCGGCAACCCGTCCTGTCCTGCATCGTTTCTTCACCACCGACCCCGCCGGCCTCGCACTGGACTTCGACGAACTCCTCGACGCAGGCGTGGAACTCCTCCTGGACGGCGTCGCGATGCGACAGCGGGAGCCGACCGCATAACCTGTGCCAATGACCGCTGTTGCAGATCGCTCGCTCGGACCAGAACTGGCACGCACCGAGACCATCGGCGCGGACACCGATGTCCTCGTCGTCGGATTGACCTCGTCGGAAGACGGCCCCGCTATCGTGCCCGAGGACCTGTTCGGCGACGTGCTGAGCGCCGAGGTACGCGCCGAACTGCTCGACCAACTCGGCGCGGTCGGCGCGAAAGGCAAGGCCGAAGAGCTCACCCGGGTTCCGGCCCCGGCCGCGCTGGGTGGAGTGTCCAGCGTGCTCGCGGTCGGCCTCGGCGCGGCCGACAAGGTCGACGCCGAGCAGATCCGCCGCTCGGCCGGGGTGGCCGCCCGCGCGTTGTCGGGCACCGAACTGGTGGTGACCACGCTGTCGGGCCTGGACCTCGGCGCCGCGACGGAGGGCTTCTACCTGGGCGCCTACTCGTTCACGCCGTTCCGGTCGGACAAGTCCGCGCCCAAGCCGGATGAGCGCCCCGTGGCCCGCGTCGAGTTCCTCGTGCCCGAGCCGGGATTCGGCGAACAGGCGTTCTTCCGGGCGAAGCTCACCGCCGAGGCCGTCGCGACCGCACGCGACTTCGTCAACACCCCGCCCAGCCATCTGTTCCCCGCCGAATTCGCCGCGCGCGCCGCGGAACTTGCCGAGGCCGCAGGCCTCGCCGTCGAAGTGCTCGATGAAAAGGCCCTGGAAGCAGGCGGTTACGGCGGTGTACTCGGCGTCGGCAAAGGCTCCTCACGTCCGCCCCGCCTGATTCGGATCACGTATGCGGGCGGCCCGAAGAAGGTCGCGCTGATCGGCAAAGGCATCACCTTCGACACCGGCGGCATCTCCATCAAACCCGCGCAGAACATGGAGAACATGACCTCGGATATGGCGGGCGCGGCCGCCGTGATCGCCACCACACTGCTGGCCGCACGACTGAACCTGCCGCTGACCGTCACCGCGACGGTGCCGATGGCCGAGAACATGCCCTCGGCCACCGCGCAACGTCCCGGCGATGTGCTCACCCAATATGGCGGCACCACGGTCGAGGTGATCAACACCGACGCGGAGGGCCGCCTGATCCTGGCCGACGCGATCGTCCGCGCGGGCGAGGACGACCCCGACTACATCATCGACGTGGCCACGCTTACCGGCGCGCAGATGGTCGCGCTCGGCACCCGCACACCCGGCGTGATGGGTACCGACGAGTTCCGCGACCGCGTGGCCCGCATCTCCCGGGAGGTCGGTGAGAACGGATGGGCCATGCCGCTTCCCGGCGAGTTGCGGGCCGATCTGAACTCCAAGATCGCCGACCTGGCCAATGTCGCGGCGCACCGCTGGGGCGGCATGCTGATGGCGGCGACGTTCCTCCAGGAGTTCGTCCCGGGAGGTGTGCAGTGGGCCCACATCGACATCGCAGGCCCGTCATACAACACCGGCGGTCCGTTCGGGTACATCGGCAAGGGTGGCACCGGCGTCCCGGTTCGGACACTCATCACTGTGATCGAGGACATCGCCGCCGAGTGAGCCCGCGGGGGCGTCGTCCGAGCCGAGCGGGACGACGCTCCCTTATGGTTCGCGCAATTCCGCTTCCAACGCCCGCTGGCGCTCGACCCGCTTGCGCGCGTCGTAGTCGCGCATCCGCTGTGGATAGCCGGTCTTGCGCACGTCGTAGACGGGGATTCGCAAATCTCTCGCAAGCCGCCGTGCCCCGCGCTCGCCGACGATCCGGCGGGTCCATTCACCATCAGCGGCAATAAGAATCACTGTGACATCGGTCACCGTCGTCTTCGGCTCGACGTAGCCTTCGACCCCCTCGTGGCTCCGGACCCAGTCGGTCAGATAGCGAGCATCCACGCTGCCCACCGAACCCGCACGTAGAGCGCCACCGCCCCGGGTCGCGCCGCCACGGAAACGATCCAGCAAACCCAACGACGTCGACCTCCTTTCCAGCACCGGAGAATGTTCATCGCCGGTCTTCTCATACTGCCAGCTCCGCGCAGTTCGCAGCCCTGCGCTTCGCGGCTCACGGGCGAATGCAAGGATGGACCGCGGTACCAGAACCACACAGCATCTCCGAGGCCACGCACAATGATCGGTGGCGTTCGGACACACGTCGCGACCTGCGACGGGCGTCCGCGGTGAGATCAGCTGTCGTAGAACCCGTCGAGCAGTCAGAGGAGTCAACGGACATGGCCTTCTCCGTCCAGATGCCCGCTCTTGGTGAGAGCGTCACCGAGGGAACGGTGACCAGGTGGCTGAAGCAGGAAGGAGACACGGTCGAGGTCGACGAGCCGCTGCTCGAGGTCTCCACCGACAAGGTCGACACCGAAATCCCGTCCCCCACGGCGGGTGTGCTGTCGAAGATCGTCGCGCAGGAAGACGACGTGGTTGAGGTCGGCGGCGAACTCGGCGTCATCAGCGAGGCCGGCGAGGTGGCTTCGTCCGCACCGGCGCCCGCTCCGGAGGCCGCGGCCCCGGCCCCTGCGCAGGAGGCTCCCGCCCCCGAATCCCAGCCCGCTCCAGCCGCCCAGGAGCCTGCCCCCGCCGCCCCGGCCGCGTCCGCGTCGTCCGGTGACGGCACTCCGGTCAAGATGCCGGAACTCGGCGAGTCGGTCACCGAGGGCACCGTCACGCGCTGGCTGAAGGCGGTCGGCGATCAGGTCGCCGTCGACGAGCCGCTGCTCGAGGTTTCCACCGACAAGGTCGATACCGAGATCCCGTCTCCGGTCGCGGGCACCCTGCTGCAGATCACCGCGCAGGAAGACGATGTCGTCCCGGTCGGTGGACAGCTCGGCGTGATCGGCAGCGGAGCGCCCGCAGCCGCCGCACCAGCACCAGCTCCGGCTCCAGCTCCGACACCGGCACCTGCTCCGGCACCGACACCAGCGCCCGCACCGGCTCCGGCGCCCGCACCGGCACCAGCTGCCGCAGCTCCCGCTCCAGCACCGGCGCCCGCTGCTGCAGCTCCCGCACCGGCGCCCGCCGCCGACTCGGCAACCAATGGCGCGACCCCGTACGTCACCCCATTGGTTCGCAAGCTGGCCGAGGAGAACAACGTCGATCTGGGGTCGGTCACCGGTTCCGGTGTCGGCGGCCGCATTCGCAAGCAGGACGTGCTCGCCGCCGCCGAGGCAAAGAAAGCTCCGGCTCCTACCGCTGCTGCGTCGGCGCCCGCCGCGCCCGCCGCCAAGACCCCGGCAGCCCCCGCCGCGGTGCGTTCGGACCTGGCCCACTTGCGCGGCACCGTGCAAAAGGCCAACCGCATCCGTCAGATCACGGCGACCAAGACCCGCGAGTCGTTGCAGACCACTGCGCAGCTGACCCAGGTGCATGAGGCCGACGTCACCAAGATCGCCGCGCTGCGCAACCAGACCAAGGCCGCGTTCAAGGACCGTGAGGGCGTCAACCTGACGTTCCTGCCGTTCTTCGCCAAGGCCGTCGTCGAGGCGCTCGGCGTGCACCCGAACGTCAACGCCAGCTACGACGAGTCCACCAAGGAGATCACTTACCACGCTTCGGTGCACCTCGGCATCGCCGTCGACACCGACCAGGGCCTGCTGTCCCCGGTGATCCACAATGCGAGCGACCTGTCGCTGGCCGGCCTGGCGCGCGCCATCGCCGACATCGCCAACCGCGCGCGCAAGGGCGGCCTCAAGCCCGACGAGTTGGCCGGTGGCACCTTCACCATCACCAACATCGGCAGCCAGGGCGCACTGTTCGACACCCCGATCCTGGTTCCACCGCAGGCGGCAATGCTCGGTACCGGTGCGATCGTCAAGCGCCCGGTCGTGGTGACCGATGAGACCGGCAACGAGTCCATCGGCGTCCGCTCGATGTGCTTCCTGCCGCTCACCTATGACCACCGACTGATCGACGGCGCGGATGCCGGTCGCTTCGTGACCACGATCCGGCACCGGCTCGAGGAGGCGGCGTTCGAGGCCGACCTCGGCCTGTAAAGGAAGCTCGGCACGAAATGAAAGTCGTGATCGCCGGCTCGTCCGGGCTGATCGGGACGGCGCTCGTCGCGGCATTACACCGCGACGGGCACGACGTCGCCCGATTGGTGCGCAGAAATCCGGCGGGCCCGGACGAATTCGTCTGGGACCCCGCCCGCGCCCACCTGGACGAGCAGGCGCTTCGCGGCGCAGACGCGGTGGTCAACCTGTGCGGCGCGAGCATCGGCCGACGTCGCTGGACCGGAAGTTTCAAGCAGGAGTTGCGCGACAGTCGCATCACCCCCACCGATGTGCTGGCCGACGCGGTCGTCGCCGCCGGCGTGCCAATATTGCTGAACGCCAGCGGCGTGCACTACTACGGCGGTGACACCGGCGATCGGGTAGTCGACGAAGCCTCGTCCTCCGGTTCCGGTTTCCTGGCCACCTTGTGCCGGGATTGGGAGGCCGCGACCGGTCCCGCCATCGCCGCCGGTGTGCGCACTGTTCTGCTGCGCAGCGCCGTCGTACTGTCCGGCGCCGGCGGGATGCTGAGCATCCTGCAACCGCTGTACTCGGTCGGGCTCGGTGGACGGCTCGGCAACGGACGCCAGTACACGCCGTGGATCTCGATGGCCGACGAGATCGGTGCGATCCGCTTCGCGCTGGGTAACGACAGCCTCTCCGGGCCGATCAACGTCGTCGGTCCCGCACCGGTCACCAACGCCGAGTTCAACCGCGCGCTCGGACGGGCGCTACACCGACCCACCCCCCTGGTGGTGCCCGCATTCGTCCTGCACACACTGATCGGAGAGTTCGCGCAAGAGGCGGTTCTGCACGGTCCGCGCGCGATCCCCACGGCCCTCGAAGAGGCGGGCTACCACTTCCAGCATCCCACCATCGGCGCCGCGCTCGGGGCCGCGGTGGGGCGACCCGGAGACGCCCGATGACCGACCAACTCGATACCAGGCCAGTGACCGTCATCCGCGACGCGCACCCTGACGATCTGCCCCCGATCCTCACCATCCACAACACGAACATCGCCGCCTCCACCGCGATCTGGGACACCGAGCAGGTGCAGTTGGACGAGCGTGTCGCCTGGTTCCGCGATCGCACCGGAGCGGGGCTGCCGGTACTGGTCGCCGCGATCGATGGGGAGCTGGCCGGTTACGCGAGTTACGGTCCGTGGCGCACCAAATCCGGCTACCGCTTCACAGTGGAGAACTCGGTCTACGTCGACGAGCGCTTCCACCGCCGCGGCATCGCCACCGCACTGCTCGGCGAGCTCATCGACCGAGCGCGGCGCGCCGGCACCGTGCACGCGATGGTCGCCGCGATCGAATCCGGCAATACCGCTTCCATCCAGCTACACGAGCGCTTCGGCTTCCGCACGGTCGGTGTGCTGCCCGAGGTCGGGCACAAGTTCGGGCGCTGGATGGATTTGACACTCATGCAGCTGACATTGCCGATCGACCCCGACTGAGCCGCAGCTGCGCCCGATCCAGGCTGGCCTTGTGGGCAGTGATTCGAATCACTGCCCAGTTATTCCATTCGTCGCGATCGGCGGCCACCCGGAGCCATCGCGCCGCTCGTCGGCAATCTCGGCGCCCACGGTGGCGCCGCTGCACGCTCGGCAGCCGAGCGAATGATCAGCTCTCCCCCGGCAAACCCGATCCGATGTGGTAGTTCCCACACCGAGGCGCTGGAGTCGGCTATCGCCCTGGGCGTACCGTCATGGCTGTGAACGACACGCGCACCACCCTGTCCGCTCGATTCGATACGACCCCGATCGTCGTCGAGGATCTCGGACTTATCGACTACCACGCGGCCTGGGACCTGCAGCGCACCATCGCCGCAGAGCGGGCCGAGGGCAGCGGATCCGATCATCTGCTGCTGCTCGAACACCCGTCGGTGTACACCGCGGGCCGCCGGACCGAGGCCGAGGATCTGCCGATCGACGGCAGCCCGGTAGTCGAGGTGGACCGCGGCGGAAAGATCACCTGGCACGGCCCCGGCCAGCTCGTCGGCTACCCGATCGTGCGCTTGGCCGAGCCGGTCGACGTGGTGAATTATGTGCGCCGGCTCGAGCAGGCGCTGATCACCGTCTGCACCGACCTCGGCCTCACCTGTGGCCGAGTGGAGGGCCGTTCCGGCGTATGGCTGCCCGCGACCGAGCTGTTCGCCGAGCGCAAGATCGCGTCGATCGGCATTCGCGTTCAACGTGGCGTCGCCCTGCACGGCATCTCGTTCAACTGCAACTCCGCCTTGGACGGCTTCCAGGCCATCGTCCCATGCGGCATTCGCGACGCGGGCGTGACCACGCTGACCCGTGAGCTCGGCCGGGAGGTGACCGTGGCCGAGATCAAGCCACTGGTGTCCGACGCGATCATCCGCGCCCTCAACGGCGAACTTCCGGTCACCGACCACGACATCCCCCGCGCGACGCAGGTCGGTACGACCCCACAGCGCCCGACAGCCACGGCGTAAGGTCGATCGAGTGACCTCAGTCGACACCCCGACACCACATAACGGCGCCGCGGCGGAATCCGCTGCGCGGATCTCAGGGCCCTCCATGACTACGCAAGCTTCCGCCTCCGCCTCCGACGCTCGCGCCGCGAACGGCCGCAAACTCCTGCGCATCGAGGTCCGCAACGCGGAAACCCCGATCGAGCGCAAGCCCAAGTGGATTCGCACCCGCGCCACCATGGGCCCCGAGTACTCCGAACTCAAGGGCCTGGTGAAACGCGAAGGCCTGCACACCGTCTGCGAGGAAGCAGGCTGCCCCAACATCTTCGAATGCTGGGAAGACCGCGAGGCCACCTTCCTGATCGGCGGCGAGCAGTGCACCCGTCGGTGTGACTTCTGCCAGATCGATACCGGCAAGCCCGTCGCGCTCGATCGCGACGAGCCGCGCCGCGTCGCGGAGAGCGTCCAGGCCATGGGCCTGCGTTACTCCACCATCACCGGCGTCGCCCGCGACGACCTGGAAGACGGCGGCGCCTGGCTCTACGCCGAAACCGTGCGAGCCATCAAAGCGCTGAATCCCAGCACCGGCGTCGAACTCCTCATCCCCGACTTCAACGCCGATCCCGACCAACTATCCGAGGTGTTCTCCTCCCGCCCCGAAGTGCTGGCACACAACCTCGAGACCGTGCCGCGGATCTTCAAGCGCATCCGGCCCGCCTTCCGCTACGAACGCTCTCTCGCGGTGCTGACCGCGGCTCGCGACGCCGGACTGGTCACCAAGTCCAACCTGATCCTCGGCATGGGCGAGACCCCGGAGGAAGTCACCCAGGCCATGCGCGACTTGCATGAAGCAGGCTGCGACATCCTCACCATTACGCAGTACCTGCGTCCCTCCCCGCGCCACCACCCGGTCGACCGCTGGGTGAAGCCGGAGGAGTTCGTGGAGCACTCGACGATGGCCGAGGAAATCGGCTTCGCAGGTGTCATGGCGGGGCCGCTGGTCCGTTCCTCCTACCGAGCAGGCCGCCTCTACGCGCAGGCGATGGTCCACCACGGCCGCGAGATCGCCCCGACGATGGCACATCTCGCCGAAGAAGGCACTGCCTCCCAAGAGGCCAGCGCCGTCCTGGCGCGCTTCGGCGATTGACCGTCACGTCCGGCCCGCCGCACGAGGACACTACCGACAACCACGCATACCCGGATCATGGTCGTCGGCCTCAGTCGGCGTCGTCCGGCGTCGGTTCACCGTGAGCCGGCTCGGACAGTGCGGCAATCGTGCCAGCGATCGCCCGGTAGCCTTCGTCTGCCGTCTCCAGGACTCGCCGCTGCTGGGATTCGTCGAGCAGTGCGTCGTTCATCCGGGTCGCGTAAGCCGCCCAACGCCGTCGATCGCCGCTGCTGTAATAGGCAAGTCCACGACTGTCCGTCAGTCCGAACGTCGCCCGGACATGTCCGGCCAACTCCAAGCCGCCCAGCGTGGAACCCTCCATGACGTAGAGGAACCCGAGCGACGACACCGGGTCTTTTGACGCGTAGTCGGAGATCGTCGCGGCGAACTGTTCCGCAGCGCAGACGACCGCGGCCGGGATGTCGTCGGCGGACACCGCGGCGAAGAACTCCAGATCCTCGTTCAGCAGCGGGACTTTGGCCAGGTCGGCACACCACACCGCGGCCACGATCGGATCGGCCGACCCAGCCAGCCGGGTCTCCAGGGTGTCGAGGATGATTCGATAGGCCGCCAGCTGGCCGACATATCGGCGCAGCGGCAGGGTCCGGCCCACCAGATCGATGCTGAACGGCGTCGCCTCCAGCGCGTCATGCCAGGAACGGGTTTCGGCGCGAAGCCGCCGCATGATCATGCTCGTGTCGTTCTACTCGGTCGGACGTTGGGCGCGGACGGCGTCGCGCAACCGCTCCATCATGTGGCCTTTACGGTCGATCGTCAGGTCGAAATATGCCGCGCTCTCGGCCGATCGGCACAATTGATGAATCCGGCCCTTGGCCTGCTCCTTGAGGTCGACCGCTTGTTCGGCGAGTTCGCCAAGCGTCGCACCGAGTCCGCGGTGGCCGAGGGTGAACGTCTTCAGCCGGTCTCCGACCAGGTCGGTAGCGAGGTCGGGCAGCGCGGATTCGGTGCCGAGCAGTTCGAGCGACACCCGGTTGGTGAGCCCGTCGAAATCCTCGTAGGTGTTGGCGCCGCCGAATTCGGGCACGAAATCGGTGAGGTCGTTGAAGATCTGGCTCGCCAATCCGAGCTGCCGCATCGCATCGTCGAGTTCGGCGAGTTCGTCGTCCGGCACATGTAGCGCGGTCGCGGCGGCATTCAGTGGCATCCGGAACAGTGTCGAGGTCTTCAGCGTCGCGACCGACTCCCAGAACGTCAGGCGGTCTTGTGCTTTCGCCGCCACGATCTCGCGGCGAATCTCGGCCAGCCGGGTCGACATATCCACCGCCTGACCGATGAAGCCGTTTTCGACAGCTCGCACCAGGTAGTTCACGACAGCGGGCGTTTCGGTGTGGCGCAGCGCGGCGAGCACCATCCACGCACCGGTATTGAGCGCGAGTGGCACCCCGTGGACGGCGTGCAAGGCGGATTCGCCGTATCGCACCGGACTGCCGTCCTCGATATCGTCGAGAACGACCGCGGCCTTCAACAGAATTCGAACCGCGACCGCCACCCGGCGGATGACCGGAAGATCGGCAGCCGCCTCGCCAGAGTTGGTGAAACCCCGATAATTCCGGAAAACCCAATACGAGATCGACGGCCGGAAGCCGGGTCCGCCAGCCGGGCGCAAGGCTTGCTGCCCCACCTTGGAGCCGAGTGCGTCGGCGACCGGTCCGTGGAACGCTTGCCGCAGAGCGGAATCCAGCTCTCGCGGCCCATTGGCCGCACCCGCTACGCGCGAGGCCGAGACCGTCAGTTTGGCGAGGAAAACCGCCAGATCCACTTCCAGCAGTTCCGAGTCGGCGCGCACGATCTCGTTCACCTGTATGCCATTATCAACGGCGGTCATCTGTGGCCTCTCCCTGTTATCCGGACCGGCCCCGGGCCTTCGGGGCCTCCCACCTCGGCCCCGAGGTCATTCGATGGAGGCCGTACACCTTGTGGGAGTGTCAGGAGTGTACGAAGGAGCCGAGCAGAAATGGCTTCCCACAATCGGGAGGGTCGCCATGTCGACCAATCCGGCATCGCACGCGAGTCGTAGCGCGCTGATTGCCGGATCATCCACTTCCACAGGACATTTCGCCACTACCACCGAACAAAGCCGAGCGGCGAGTGTCGGTCGATGCCCGACGGCCTCGGTGCGGCGACGCGCGGACGGCTCCGCACCAAAGCCTGGGGGCGTCTCCGCGCCAGGGTACGCAGGCGAAGTGTCCGCGGGCCCGGTACGAATCTGGGCGCGGCCCGGGTGTGGTGGTCGGATGCGGTCTCGAAGCGCCATCCTCTGACGAAAGTGGCCACGACCAAAGCCATTTCGTTCAGGGCGAAGTGCCGATGCACTTTCGGGCTCCCATCCTCTCGTCGCGAGCCACCGCCAGAACGGACAGGATGGCGCCACCATCGGCGGCCCGCGAACCGGCGATGATGTCCGCACCCAGGCCGCGCAGTCGTGCCACAGCGTGGTCGCAGCGGCGTCTTCCCGGCGTGGGAACCCGATCCAGCGAACGCTGGAAGGAGAACACGCCGGTACCGCCCCGACATGACGGCATCCAGGTCCCGCGCCACCTGGGTGAGCCGCTGGTAGCTCGGTCGCGAGCATCGTCGCGCAGGCGATCCGCGTGCTGATCGCGTACATGGCCGCCAGTGCGTCGATGATCCCGCCGTCTCACCATGCTCCGCTCACCGCGGCGACCGGTTCGGCTGTCGTCTCCGCATAGCCGGGCAGCGAGTCTCTGTGGAAGGCGGGTTGCACCCGCCGCTGGCGACGATGGGGGGGCGTGACCACAGGTGACCAGGCCGTTGCCCACGATCGCCCTGCCCCGCTCGGCGAGCACGCCGCCTTTGTCGTAGGTTCGATCGTCGACCAGGACCTGCCTCATCAGTTCGGGGTCGCAGATCACGAACGCCCGCCGCCGTCCCAGTCCGATCGGCACGATGTCGCCCTGTGCGGGCAGCGCGGCCAACGCCTGCAACGGATCCCTCACTAGTCGGATAACGTTGCCGACCAGGCGAAAACGTCTCAGCAGCACCGTCGTCGCCATCGCGTAAGCCTTTCGCAACGAAACCGCCGTCTCGGGGCCGATCTGCCTCGAACCGTCGCGAGTTCGATACTCACTTGCGCTTGCCCGCGGCCGGTTGTTCGGTGCGGTGTGCACAGCCGGCGGACTCACCATTCGAGTGCGGATCCAAACGACACCGAACCGAGCCCGCTGCTCCCCGATGAGCGCGCACACTGGCTCTGTGGGACTTGATCGCGCATCAGGAAGGCACGGCAGGCGAAGGGACATCGCCACCCCACCGCCGCGCACGCCTTCCCGCGCCGGTACCCGAAGGAGGTTGCCGCGTTCGTGAACGAGCCGCTCGCTATCACCCAGTAAGGAGTTGACCACGATGACCACACTGCTCACCACCATCTTCGACGCCTATGGCGGCCTCGATCGCTGGCAGGCCGCCGAACAGATCTCGGCCCGGCAGCGGGTCGATGGCGTGCTGTGGCCGATGAAGGGTCACCCGGGCGCCCTCGATGACATCCGCGTCACCGTTGATCTGCACCGACAGTTCACCTCGCACGAGCCGTTCTTCGCACCGGACCGGCGCACCGCGTTCACCCCCGATCGGATCGCGGTCGAGACCACCGACGGCGACGTTGTCGAAGAGCTGCGAAATCCGCGCGATTCCTTCGCGGGGCATGAACTGACCACGCCTTGGACCAGGTTGCAGCTCGCCTACTTCGCTGGGTATGCGATGTGGACGTACCTGACCGAGCCGATCTCACTCACCTTTCCCGGCGTACGGACAGCGGAGATCGAGCCGTGGACCGAGAACGGGGAGAAGTTCCGGCGGCTGAAGGTGACCTATCCCTCCGATATCGCCACCCATAGCACCGAGCAGATCCTCTACGCCGATGCCGCAGGCCTGCTGCGGCGCCGCGACTACAACGTCGACATAGGTGGAGGCGCACCCAGCGCGCACTATATGTCCGGCCATCGCGAGGTCGAAGGGCTCATCATCCCGACCACCCGAATGGTCTACAGCCGGGACGAGGCCGGCAACAAAGTGCCGGAACCCCTGATTGTGTCCATAGCCCTGGACGACATCGTCGTCCGGTAGCGACCGTTGTGGCGCGATCAGCGACAAACGATGTCCGTCACGCGGATGCCGCCCTGTGCCACGGTGATCGACGCGGCAATGGTCACCACTGGTATTCGAGAAACTTCCCGTCCAGGGTCACGACGACACGATCCCCGCCGGGGTCGGCGCGCCGCCGGACGTCCACGGTGAAATTGATGGCACTCATGATCCCGTCACCGAATTCTTCGTGAATCAATTCCTTGAGTGCCGGCCCGTACACGCGCAGCGCCTCGTAGAACCGATAGATCGTCGGGTCGGTCGGGATCAGGGAGTCGGAGGCACCGCGATAGGGCTGGACCTGGAGCGCCTCTACGACGTCGTCGTCCAGTTTCAGTATCTCCCCGACTTTTCTCGCGTCTTCCGCGCGCATCGGGTGCTGACCCAGAAGCGCTGCCGTCGTCCATACGACAGGCTTGCCGATTGTGCCGGCGATCTCCGACCAGGAGATGCCGGACCGGAATCGAGCGCGGGAGATCATTTCTCCAGCTTCGGTTTTGCTGATCATCAAGGTTCACCACTTCTTCGAATATGTGGCGCATGACACCAATCAGGCTTCGATAAGCCTGCGACGAGTGAATTGTCGACCGATCGACGCCGGTGATTCGGTCGGCGCGCCGGACGACCGCCGCGTCCGATGTGGTGAGAAACCGCGAGCGACCGAACGATCGCGGTGCTCGATGTCGTGTCGCCCTAGTTGTAGACCATGACGGCACGTCCGACGATGTCACCGCGGGCCAGCGCGTCGACCGTGTCGTTGATGTCATCGAAGCGAACCGGGGTCACGGTATGCCGGATCCGACCGGCTTCGGCTAACGCGATCACCTCGGTGAGGTCGTTGTAATTGCCCCAAAACGATCCGAAATAGCTGAATTCCTTGGCCACGAACGGGAACAGGGGAATGTTGATGCGGTTACCGATCAGGCCGACCGATGCGACCGCACCCTCGATCGCGAGCACGTCGAACGCCATCCGGATGGATTCTTCGGATCCCGCGCACTCGATGACCGCGTCGACGTCCGGACGTCCGGTGCCGCTTTCCAGCGCGGTCCGCACTTCCTCGGCCGTCTTGCCTCGAGTGTTGATGGTGTGGTCGGCGCCGTTTTCCCTGGCGACCGCGAGTTTGTCGTCATTGCGGGCAAACGCCACCACTGTCGCGCCGCCGCCGAGCAACTTCGCGTACTGCGTCGCGTAGACGCCCAGGCCCCCGACACCCATCACCGCCACTGTGCGCCCGGCCCCCAGGACACCCGCTGATCTGAGCTTCTTGAGTCCGCGGTACGGCGTCAGCCCGGCATCGGTCAACGGCGCCAAGTTCTGCGGAAGAACATCATCGTGTGCCGGTACCCGGATCAGATGCCGGTAGTGCACGGGCACATACTCCTGATAGCCGCCGGGCGGACCGAAACCCGCCCACTGTCCGTGGCCACACAGCTGTTCGTTTCCGTCGTGACACTGACGGCATACGCCATCACCCCAGCAACTCTCGACGACGACCTGATCACCTTCCGCGAGACCGGCCGACTTGGGCACCTCGGCGCCGATGCCATCGACCCAACCGGCGATCTCATGTCCTGGGGTAACCGGAAATTCCAAGGTCAGCGAGTCCGCGAAGTAGCCGTCTATCATTTGGAAGTCGCTGCGGCATACTCCGGCGCCGCCGACCTTGACCAATACTTCCTCCGGTCCGAAATCTGGAACCGGAATCTCTTCGAGCCGCAGCGGCTCTTTATACCCGTGCATTCGGGCCGCACGCATCTTCATGGTCACCAACCTCTCTACAACACGGTCAGAGATTCGGCCCAGGCACCACCTGATACCACGGGTTCTAGAAAGCGGGCATGTCGAAAATTAGCACTTGTCGCCGCACGACGTCAGAAAGCACGCATAATTGTTGCGATAAGGAGATGACGTCACAGCCTGATATTTTTGCGACCTCCGGCGCGCCATATCGCCTTCCGAGAGTGAACCGGAACTCCCTTACGCGTCTGACGGACGCCGGCCGCAGATGCGCGAACGGGTGCCGACCCGAGACCAGGCAACCACCGCGGCAGTTCTCGGTCGGATCCGGACAACACACACATCCGGCGGCGCTGCCCGCGTCGGTACTCCCGCCAGTGACAACAAGCGCAGACCCACAGCCATCTAGGCTTGGCACATGCCCCGTTGGAGCGCACTTGGTCGGACAGCAGCGAGATTCGGTCCACCAGTTCGGATCGCGGGCGATCCCGAAGGTCTCGTTGCGACATCGATCTGCATGACGAGTGCGAAAGCAGCCACTACCGCGAGCGGCGCCAGTCCGCTGTCCGAGGCCGGCCGCGAGCTCGGTTCACCGATCCACCGTGCACCCACCGCGGGATGCGACGATGACCGGCGTTGAATCATCCGGCGGCTCCGATACGGAAGCCACGACGCCTACGCCGAAACCACAAGGCACACTGGACGAACCGCACCGCCTGCGCCACTCGAGCGCGGCTGCACTCGTCGGACTCTGCATCGGCGTCGTGCTTCTGGTGGTCTCCGGTTGTCTGATCGCCGACCGTTCCACCGAGCCCGCGGCGTCGAAAACCGCGTTCCGTACCAGCGCTCCGCCCAGCATCACGACACCGACGACCACCGCGCGCGCGACAACACCCGTGTCCGCTCCCCCGGTCACCCCGGTGGGGGGCGGGGCGGCCTTCGGGAGGGTCACCACCAATGACGGCAAGACCCTCGTGGTCGCGAATCTGGCGACCGGCAGCAACATCAACGTCCACACCACCGCGCGCACCAGGGTGTACGTGATGCTTGCCACTCGGGCGGCCGACATCCGCGTCGGCGCCACCGTCGCCGTTTTCGGGCAGAAGCAATCCGATCACTCGATCGTCGCCGGTGTCATCACCGGCTTCTCGATCGGCGCGCCCACCAAGTGATGGCTCGCAGAACTGCGAGCCATCCGTCTCGATGCGGCGGACCCGAGTGCCCGACCTTATTGGAACAGCTTGAGCAGATTCACGATCAGGCGATCTACGCCGTAGGCGAACGGCACGGTAACCCACACCCAGGAGAAGACCAGCAGTGGCATACGCCGTGCCGAGGCGGCCTCGGCTCGGTTGAATTCGGTCATGTCGGTTATCCCTCCGCGACGACGGCCGGCGCGGCGACCGGTCGGTGGTACTTCGCCGCGACCGGGCGAATCAGTTCGTTGGCGACGAAGCCAACACAGAGCAGTGTGATCATGATGGCGAATGACGGTCCATAGAGCCCGGGCCCGGTCTTACCCGCCTCCTGACCCGAGTCCGCGACGGCGTTGACGATCAACGGCCCGGCGACGCCGGCCACCGACCACGCCGTGAGCAGTCGACCATGGATCGCGCCGACCTGATACGAACCGAACAGATCCTTGAGATACGCCGGAGCGGTGGCGAATCCACCACCGTAGAAGGACAGGATCACCATGGCGCCGAGGATGAAGACCGGCTTGTTCGCTTGACCGACCGACCAGACCAGCGCATAGGCGAGCGCACCGACACCGAGGTAGATCCGGTACATGCTCTTGCGGCCGATCAGGTCCGACAGGGAGGACCAGCCGATGCGCCCTGCCATATTCGCCGCCGACAGCACGGCGACGAAGCCGGCCGACGCGGCGACCGTCACCGGAGTCGAGGTGTTCTTGAAGAAGTCCACCACCATCGGCGCCGCCTTCTCGAGGATGCCGATGCCCGCGGTGACGTTGAAACACAGCACGATCCACAACAACCAGAATTGCGGAGTACGGATCGCGTCGCGTGCGGCGACGTCGTAGCTGCTGATCAGCTTGGAAGTGTTCGCCGAAGGCTCCCAGCCCGCGGGCCGCCAACCGGGCGGCGGCACCCGGATGAGCAGCACGCCGACCGACATGAACACCGCGTAGATCACACCCATGACCAGGAAGGTCTCGGCGATACCGGTCTGGTCTTTACCGAAACTCGACAGCAACTGGGTCGTCCACGGCGACGCGATCAGCGCGCCGCCACCGAAGCCCATGATCGCGAAGCCGGTCGCCATGCCGGGCCGGTCGGGAAACCATCGGATCAGGGTGGAGACCGGCGAGATGTAGCCGATGCCGAGCCCGATCCCACCGACGAACCCGTACCCCAAGACGACGAGCCAGTACGCGCCGACCGCCGCGCCGAGCGCGGAAATCAGCAGACCGGACGAGAAGCACGCCAGGGAAACCTTCATCGCCCAGCGCGGACCGCGCCGCTCGACAATGGTGCCGCCGAAGGCCGCTGACAAACCGAGCATCACGATGGCGAGCTGGAACGGCAGCGCACTACCTGTGCCCGAGATGTGCATCGATTTTTCCAGCGGCGGCTTGAAAACGCTCCACGCATACGCCTGTCCGATGGCGAGATGGATAGACAGTGCGGCGGGCGGAACCAGCCAGCGGCTCCAGCCCGGCGGCGCGATGACGCGGGAATAACCCGGGGCCTTGACTTCGGTTGCTACGGTCATGCTGCGATCTCCACAAGTTAGCTGTGCGGCGATCATAGAGGGAAGATAGTTCGCCTAACAAGCTATAGTTTCCACCCGACGAGCGACATCAGCTAGCGAACGCGCAGGCTGCTGCCGTGCCACTCGTCGTCGGGAGTCGCTCCCCCCGCCTCGTCGCGGCACGGATCGCACCCGGCCTCTCGATTCGCTGGCTCCACCATGGCGCTCGGTGCAGGCTCCCGTGCTCTCCGCACCGATGGCTGGCGGCACCATCGAGAATCCATTCCTGCCAGACCGCGCGCAAAGGCGCCCGGCCTCGCTGATCGCTCCGACCGATGGCATGCGTCGCGAAACCACGGGAGGCGATCGGGCACGCCCGGTGAGCACCGCACGTGCCTTTTCGGTCAGCACCGGTTCGATGGCGGCGAAATTCCACCCAAGAATCGGACTGGCCGTAGTGCTGGACACCGCGATGCACCGCGGGCGCGGGGCCGAAGATCACCGGCGCCACCGAAGCCACCGTGCGCCGCGCCCTCGGTAGGTCGTCCGAAATCGCCATCCCGGTGATGTTGTCGGAGAACGAACGCTATCGGGCAGGATCCTCAGAGTCTCCCGGTATCCGGAGATACGGCCTGCCGATCGCCTTTCTTCACGGCGAGCGTCACCAGCTGGCGGGTGTCCGGATGCAGACAATGGGAGTGCAGGTCGAGACCACTCCGGAAGCAGATCACTTCCTTGTCGAGAACGGTGAGTCCAGCCGTACTCAACCAATCGATCACGGCATTCTCCTCGGTCCAGGAGATGTGGTGTCCCGGGATGGGATGGTCGACCTCCACCGGCAGCGAGAAGATGAAATGCGTGCCGACGGGTACGCCGTCGACATAAGAACGCAGAGTCTCGGTAGGACGCAACGCATGTTCGATCGAATCTTGAAAGATATAGACCGAGTATCCGGAAGGGAGCGGGTCGTCATCCATGCTGTGTCGGAGCAATGTCACCGAGTCCGCCCAGTCGGGCCGCCAGTGCTCGAGCACTGTCGCCGCGAACTCCAGACTGCCGGTATCGTATTCGCACAGCGCCATCGCCGTCCCGGAACCGCCGAGAAACTCTCGGACGTAGCGTTGCGGAGTGCCGAAACCGATCTCACAAATAGTGGTCGGCGAGATTCTGCTCAAATACTCCACAACAGTGGCCTGCCGCCGGTCGTGCCAGTTGCCGACCAGCGAGTTGTGCAAGTGCATTGCCAGTCTGAGCACCGTCGAAGAATACGCTTCATTCGAATAACTCGTGATGGAGAGATCATAGAACAGCCACGCGGCTATTATTTCTTCGCGGCTGACCGACAGGCGGTGCTGTAGATATTCGATCTCCGCACGATGTTCCGGCACCCGCAGCAACGAATCGAGCAGATTCGCCACCACCGCCGGGTAATCGATCTCAGTGCGATCCAGCGGCATCGGACTATTCGGCTGTACTGGCGCGGTCACAGGGCACCGCCGGCATCTATCGTGAGAGTTGTTCCCGTGACGTAACGACCGGCATCGGACACCAGGTAGCACACCGCATTGGTGACGTCCTCGACTTCCAGAGCGGCGACCGGCAGCTTGTTGAGTGTCCGCGCGGCCACTTCGAAATCTGCGCGGCTCGGATTGTCCAGGTCCGGTCGGAAGAGCCGGTATACCGAGTCGTTGAGAATCATTTCGGTCGCAACGGTCGTCGGATGCACGGTGTTGACCCGGATCCGGTGGGGCGCCCATTCGGTCGCCATCACTTTCATCATCGCGACCAAGCCGGCCTTCGCGGCGCTGTAGTGCGCCATATTCTCGTTCGTCTTCATCGCCGCCAACGAGCTGGTGATCACCACCGCGCCGCCCCGGCCGCCGGCGATGATGTGCGGGACGGAGACCTTGAGCGATTTCCATACCCCGGTCAGGTTGATGTCGATCATGTCCTGCCAGGCCTGCTCGCTCATCTCGAGGGTGGACGCCGGGTTCGAGATCCCCGCGTTGGCCAGAACGATGTCCAGCCGCCCGAACCGGTCCACACCCCGCTCGACAATCGCAGCCTGCGCGGCGAGATCCCGCACGTCGGCCTGACCGGCGATGATCTTCCCGCCGACCGCCTCGACCGCACGCACCGTTTCCGCCAGATCCGCCGCGGTGGCAAGAGGGTAGGGGACGCTGTCCACCTGCGCGGGGATGTCGGTGGCGATGATGTCGGCGCCTTCCTGCGCCAGCCGCACCGCGTGGCTGCGCCCCTGCCCACGCGCGGCCCCGGTGACGAACACCACCTTGTTCGATAATTGGCCCATCGGACCTCCTCTGACTCTGTGTCGATAGAACAAGGCGTCGAGCCTCGTAAGTCGTTGGTCGTGCTCGGCGGATTTCGCAACCCGAACCTGCGCGGGTTGTTACGCGGTCGTGTGCATCAGCTCGCTTTCAGCACCGGGGACATATGCGAGACGCGCGCCGGAGTCGGAACAGACGGATAAGTCAGATGAACCCGACAGCGGCGAGCGGGTGGCGCCTCGAGCAGGTCGAGTTCGTACCGAGACAGCAGGTGATCGAGCGTGACGGCGGTCAGTACCTTGCTGAATTCCCTTGCCACGCAACCGAATGCACCGCGGCCGAACAACGCCAACTGTGCGGTTTCCCCGCGCGCGTGCCGGTCGGGCCGATAGTTGTCCGGGCTCTGCACCAACCCCGGATCACGGTTCAACGCACCCGGAAACACACCGATATAGCCACCCGCCGGCACGTGATATCGCCGACCGTCGTGGTCGATGTGCAGTGGCACCGTCAACGAGCGGACCAGTGAAGTGACCGGGTTGAGCCGGATGGTCTCCTGCAGACACCGGCTCAGAAACGCTTGACGTTCGGATAGTTCCGGCTCCGCTCGTAGTTCGGCGAGCAACGGCGGACGCTGCAGGATGTCGATCAACGTCCAATAGGTGTAGCTGCCCGGATAGGCGGTAGCGTTCCACAGCACGTACATGAGCATCCAGACGCCGTCGGCGTCCGATAGTGCCGTGTTGTCGCTCCGAGCCTCGGCGACCGCCTGCAGAAGTGGCGAATCGGCATCGGCATGCCGTTGCCGGGCCCCCCGTAGTACCCGATACAGGGCCTTGGTCGCCCGATATTCGGGCATGAAAATCTGCCACGGGGTCTTGGCCAGCGTGGCTCGTGGAATGTCTATGCCATTGGCGATCGCCCGATAGAGCGGAATCAGCTGTTCCCCGATGTCCGCCCAGACGCGCTCACCGAGCAGTGAGCGGCACGATGCTTCGTAAATGATGGGGTGGATGTCGGTGGAGAGATCGACCTGGTCGCTCCAACCGGTGGTTCGCCGGGTGACTATCTCGGGGATGGCGTCGGCGAGTTCGGCTATCCGTGCGGATGTCATCAACTGCGCCATCAGGCGCCGACCGGCCAAGACCAGGTTCTGCAACGAGTCCGTATCACGCGATGAACGAGGGAACCAGAATCCCACCGTCGGTACGTTGCCGAAGACCGGGCCGATGGTGGCCTGCTCCGCGGGCAGGGACATGACGGCACGGTAAGCGTCGGCGCCGAGCACATAGGTGAGGTCGAAGGCGAACGGGATCCGGAGTGTGAACAGGTCGCCGTGCGTAGCGGCCGACCGTTCGACCAGACCGACCGGATCGGTGATGATGGCGCGAAGCCGACGGTAGACACCCACCAGCGGCGTCGTGCCGCCGGCGGGGAAAGCCAAGGGCGGGGAGGCTTCGTGCGGCGACGGGCACGAACCCTGTTCTGCGATCGCGACTTTCATGACACCTCCGAGGAAGCGAACGGGTTCTCTGCCGTGTCCGGCTCACTGTCGCCCTGGTAGAACTGCTGTGCCCACTTGCGGTACCGGCCGATCGGGCCGTCACCCGCAGCCAGTGCAGGCCTGCCGAGATAGCACTTGTGGTCCCAGATCGCGATGTCGGCGCGCACCTCGGAGACGAACGCGTGCAGCGCGAATCGCTGGAGTAGAAGATCCGGGCCGGCCCACGCCCGACCGCGTCTGCGCACGGTGAGGGCCAGGCGCAACTCCAACCGGTCCCGGTCGATCGGAGTGGGCAATACCAGCTGTCGCAATTGCCATCCGAGTGTGGGCATCGTGAGCTCGACTCGCGAAAAGCCCAGACCGTCGACGTGCACGTCGAATTCGAGCGGCAGGCTGCCCGGCAAGAACGGCGTCCGCCGCCGAATGGCGTACCGGGTATGCAGGCGCTGGCCGTCGACGCGCAGCGGCTCGAGTACCTCCACGTTCCGGAAGCCGTGCAGCACCGTGAGGTGCCCGAGATCCGCACTGTTCTCGGTGACCTCCTGCGGATGCCCCCGATGCCGCAGCGTGGCGTGCCCTACCGGCCACCATTCTCGATCGAGTTGCTCGGGCGCGGTCACCTCCCAGGTCGCCTCGGCGCCCAGCGGGTCGTGAAAGAGCAGGAGAGCACCACACACCTCCCGCAGTTCGAGCACTCCGAGCCGGGCCGCCGGTGGTGGCGACCCGTACGGCGTCGCGGCGCAGCTGCCTGTGGTGTCGAACTGGAAACCGTGAAAAGGACAGCGGAGGTTCTCCCCCATGACGACGCCGCCTCGGCCGAGATGCGCTCCCAGGTGCGGGCAGTGGGCCTGCACCGCCGCGGGACGACCGCTCGCCGTGCGGAACAGAACGATCTCCCGCCCCATGAATTGCCGCGTCAGCACGCTACCCGCGCGCAACTCGCGGCTGAACCCGACCGCGTACCAACCCTGCGGATACGGCGGCGGAGTGGGAGCGGGCCTGCGGCTGTCGATCGCGTTGCGCGCGCCGCTCATCGGGGCGCACCCGGAGAAACCATAGCGAACCGGCGACGAAGATTGTCGAGCATCGTGACGTGCGCACCGACACCCAACCGCCGAACGATCGTGAGCAGCCCCCACGGTGCGGCCAGTCGTAGCCGTTCGGTCAGCAACGTACCCGAGTCGTGATCGGCGAACGAGACCTCGTTGTGCACGTGAATCCGCGGGAACTGGTAGACGTCGACGACAAGGTTTCCGTCGTCGGTCAGTCGGCTCTGTACCCGGTAGGTGATCCGATACGAGAACAGTCCGAAGGGCATGCGATCGGTCACTCGATAGTTGCTCGAGCTGACGCCGCCCTCGTCGGTGTCCGGTAATCGGTCGACACGGACGATGAGTGGATGAACCCGGCTCAGCTGGGAAAGGTCGCGATAGAAATCTCGGACATCGCCGGGCGGGCCCGGAACCACCTGGGTAAGAATCGTTTCGGCGTAGGGAACTCTGGTGGCCATCCGCGTCGTCCTTCAACCAAGTCGCGGGCGCCGCGTCGCGCACCGCGTCCGGCTCATCATCGAACAGCACCGTGTGGCCCGCAACTCGAGGGACAACCTCGAGAGAGCCGATTCCGTGGCGGTCAGATCGCATCGGGTTGTGGCAGCGCAACTTCCAGCCCACGCAATTCGTAGCTGTTGATCTCCTCGTTGAAACTCACCCGTGGCGGCGCCACCATGCGCACACCGTCCAGGGCGAACAGTCTGCTGAGGAAGATATCGGTCTCCAGCATCGCGATGTGCACTCCTGGGCACTTGTGCGGGCCCGCACCGAAGGACAGCCCCACATCGGTGGCGCCCTCGGCAAGCAGGCGGCCGGGGCAGACGGTCGACGGGTGCGCTCCCATCGCCCTCGGGTCGAGGTTGGCCGCGCTGAGCACGATGTCCACCAGTTCGCCCGGAGGCACGGTGACTGTCCCGCCATCCGCGGTCGGCACCTCTACCGCAGTCGTGGTGCGACGCAGCAGATTTCCGATCACCGGTTCGAGCCGCAGCATTTCCCGCAGGATCGCCAGCCGATCGGATTCCGCCGCGGTGCGGTACCGCTCCAACAGCATGCTGTCGGTGAAAAGGTGCCACGCGGCGACATTGACGAACTCGCGCGCGGTGATCATCCCGGCAGCCGCGAATGTCAGGCATTCGCCGAGGATCTCGCCATCGGTGCACCCTTCGTCGAGCAGGTGCGAAATCAGGTCGTCCTGCCGTTCTCGACGCCGCGCTCGAACCGCAGGCCGCACATCGCCGAAATACAGTCGCAGCCACGCCGAGGTCTGCCGGATCGTCCAGTAGACCCCACTCACACTGGTCAGCCCGGGCTTGCCGAACTTCTCCGGGAAGAAACGGTCCAACCTGCGCTGGATACCGGGGCGACTGTCGGTGAGTCCGATCACCGCGGACACGACCTCGATGGCGAGCGGAAAACTCAGCTCTGTGAGCTGTTTACGGCCCGCCCGTCGCAGCTCGGCGAGCTGCGTTTCGGCCACGCGCACCATCACCTCGCGATAATGCTCGTCCACCCGACGCGGAGTGAAGTACCGGGCCGTCTGCCGTCGGTGTTCCCGATGTTCCGGACCGTCCCGGTACAACACCGGGCGGCGAATCCGCGCCGGCAGCTTTTCGATGGTCTCGATCCCCAGTCCTGCCTGTCGAGTTCCCGCGCTGCGCAGCATCGCGAGGCCGGCCGCGTAGCCCCGAACCCGCCAGACCCCGTCCTGGCCACGCTCGACCGGACACCCGATCTCGGGGCCGCCGCGAGCGGCCTTACGAGCATTCACCCCGATATCAGCCATATGCGCGCACTCCCTCCGAGAATTCCGGCAGAGTCTAGTGTTCCCGGGGCTGCTTCACACACCGACCGATGCTTGGTCCAGTTCCCATGTGCACGTGCACAACTAGCCGCAAAGATTTCCCGACCCAGGCCGGGAACGCCGATGCGGGACGGCCAGGAACTCGCCGGCAAGCATGGTGGCATTCGGGCCTCGGCGACCGCTGCCGGAAGCTCGGTCCCGGCTTCGATCAGCACCTCGGTCCCCATCAGGCTCAGCTCGCTGACGTATTGGTTCGACAGTGATTGCGCGGCCCGCTACCGAGTCCCGCACGAGGAAGCGAGGCTTGACGTCGACAACGAACTCGGCGATTCGCCGGGCGCGAACAACGCGAGGGCCTCGTCCATCGAGAGGTCGCGCTGGACGGTCGCCCCGCAGAGCGCAGCCACCTCGGCAGTGCGCCATCGACCGATCGCGGTCATGACATGGTCACGGCGTGCCCGGTTGAGAAGATCCAGGGCGGACTCGGTCAACTCGGTAATGCCCTTGTCGTTCGGAACGGGGGCCGGTACCGCCGCGTCTCGCTGGCGGTTGGGCTTGTACAGGTACTTCTTCGCCACCATCAGGTGGGCGGCCGACAGTCGCGCGTTGAGTTCCAGGTACAGGTAGCACTCGCCGAGGGCTGGGCATCGGCGCAGCGCCGATGCCAACTCGGAGTCCGACATGGTGGCGAGGTCGACGGTGGACAGCCCGGCCTCGTCCAGCAGAACTCTGGGCAGCGAAGGTCGTGCCGCCGCGTCGGTGACCACCTGTCGCTCTTCGGCCAGCAATCCGGCGTGTATCCGCTCGACGTGGCGTTTGAAGCTGGGCAGCTGAATATCGGTCATCAGGTCGCGCAGGATGAACTGGATGTCCTGCGGACCGCTGGGCGGGACATCGTCGTGATCCCAGTGGATCGCGTACTGACGAAAGACATCCACGAAGTGATCCACCGACAATGCGCCACGCTCGTCGCCCAGATGGAAGTTCAGGAACAGCCGCCGAACACCGGCCAGCATCAGCCGAGCCGTCGCGAACCGCTCGGCGAGTTCGTCGCGACCCATGGTGGATGTCCCACCGGCCCAGATCGGTTGCAGGACTTCGTTTGCGGCCAACTCGAGGGTCTCGCAGCGCTTGAACAGCTCGATGATCAACGTTTCGCCGATCTCCGCGGTATAGGTGCGGATGCGGCCGTCGTCGAAGACACTGGGCACGGTGCAGAGGCGGCTGTCACCCCGATACGCGGTCATCTCCGGCGCGTTCCAGCGGATCAGCGACGCATAGGCGTCCCGGTTCGGGTGGCCGGTACCCGAACGTGCGATGAGGCCGCGGAAATACGCCCGGAACGGCGTCCCCGTCGCGCCGACGCGGAGTGCTTCCAAGCTGTGTCCAGGATCGCGCCGGGCCACGTCGAGGTTCTCCCGGTGGTTGTAGCAGACAACCGAGGAGCCGATAATGCCCAACTCGACGATCAGCCGCCGCGCCGTGTGGGGGTCGTTGCCGTCCGCGGACGGTAGATCCGCAAGAGCCTGGTTGGCCAGACCGGCGAAGGCGGACGCCGTCAACGAGCCCTCGACGACCGAGGAGCCGAGAGTCGGGAGCGAATCGATCACCCAGGCCGAGAATGCGTCACGCGACCGTAGCGCAGAATAGGGCTGTTCCGACACCACTTGACCCATCACGCTACCTCTACCGTCTATTCACAACGAACTTGCGCCGCCATTCTGACCGACGAGCAAATCAGCAGCTTCCCGATTGTGGGAAACTCGCACGTTTCATGCCTTCGAGCCCCTGATGGCCACCGACTCCGAGCTCCCCGCGGTTGATGAATGCACGTTGCCATCGCCCCGGTCGGCCCCCGTTGCAAGCGAGTTCGGTCGCCCACAGACCAGACGGCGCCACCGCTATCAACTCCCGAAATCCGATCATCGGCATATACCGCACCACGACATCAGCCCGGTCCCGGGCACATACGACAGCGTGAGGTGAACGTTCAGAAATCACATCTGCCCAGCTCGTAGCGGTACCCACACTGCCACGGCCCGCGGACATTTCACCGATGAATGCGAGTCGGTCAGCTCGCCACCACAAATCAGCCCTGCAATGGAAATCGCTTGACCGAGGCAAAAGTATTGAGCGCCAATTCCATCGAGAAGAACAGATGGATCCCACCAGTGCGCTGAACCCTCCACCGGTGGCTGCCACCACGCCCGCCTGTCCCGATCACACACCCGAACCAGGCATTGCGCCGTTGCCGACAACCACCCGGAGTTGCCGCGACGACGCACGAGCAGCTTCGTCAACACCGACATCCTGATGAAGAAGCCATGCCTCAGCACGAATTTCCGGTGCGTGCGGCCGTCGCGGAATACGGTGGCGTACAGCTCGAATCCACCCGACTACCGGCCTCGTCATGAACGCTGTGCGCACCACGCCGGCTCTGGCGTCGACGGCGCCTATCACACAGGACCACCGTGAGGCTGTCTCGCGGTGGCGGGCAGTTCATCCGAACGGCGGCGAGGCTAATGCACCGCGATCAGATACCTCGGTCGCTCCCACAGATCGGCGACCTCGTCGGGGAGCTCCCCCACCGATCGATGGTAGGCCGTGGCCAGCTCGGCCGGACTGAAAGTTTGTACCGACCAGCCGCTTTCGATCAGCCACTGCACCGGATCGGCACGCTCGTCGTCGTAGAACAGCTCGGTCAGGTCGATATCGCCGAAGGGGCTGTGGTCGAAATACTTCGATTCGATGCTCGCGAAGCGCTTGACATCGGTTCCCGCGACGAAACTCTCCACGCCCAAGTGACTACCGGGGGCGGACAGTTCATCGATGCGCTCGAACAACGCGTCCTGCGCCGCACCGGGAAGATACGGCAGCAGCCCTTCCGCCGACCACGCCGTGGGCTGATCGGGATCGAAACCCGCCCGATCGAGCGCGGCAGGCCAGTCGTCGCGCAGGTCCACCGCCACCACTCGCCGATCGGCCTTCGGGTGCGCATGATGTTCGGTGAGCACCTTCTCTTTGAACTCCAACACCTTCGGCTGGTCCACCTCGAACACTGTGGTACCCGCCGGCCACTCGAGCCGGTAGGCGCGCGCATCCAACCCCGCGGCGATGATCACCGCCTGCCGCACTCCGTCCGCGGCGGCCGACAAAAAGAACTCGTCGAAGAACTTTGTCCGAAAGCCCATGAAACCGGGAACCAAGGGCGTGTCGGCAAGCGTGGAGGGGTCGGCCAACAGCCCGGCGAAATGCGGTTCACCAGCGGCCTCGACGAACAGCGGCGCGTAATCGTCCTGGATCAGCGGATCAGGACCGGCCGCCTCCAACGCCCGAAACGTCGCAACACCCAACGCAGTGAGTCCGACGCTGCTGACGATGTCCCACTCGTCACCTTCAGTTCGCATAGCCGAAACACCATCCGATCTTGTCGACAGATGTTGACGTGACAACGAACCAGGCGAGCCGGCGAACAGTGCGGCGCCTCGACGGCCCCGCACCGAGCCGCTCGCCCACACCGAGCCGGAAACACCCGACTGTTCGGTATTCTACGTCGACCCGGCGCCCAACCCACGTTTCATCCGACCACCGAATCGCTACCGGTGGCCGTGATCGCCCAACGGTGCCCGCCGGGATCGATCCGAGGGACGTCGTCGAGGCCAGCGTGGCCGATACGGAGATCGGAACCGTCACAGTTCGATCTCCGCCCGGCGCGCCCCCCGCTCACCTGAAACGGATACCCCGGCGCCGTCGACAAAACTGTCGATTCATATTCCGCGTCATCGAATTCAGAGGAGTTGTGCATGAATCGCATCATGCGTCGAGTCATCGCAGTTGTAGCGACCGCGGCTGCGGCCCCGATCCTGTTGAGCGCGACAGCGCAAGCCGATCCGGGGCCGGTGTACTTCAGCGCGGGCAGCATCAACTGCGCCATCGCCGCGGACGGCACGGTCGGCTGCGACTTCGGCTACCCCATGCGCCTGCAGTACAGCTTTCTGCCGTTCCCGTTCACTGTGAACGACATCGTCATCGATCAGTCCTGGCTGCCCGCGCACCCGATTTTCGACTCGGGCACCGCCTACACCCTCCCCGGCGGCAACCCATCCCTCGATTCCGTCAAAACAGGCAGTGGCCAGTGGGGCCCGTTCATCGAATACGCGGGATCCAGGTGTGAAGCCGGCTTCCACGGCAGCTTCAGCTGCCAATCGAAAGGTCGGGCTTTCACCGCGTACAGCGGAACCATCTCCGCGTGAGATGACCACCGGCGTCCAGCGCGCGGCAGCCCGTGCTCGCGCGCTGGATCTCCCGAGTGGGCAGCGGGATTCGTCCGGCCGATCCGCCGACCCCACACTGCGGGATGGATACTGGCCGCATGACCCACTCCCTCGTGGATCCGCAATCTCTTCCCGTCGAATTGCGTCCGTACCTGGAAGACCTCGTTCAGCGCACCCGCGCGGTCTGCGGCTCTCATCTCGTCAGTGTCTTCGCGGTCGGGTCCATCGCGCTCGCGGACTATCGACACGGACGCAGCGACATCGATGTGGCAGTGATAACCGACCCGGCCCTTCCCGCAGATGCCGTGCGCGAACTGGCGCAGTCGGTCGCTCATCCCGCCCTGCCATGTCCCGCGGCCGGGTTGGAGTTGGTGGTTTACGACGCGCACTTCGCTGCCCACCCGTCTGATGCGGCCGGATACCTGCTGGATCTCAATACCGGCCCGCTGCTGTCGAACCGCGCCAGTTTCGATGCGACGCAAGCGCCAGCCTTCTGGTACGTCATCGATCGCTCCATCGCCTATCAGACCGGGCGTCTGCTCTTCGGGAGTCCGGTGCGGCAGGTCATTGCGGCACCGACCCGGCATGACCTGTTGACCGCGATTCTGGCCTCGGTTCGCGAACACACCGACGGGGACGGCCACCTGGCCGACAACCAGGTGCTCAACGGCTGCCGCTCGGTAGCGTTCTGCCGCACGGGCAGCTGGCTGGCCAAGCGCGAGGCCGCACAGCTGATCGCGGCGTCGGAGGACGAATTTCGACCTCTCATCGAAACCGCGCTGCGCAGCTTCCAGCGTCCCCGCGCGACAGCATTCGCGCTGCCCTCCGCCGACGTGCGGACCTTCCTCCTCTGGGTACGCGAACGTATCGAAGAAAGCATCATCTGACCGCACCGCTGCACCGACGATCCGACCCCGCGCCACCCGCCGATCCGTGGCACTGCGACCACACCGGAGCATTCTGCCCGAACCGCATCCACAGTGACGGGCCGACCTGCGGCAACGCCGTCAATAACGCGGGCCGACCCCAGTGCCGCGATTGCCCGGTTCTTGCCCGATTCATGGACGTGCCGCAGCCAGAGGTGGGAAGCTCGAAGTACTGCGGTGTCGAAGCGAGGAAGCGAGACCCATGGCGGACAAGTCGAGCGGTGCTACGGGGGGCAACGGCAGAGCAATGGCGGCTGAGCGGCCGGAACACATCCGGAATGTGGCCCTGGTCGGCCACAGCGGATCGGGAAAAACCACGCTGGTGGAGGCGATGGCGCTCACCGCACGGGCGGTGAACCGGGCAGGACGGGTGGAGGACGGCACCTCGCTGTCGGATTATGACGAGATCGAGCATCGGCAGCACCGGTCGGTGCAATTGTCGGTGGTGCCGGTGGCCTGGATGGGAATGAAGATCAACCTGCTGGACACACCTGGGTACGCGGATTTCGTCGGTGAGCTGCGGGCCGGGTTGCGCGCCGCGGACGCGGCGCTGTTCGTCATCTCGGCCGCCGAGGGAGCCGAAGGCATCGCGGGCACGACCAGGGCGCTGTGGGAGGAATGCGCCGCGGTCGGCATGCCGCGCGCCATCGTGATCACGCACCTCGACACCGCACGGGCGGAGTTCGACGAAATGACCGAGACCTGTCGGAGGGTGCTCGGCAATGGGTCGTCGGAGAATATTCTGCCGCTGCATCTTCCGGTCTACGGCCCGAAGGGCCCGGACGGTCACCGCCCGGTCACCGGAATGGTCGAGCTGCTGCCGAGCTGCGTCGGTGACTACTCCTCCGGCGAAGAGGTCGAAAACGATCCCTCCCCTGAGCAGCTTCCGGAGTTGGCGGAAGCGCGCAACAGACTCATCGAGGGCATCATCGCCGAAAGCGAAGACGAAACCCTGATGGACCGCTATCTCGAGGGCGAAGCCATCGGTCTCGAGACCTTGGTCGCCGATCTGGAGCGCGCCGTCGCCCGTGGCAGCTTCCATCCCGTCCTCTTCGCCGCGCCGGCCCCGGAAGACGCCAAACAGGGCCTCGGCACCGTCGAACTGCTGGACCTCATCACCGGCGGATTCCCGACCCCCGCCGAACACGCGGTATCCGCCACCAACGGCGCCCAGCCGCATCAGCTACGTTGCGACCCCGAGGGCGAACTCGCGGCAGAGGTGATCCGCACGGCGTCCGACCCCTACGTCGGCCGGGTCTCACTGGTGCGCGTCTACTCCGGCACCCTGCACACCGACGACACCGTGCATGTCCGCGGCCACGGAATGGCGGACCGCGGCCACCAGAGCCATGACGTCGACGAGCGGGTCGGCGCCATCTCCTCCCCTTTCGGCAAACAGCAGCGGCCACTGGGCAAGGCGATCGCGGGCGATATCGCCTATGTCACCAAACTCGCTCACGCGGAAACCGGCGACACCCTGTCGAGCACCGACACACCTCTGCTGATCGAACCATGGCCGATGCCGGATCCCTTACTGCCCATCGCTATTCACGCCCACAGCAAGGTGGATGAAGACAAACTCTCGCAGAGCCTGGCGCGTTTGGCGGCCGAGGATCCGGCGCTCCGGCTGGAGAACAACAGCCAAACCGGCCAGCTGGTCCTCTGGTGCCTCGGTGAAGCACATCGGGACGTGGCCCTGGAACGCTTGCGGACGCGATTCGGCGTTCAAGTCGACACGGTCGAGCACAAGGTGGCGCTCCGAGAAACCTTCGCGGCCAAGGCGACCGGGCACGGCAGGCACGTCAAACAGTCCGGCGGGCATGGCCAGTACGCCGTCTGCGACATCGAGGTCGAACCACTTCCCGGCGGTTCCGGGATCGAGTTCGTGGACAAAGTTGTCGGTGGAGTCGTTCCGCGACAGTTCATTCCGTCGGTGGAGAAAGGCGTTCGCGCACAAGCGGCGCGCGGAGTGGCGGCCGGGCATCCGCTCGTCGACGTGCGGGTCACGCTCTATGACGGCAAAGCTCACTCGGTCGATTCCTCCGACGCCGCGTTCCAGACAGCGGGAGCGCTCGCCCTGCGGGAGGCGGCCGCCGCCGCGGGCATCGATCTCCTAGAACCGCTCGCCGAGATCTGGGTCATCGTCTCCGACGACTACGTCGGCCCGGTACTGACCGACCTGTCCAGCCGCCGTGGTCGCGTCCTCGGCACCGAACCACACGGCACCGGACGAACCCGCGTCCACGCCGAGGTGCCGGAACTCGAACTCAGCCGTTACGCCATCGATCTACGTTCCCTGTCGCACGGATCGGGCGATTTCACCCGCACCTACGTGCGCCACGAGCCCATGCCGGGTCAGCTCGCCGCCACGATGCGCGGCGAGAAGACCCGCGCTTGAGCCCATAGCGATGGCACGAAAATCTGACGCGAGAGCTGCGGTCGCTGCCCGCATGCGGTAACACAACGTCGACCGCCGCCAGAACCTCGTTACCCGATCAGGATGATGCGCAGTCGGATACAGCCGACCAGCAGCGGCCCGCACAACCTCCGCCGGATCGATTTCGACGAGGAACGAGCGCGGGACGCCGACCACATCTGGTCCGCCGATGCGGCGGCCCGACGGCTGCGATCCCGGTCGTGCCCGATGCGATGCCCGCATAGCGAATTCGATCACGACGAGACTCAGCCATACTCGGGATGGGCCCATTCACCACGCCCCCCACCGTGACGATGTCCTTCCTCGGGCCCATCCCTTCGGCTGCTCAGATCTGTTGCGGCGGTGTCACGGGTGGTGGACCGGCAGGCTGCGCCTGGCTCGCTACGGGCGGTGGTGGCGCCGCCGCTGCCGAACCAGGGTTGGGATTGGAACCGACGTCCAGACCGGTCGGGTGATAGAAACCCGTAAAACTCCCGTATTTTTCGGTCAGTGGCGGGTTGTTGGGATCCAAGGGAACTAGTTGACCGTTTTCCAGGATGTTCAGGCCGTTCTCGTCCCTGACGATCAACGCACTGTATTTCTCCCACTGCACGACATCGCCCGGCGCCAGCTTGGACAGATCATTCACCGTCGCCCACGGATGGTCTTCTGGCGAGTTCTCACCCGCAGTTCCCGCATACGCAGATTCGGCGTCGATTGCGACATTCATCTGCTGCCGCTGCAAAGCCTCCGCGACCACCGGCGGTACTTTCACCGTCTTATCGCCGATCGTGTGATCGACCATCGTTCCCGGTGTTGTCACCGCCGGCGGTGTACCCGTATACGCCGGCGCCGCCACTCCGGGAGGAGCCGTCTGAGCGCCGGGGTTGACGGTGGGCGCAAGCCCGGTGCGCTCCCGCTCACGTTTCCGGGCCTCGCGCGCTTCCTTCTCCTCCTCGCGTCTGTCATCAGTCGGAATACGGTTGCCCTGATTCCCCATCTGCGACATAGCGTTCATCATCATCATCGGGCCCATCAAATCGCCGATGCCACCGCCACCACCAGTACTGGCGGGGGCAGCATTGACGGCGGGCATAGCCTGGGCCGCGCCGATCCCGCTGCTGGGACCACCCGGCAGCCCGTCTTGCAGCGCAGAAGTTATGTCGCCACTCGGCGATCCGCCACCGCTACCACCGATGCCGCCGTCCAGAAGGGACTGCGTACCGTCGGGTGAACCTGTGAGGTCCGTGGACCCGCCGAGTAGATCGTCGAAAGTGGAACTGAAATCCTCATTACCCGTAGGCGGAGTAGTAGTCGCGGGTGGCGTGTAAGTAGTCTGATACGGGGGCGGATTATTGTTATTGTTATTGTTGTTATTGTTATTGTTGTTTTTATTGTTGTCGTTGGCGTTCTTGTTGTCGACGTTGTCCGCGTTGTCCTGGTATTTTTTGGCCGCTTTTGCGTACTCCTTTTCCCAATCCTCGGCGGCCGTGTCAATACTCGAGACGTAGTACCTCTGCTCCGCTTCGGCAGTCAGGAAATATTTTCCGAAACCATCGGTACCGTCCTTCGTATTCTTCTCATAAACAGGGATCTGCATATCCGAAGTCGGAGGACCCCCGGAGTGCTCCGTGATCGAGTCTCCGGTATGCGTAGTATCCGAAGGCTCGAACTTGAGCTGCCGGTTGAGGTCGTCCTTGATGGCCACGAGCGCTTTGAAGGCATCGGAGCCCGTTATCGCAGAATCGTATGTGGTGCCCTTGACATCTTTATGATCATCTTTGTACTTGGTCTGCCGATCGCCCAGCTGTTTATTTAATCCTTCGTGCGCGCTTCTGATGTCCGACCAGCCACTTGCGGTCGTGACCTGTTCACCGTCCAGCACTTCGGTAAAATCCGGCGCGGCTTTCGGGTTACCGAGGCCGAGTGTGTCGAGATCCCACTGCATCGTGAACTCGGTATCCGCGATCAGGCTTCTCAGCGCCGCACTGGCCCCCTTCGGCACCCACAGGTCCACATAATGCGCATGTTTGTCCTCGTTCTTATACTTATCACCTCCATAATCCTCGAATTTCGGTTTGCTAGCCTCTTCCTCTTCCTTCTTCTTGGCGGCGATGACATCTGTCAGGTCTCCAGTCCGGAGCGCTGCGACGAGATCCTTGTATCTCGGGTCATTCCCGAGGTCACCAGCATCCTCCGCGAGATGTTTAGCTAAATTGTAGTTATAGCTCCTCGACGTGTCAGCAGTAATTCTGCCATACGCCTCCTTGAACTCGGTGGAATTCAATTCGGACAGCAACTTCAACGAGTCTTCGGCTTCACTGTCTTTGAAATCCTCAGAGTCCCAGATACCCCTCTCACCATTATTTATGACCTTATTGACGACGTCGTCTACTTTGCTCATCAGGCTCTCCTCTACTTCGCGGGTCCCCCAGACCCCGCTGGACCTTTCAGCAGTTCGGCGACGGACGGGGAACCCCCACCGAAGCCGGGGGCACCGACACCATGGGAACCCGGCCCGACACTGCGGGAGACCTCGACGTCCGGAACCGCCGCCCTACCTATCCGGGTCATCTCCGATGTCAATACACCTGCCGCCGCCGGTAACTGCGGGTGCTCGACTATCTGGCCATACGCATAGAACGCATCGCGTAGAGTCTGTCGATCAGGTGCATCTACGGCGAGCAACAGCAGAAGTTCATCGGCACGACGCTCGAAAACCTTGCCGCGGATGGCCTCCCTGCCGGATACATCAGGGCGGATGCCGCCGACCGGAACGTACGACACGTCCACCTGCCGAGACAGCAGTGCGGACGCCATCGTGTTATCCGCTGCGCGGATCTGGTCCCACCAGCTCGCTGGGATGTGCTGACCGGCGTGCAGCGCGTCGAGGATATGTTGTCGGCGGGCACGGCGGGTGGCGGTCTCCCAGTCGATGCCGGAGACGGCGGCGCGCACCCGCGCATCCGCGACTCGCGCCAACTCGAGGCACTTGGCCCGAATTTCCCTTTCGGGCACCGTCTCAGCTTGGCGCAACAGTTCGTCCGAGCCGGCAAGCGCGAGCCGATCGACCAGTCCGACACCGGGTGCGGTGAAGTCGACGGCGCATTCCGCAGAGGACACCCACCCCTCGACCGCGGCATCGTCGGCGATGGCTGCGCGCGCGCCGTCCGAGATGGCCGCCGATGACACCAGCGCGCTGATCCGAACTCTCCTGCGGCGGCCAGCCATCATGCCGAACTCGGCGAGGATTCGGGCGGGGTCGGCGGTCCCTTCCAAGGCTGCGAACGCCTCCCGACCCGCGGCGCCGAGGATGGAGTCCCTCCTCCACGGCAGGTTGACCTCTGACGGCAGGAACAGGCCGGGAGGTAGCCAACCACGCCCTTCGGTCGAGGTCAGCATGACAACGGGCCCGCCAGGGGTCCGCCCTACCGCCACCGCCCATTCCAGACCATGCGACGAATCAGCTACGGCAGCGAGGGTCGCGGCAAGCAGCGTGCGGGCGAGCACCAAGTCATCGTTGACCTGCCCACCCACCACGAGCGACGGTAGCGCTTGCCTGTCCTTGGCGGTGTGGACCGCTGCAGCGAACGGACCTTCCGCCAGTGGCCCATGGGTCTGACCTGCTATCCCCGCACCGCGGGCGGCGACCGCTGCCGAGATCACTGGTGCGGGAATCCCAGCAGCCATGCCCGAGACACTGTTCGAGTCACCGAACATGGCCACAGCTCCGCTCGAGTCGCCGACCGGTGCCACCGACATATCAACGTGACCGTATTCAGGTCTGCTGCCCGAGGTAGGCGTGGTTTCGATCAGCGAGGTGACGCCTGCAGGCACGGTAGCGAAGGTCTGTGAAGCCGATCCGGGGGGCGGGAGGGGTGCCTGGTCAGCGCGAACCGTCTCGCCGGGCCTGTCTGGCGCGCCCGGCGTGTCCGTAGAAGGCTGCCCCTGTTGTGTGCCGTTCACCGGCGGCGTGGCCGGGCCGGTGTGCGCCGGCACCTCAGATCCTGTCGGCGTTCCGAGTGTCGGGCCGCCCGGAACGGCTACATGATCGGTACCACCCGTCTGGGCAATGTGGCGCCCGCCGGACTGATCGCCATCTTCGAGCGCCCTCGCCGCCGCGAGCAATTCGTCTCGCGTCCGCTCATGGTTTGCTGCTAGGCGTTCGGCACGGTCATGGCGCTGGTTGTAATAGTCCACCAGAGCCCCCCGCATCGGGTCGGCAATCATGCCGTATGTACGCTCGAAATCGGCGAGCCAAACATGCGGGATTTCACCCCACTTCCGGAGATTTGCCGCGGCAAGATGGTGCTGCTGGGCAATTTTGCGCAGCTCATCCGGCTCAACAACCAGTCGTTCGGGCATGCTCGGTTGATTCCTCCCGCCGTCTACCTCGGATTCATTGTTCCGCCTTCCCAAAGTTGGGGGGCCGACGGTCCGACTCCGGCCCGGCTCGCCATTCCCGCATAACCTCTGCGAAAGGCCGCGGCAGATTGTCGGGGTTGTTCATGGCGATCTGGTATTGCCGCCGCGCGTCCTCGATGCTCTCGGCGATCGCGGCAACGATCTCATCTGCCAGTTCCCGATTGCCGAATCGAGCGCAGGTTCCCGGCGCAAGATACAGATCCTGCAGTCGTCCCATCGCATCAACCTCGGGAATGATCAACCCGCTCCGGGACGGGCGACGCGCGACGATCGCGTCGGCCCGCTCGCGCATGTCGGCGATGCGATGCCGCAGCTCCCGCGCCATGCTGAGCCCGGCGCGTACGTAAGGGTGTACTTCTCTCATAGATCCTCACTCATCCGCGAGCCGAAGGCCCGCCTGCGCGGCGACTGACCAGAGAGCCCCTTGTCGTTTACAGCGCTGGCGATGCCATCGAGAGGTGCGCCGCCCGCCGAATGCGCTCGCCATCCAGGATGCTGCACGACGACTGCGATCAGTTCCCAACGCGGGGAAGAGGACCCCCCGCTCGGGTGCGAGACGGTTTGATTGCGAGATCATGGGTTCCCGCAACTGCTCGACTCCGGTTGACACTGCGTGGGACAGTTGTTCTTTGATGGACAGACCGTCACCCCCACAGTGAACTGCCGGCTACTGCACGACACGCCGAACGGATCGCACAGCGCGACGATGTCGACAACTACTGCGCATCCCCGCGTCGCAGTATGCTCGCCGACCACCACCGGCTGACGCGGTAGCGGTCCGCAGCGATGTGTCAATGAGAACTGCAAACTTGTGCCCGATCTGTCGCTCGTGAGCCATCCCACGCCGCCCCGCCGGTCGCCGGGGTACGCACCCTGGTCAGGAGTCCGACAAGAGGCGTCCACCGCGCCGAGCGGACCATGCATGCCTGAAATCCTGCCCCCAGGTATGGGGATACGGAAATTTTGGACGACGGTCGGATGAGAGACTTTATGGGTATGGATAGGAATATCACTCCGCAGGGCGGGGCGAACTCGGTGCTTTCCAAGGGCTTCAGCATTCGACCGCGCTCAACCCCGGCCGACGGGGACGGGCGGAACGCGCCAGCCATTCCAGCGGTCCCTGCCAACGCATCCGGCACCTACGGCGCGCCACCCGCAGGCGCCTTTTTCACCAGGCAATGCTGACGATGATGCCTGAAGCTGCCGGAGATTTCCTGGTCAACTTAGCCGAGCGGTTGACGGTACATTGTGATCCAGCGCTCATCCGCGCCATGATGAAACGCGCCTGTGGTGGACAGCTGGATACACGAGGGCCGGATGGGCGCCGGGCGAGCATGCTGACCATCTCTGGTATTCCATTCGATGCCAGCGTGACAGGTGGCCGAGGGGAGTTCGCGCCAGCTGTTCGATATGTGACCGAGACCGGCACGCAGGAAACAGAGTTCAGCTCGCGCGTTGCCACTCAACTCGCCGCGATCCAAGATCTCGTCGCATGGTTGCCAAAAGGAGATGAGACTGTCGCTGACGTGCTGCACTCCTTCGTCACGACGCTGTATCCTGATCCTGCGAAAGTCCATGCGCGTCATCACTTCGCCACGTGGACAGGAGTTGTCCATAATGCCGAAACGCCACACCATGCAGCCCGTCTCAAGGTGTACGGAAGTCCGACGATAGTGCCGGGTACACTGCACCGGCTGTACAGTACTTGGCCTGGATTCGCCGGATTGCCGTCCGTACCCACCCACGAAGAACTTATCAAGCCTGTTTTCGTCGCGATCGAGGTGGACGCGCGCGGCAACCTGAACCATAAGATCTACCTGAGAACCCGGTACAACGACGTCGCTGTGCCGATGAAACTGGTCCGACACTTCGGCGACCCGGCATGGGAGGTGCTTTCCGAGTTCGTTCGGTGTGGGGTCGATGCAGCCGAACTCCACCAACACGACTTCTTCGTCTGCTACGCACGCGGTACCGGGGCCCCCACCTTCCAGCTCTCCTTGGCCGTACGGCAAGGCAATGACTTGACCGGACTTGTGCGCGAGCTCGCATCCCGGCACCATGGCACCACTCATGCCGTCGACGCCCTCACCCAGGCAGCACGATCGTGCAGAGCGACCTGGCGTTACTATTCTGTCGGCCTTGGCTTCTCCGCCGACCACGGCATCGACAAGCTCAACGTCTATGGCACACCCACATGGAGTGCCGTGTAGCACGCGAGTGACTGGATGCCGCGTGGGTACGGCAGAAATGCCTGTGGTCAACAGCATTCCGTTCGCATCGGAGATGGCAGTCTTCGAGCAGCGCTTGCCGCGGTCGGCTGGGCCTGTCGGCAATCCCGATTGCCCGCACGGGCGTCGCTGTCCAGGATCACCGAGATTTAGCCCAGCGGAAATGCGGCGCTGACAGCTGCCGGCATCGCCGATACCCACTGATGGCGACGCAATTCGAACTCAGCTAGACCGCGACGTTGTTCTGCGTCGGCGGCTTGACGACACCGGTGACGCGCGGATCACCCACGACGTAGGTGTTGCGTTTTACCCTGTCGCTGGAGTTGCCTTCGATGGTGGTGATTTGATTGCCGTTCACGGATACCACGATTCCGACATGGCCCGGCCTCCCGTCACGTTTCCAGTCGAAGATGATCATGTCGCCGGGTCGGGCGTCCGCCGAGTTCGTCGACGCCAATCCCAAACTGTTGCCGTCTTTCCAAATGTCGACCACACGTCTCCGCTCGGTCCAGTCGACCTTGTAACCGGCCTGCTCCCAAACGTAAGTCGTGAAGGAGGCACACCAGGCATCGTTGATGTTGTATGGTCGCGTCCCGATGAGACGACCATTTTGTCGTAGACTCCGGCGACGTTGTTGCCACCCCCTTCACCGACCCCGAGACCCAGCTCGTACCGCGCTCTGTTGAGGATATCCTCGATAGTGCCGTTCCCGGTGGGGTCATAGCTGGCATTGGTCGCGGTCATCGGTGTGGAGGAATAGCTCTGCGAGGAATAGATCGGGTTACCGCGCGGTGCGCTCGCGAAGGACGGGCGCGAATTATCGATTCCGTCGGCCTGATTCCGGATTTGGTCCGATGCCCCCTCGACCGATTCGTGCACGTCCCGGACGGCTTGGAGTACGTGGTGCAGCGCGCGTACTTCTTGACCGACCGTGAGCGGCAGATACGCTCCTTGCTCGTCCTTCCGCTCGTCGATGCCACGTAGATCGTTGTCGAGTTTGTCGACCCGTTCTTTGATCGACATGTACGTGTCATTCGAGAGACTGAAGGTTTTGAAGGCGGAGTCGCTGACCTTGCGGCTCTGCTGATCCATTTCGTCTTTCTTTTGTCGACCTCGCCTTGACGCGTGCTGTAGTTGTCGGCCATCACCGACTCACCCGGAGGTTCGTCGAGTCCGTCATCGCTGAGCAGGCTCCGCTTGTCCAGCCAACTCACCAGATCCGGTTGCTTCTCCCCCGCACCGGAAGCGAACAGCACGATCGACCCCTCGATAGCCT
>NZ_JBEZDE010000043.1:0-42253 GCF_040648115.1 Nocardia sp. NPDC049190
GCGAACTTCGTCGACCATCATGACCCGCGCGGCGCGCAGCAGAGCACCCGCACGGCGCTGGCCGCGCTGGACCCGGCCGAATTCCCGGTACTGACAGGGCAACTGGACACCATCGTCGCCGCGGTCACCGACCACGGCGTCTACCACGACGGGCTGCGGCGGATCATCGCCTCCTGGGTCTCACCTGCGTGAGGGCGCGATCGATCTCATCGACGGCCGCACAGCCCGCATGCCGTACAGCCGCGGTAAGCGATACGGCAGGTGCAGGGGCACATCGTTCGTGCGGAGGGCGCGGCGCGCCTGAGCAGTTCCGGCTCGGAAGCAGTGCCTGGGCTTGTGTGTGGAGACGGTGGAATGGGGTTTCGGGGCTGTGTTCGGCTGGCGGGATATCGGCGGTGAAGGGTGATCGTGGTCTCGCGCCGCTCGGAAATCGGGATCAGCCGGTGCGCTGTGCCGACACCGTGCGAGGGCGCGCCGGTCGGCTAGGGTGGATCTTGTTACCGACGGGTAGTTGATTGTGGCATGAACTCGGCTGCGGTCCGGGATCCAGGTAGGTCGCCTAGCCTGGAGCTGAACGGCTCGATCGAGCACATCCGCGGCGGCTGGAGGAGTCGAGCATGACCATGAAACCGGATTCGCAGTTCCTCGGCCCGGAGCAGCGCAGGACGGCCTGGGATCGCTTCGGCAAGGAGCACTTCGATGTGGTCGTGGTCGGCGGGGGCGTGGTCGGAGCGGGGATCGCACTGGACGCGGCGACCCGCGGCCTGCGGGTCGCGCTGGTCGAGGCGCGCGACCTCGCCTCCGGTACCTCCAGTCGGTCGTCGAAGATGTTCCACGGTGGCCTGCGGTACCTGGAGCAGTTGGAGTTCGGGCTGGTGCGCGAGGCACTGCGGGAACGCGAACTCGCGCTGTCCACCCTGGCGCCGCACCTGGTCAAGCCACTGCGCTTCCTGTATCCGCTGACCCGCCGGGCCTGGGAACGTCCATATGTGGCGGCCGGGCTGCTGCTCTACGACACCATGGGTGGTGCCAAATCGGTACCCGGACAACGTCATCTTTCCCGCGCCGGCGCGTTGCGGTTGGCGCCGGGGTTGCGGCGCGACTCGTTGATCGGCGGTGTGAGTTACGACGACGCGGTCGTCGACGATGCGCGGCACACCATGACCGTGGCCCGCACGGCCGCGCACTACGGCGCGGTGATCCGCACCTCGACCCAGGTGGTCGGGCTCCTGCGGGAGGCCGACCGGGTGATCGGCGTCAAGGTGCGCGACACCGAGGACGGGCAGATCGGCGAGGTCCGCGGACACGTGGTGATCAACGCGACCGGCGTATGGACCGACGAGGTCCAGGCACTCTCGCATCAGCGGGGCCGGTTCCATGTGCGCGCGTCCAAGGGGGTGCACATCGTGGTACCCCGCGACCGGATCGTCAGCGACACCGCGATCATCCTGCGCACCGCGACCTCGGTATTGTTCGTCATCCCGTGGGGCACGCACTGGATCATCGGCACCACCGACACCGACTGGAACCTCGATCTGGCACATCCGGCGGCCACCAAGGCTGACATCGACTACCTGCTCGACCGGGTGAACCAGGTGCTGGTCGCCCCGCTCACCCCGGATGACATCGACGGCGTGTACGCGGGTCTGCGGCCGCTGCTGGCGGGGGAGAGCGACGAGACCTCCAAGCTGTCGCGTGAGCACGCCGTCGCGAGGGTCGCGCCCGGACTGATCGGTATCGCGGGCGGCAAATACACCACCTACCGCGTGATGGCTTACGACGCGATGGACGAGGCGGCACAGGATATTCCGGCCCGGGTCTCGCCCTCGATCACCGAGAAGGTGCCGTTGCTCGGCGCGGAGGGCTATTTCGCACTGGTCAACCAGACGGTCCAATTGGCCGAGGCATACGGTGTGCACCCCTACCGGATCAAGCATCTGCTCGACCGGTACGGCTCGCTGATCGATGAGGTCATGGCCCTCGCCGACGGTAAACCCGAACTGCGGCAACCGATCACCGACGCGCCATCGTATCTGCAGGTGGAGGCGGTCTACGCGGCCGCGGCCGAGGGCGCCTTGCATCTGGACGACATTCTGGCCCGGCGAACCAGGATCTCGATCGAGTACTCGCACCGCGGCGTCAACTGCGCCGAGCAGGTGGCCAGGCTGGTCGCGCCGATCCTGGGCTGGGACGACGACGAAATAGATCGCGAGGTTCTGACCTATCAGGCGCGGGTCGAGGCGGAGATCCGCTCGCAGACCCAGCCCGATGACGCCGCCGCGGACGCCTTGCGGGTGGCGGCGCCGGAAACCCGGCCGGAGATCCTGGAACCGGTGCCGTCGGAAGGCTGAGCCGACTGCGCGGGCCACGCCCGCCGTGTGGCCACCACGCGCCCCGCGACATCCACCGCGACGTCGGCGCCGTCGGAACGTGGTGCTTGCTCCCGATGCCGTTGGATGCGACCGCGCTCGACCCCCGCGCTACGGGCTGGTAGCGGCATCTGCTTGCCCGTTGTCGGTCGACCGGGGAGGGGCGTGGTGGGTCAAGGGTGTGACGAGACGGTCGACAGCGGTCCGCCGGGGGTGGTAGGCCTGCCCGTCAACGAATTCTGGTGCAGCAGAAGGTAGCTGAACACGACGGTGGCGAGCGTTGCCGTCACAGCCGTCAGCAGGCGCATCGCGATCGCGATGAGCAGCCGCCCGCCCGATCTCGTTACCGCCGTCATGTGCCTGCTCCTGTGTTCGGGTCACTGTCCTGAACTGTCACCAGGGGTGTCGTGACGCGGGCACGGATCGTTAGCAACTGGGCGGCATACGGTGGCTCGGCGGGTTCGGCGTCCGGGATCGCCCACACGGCAGGCGCGGTGTCGCGGCGGTGGATTGATCAAGGGGCCGGGACAGGCTGACAACGCGGGCAGAAGTAGATGCCGCGTTCGCGCTGGACGACGCGATCGAAGTCGGGGGCGGTGTCGCCGAGCAGGTCGGCCACCAGCGACGTGCCGCAGCGCTGACACGGGCGGTGGGCGCGGCCATACGCCAGGGGGCGTCGCGGCGGTGTGCGGACGGCTTCGGTGAGGATCCGATTCGCCTCGTTGACCAGGGCGAGTAGGTCGGGGACGGCACCGACCCTGGTAGCCGGGTGCACCCGGCGCAGGAAACAGATCTCGCTGCGGAAGATATTGCCGATGCCGGCCAGATTGCGTTGATCGAGCAGCGCGACACCGATCGACTGATCCGGATACCGCTCCAGCCGCCGGACGGCGTCGGCCGCGTTCCAATTCGGACCGAGCAGATCCGGTCCGAGGTGGTCGACGATCCGGTGCTCCTCGCTCGCCCGTACGACCTCGACGGTGCCCAGCGAGAAGCCGACGGCCTCCACCTCGTCGGTACTCAGTACGATCCGCGCGGCGACCCGAGGTTTGGTCCACCGCTGCCCGCAGTGGAAGACGTGCCAGCTGCCTTCCATCTTCAGGTGGGTGTGCACACTCACGGCCGGCGTCCGGATGAACAGGTGCTTGCCGTAGCTGCCCACGCTGTCGACCACCTCGTCGCGCAGGTCGACCGTCGCATATCGCGGCACTCGGAAGTCACTGCGCGTCAAGGTCTTTCCGGCCAACGCCGCACGCAGACGCCTGGCGGCCAGGTAGACGGTGTCGCCCTCAGGCATGTCGCGGCTCCGATCGCGCCGGCTCTGCTTGGGCGGCCGGGTCCGGGAGATCGGCGCGCAGCGGCGGGTCGGGTCGGGGCACCCGGCCGGTCGGCCTGCTGCCCGCGGTGTCGACCGTGCACAGAGAGGTAGGCGGCCGGCCGCATTGTCGCGGCACGGCGGTTGCCCTGGTGACCTCCGCAAGAACGGCCCTGGTAGGCGGATTCATGGCCGGCTCCGCAAGCGAAGCCCGCGTGGGGTTGCGGAGAAGCCCGCTTCGATGAGGAAGCCGGCGAAAGTGTTGCCGTGCACGGTGTCGCCGTTGACGCGGTCGATGACCAGCGCGTCGACCCGGCGGCGGTGCACCAGGTCGCCCAGCGCCTGCGCGGCGCGGCGGCGCGCATCGGGGTCCTCGGTGAAGGTCAGCAAGGTCTTGCCACCGCGTTCCAGGTAGAGGACGAGGTCACCGTCGACCAGCACGACGAGGGCCCCGGCTTTTCGTCCTGGCCGGTGCCCGCCCTCGACGTCGCCTTTCGGCCAGGCCAGCGCCGCACCGTAGGGGTTCGCGGGATCGCACGCGGCCAGGGCGAGCACGGTGCCGCTCGACTGCCTGCTCTCGGGACGGGCGCGTTCGGTGTCGAAGGAACGCATCCGGTCCACCACATCGGTGGTGGAGAACTGGGCGCCGCCGAGCGAGTCGACGAAGTAGCCACGGCGGCAGCGCCCGCGATCCTCGAACTCGGTCAGCACGCGATACATCAGCGCGAAGCCGCCGGCGACGCCCTCGTTCTGCACCGATCCTCTGGTCAGGACCCCATAGCGTTCCAGGAGCAAGTCTGCGGTCGCGTGCGCGCGCACGGTGTTGTCCGACACCCGCTCCGGCAGCAACGACCACCGCCCTGCGACAGCGGGCGGACCGGAACGGGTCGGCATGCTCGGCCTGGGCAGATAGGCCCGACCACGGGGCGCGCGCCGCGGTGTCCGATGCGCGGTGGTGGTCCGCGTCGTGCCGGACAGCAGTGCCCGCACCGGTGCGAATGTGTCGCCGGAAACCACGCCCGCCCAGACCAGGTCCCACAGCGCCGCGGCGACCGCCGTATCGTCGAGCAGGCCGGTCGCATCCGACAGTTGCCGGAAGAAGAACGCGCCGCCGCTCTGGGGCACCGGCACCAGGTGCGGGGCATCGTCGGCGAGGTCGTCCAGTGGCGTTGCCGTGGCGTCGTATTCGGACGGTGATCGCCGTCCGGCCGTTCCACCCACGGGCGCGCCGCCGTTCGGAGACCGCCCGGAAATCGCCGAGTCACGAGTGCCTGGCCCCCGGCGGTCGGTAGCGTCCCCGGATCGCATTTCATCGAGCTGAACCGGCGCTCGGCGCGGGTCCCCGGCGGGTGGCGGTGTCCACGGCACCAGGGCGGCGCCGAGCGCCGCCAGCAGTCGCCGCTGCGTGTCCGAAAAGTCGATCTCGTCCGGCGGGGCCAAGGTGAACGGGGCCTGGTCGGTCAGATGTAAGGCGATCCAGCCGTCCTTCGCGGTGATCGCGCCGTGGCCGGACCAGATCACCTCGCCGGTCGCCATGAGCTCGTCTAGCATGGCGGGGGAGTAGTCACGCACTCGTGCGGGCAGGACCAGCGATTCCCACGCCGACGCCGGAATCGGCACGCCGGCGAGCTGTTCCACCACGGCCGCCACACCGTCGACGCCGCGCAACTCACCGGTGTCGATATGCTGCCAGGATGCCAGGAAGCGGGCGAGCGCCGCGGTCGACACCGGTTCGACCTCGTGCCGTGCCGCAGCGAGTGACCGGCGGCGCAGCCGGCGCAGCACCTGCGCGTCACACCATTCCGATCCAGTGGCCGCGGGGCTGAATTCCCCTTCCACCAGCCGCTTTTCGGCGGCGAGCCGGTGCAGTGCGGTGGCCGCGACAGCAGTGCCGAGGCCGAACCGGGCCGCGACGGCCGCGGTATCGAACGGGCCGTGCGTGCGTGCGTAGCGGCCGACCAGGTCGCCGAGCGGGTCGGGCACCGGTTCGATGAATGCCGCCGGAGTGCCGATCGGCAGCGGTACCCCCAGTGCGTCGCGTAGCCGGGACGCGTCCTCCACCGCCACCCACCAGACCCGGCCCGCGAACGTCACTTCCAGTGCCCGACGCGCAGTCACGAGGCCCCCGAACCAGGCGGCCGGATCCGCATCACAGCGCTCGGCTGCTTCGGCGGCGGTGAGCGGTCCGAGCAACCGCAGCAGATCGGCCAAACCCTCCGCGTCCCTGGCGCGACGTTCCGGGGTGAGCCGCTGCAACTCTCGTTCGGTCTGGTCGATGACCGCCGCGTCGAGCAGCTCACGGAGTTCGACTCGGCCGAGCAGTTCCGCGAGCAGCCCCGAGTCGAGCGAGAGCGCCGCGGCGCGCCGCTCGGCCAAGGGGCTGTCCCCGTCGTACATGAACTGTCCGATGTAGTCGAACAGCAGGGCGTTCGCGAACGGTGACGGCGTCGTGGTCGCGACCTCGATCAGCCGTATCTGGCGCCGCGCCACCCGGCTGAGCAGGTCGCGCAGCGATGGCAGGTCATAGACATCGCGAAGGCATTCGCGCACCGTCTCCAACAGGATCGGGAAGTCGGGAAACTTGCGGGCCACATCGAGCAGCTGGGCCGAGCGTTGGCGTTGCTGCCACAGCGGGGCGCGTTTGCCCGGGTCGCGTCGGGGCAGCAGCAGTGCGCGCGCGGCGCACTCGCGGAACCGGGAGGCGAACAGTGCCGATCCGCCGACCTGTTCGGTGACGATGTCGTCGATCTCATCGGGCTCGAAGACGAACAATTCCGCACCGGGCGGATCGTCGGTGGTGTCGGGCAGCCGCACCACGATGCCGTCGTCGGAGGCGTTCGGCGCGGCGTCCACGCCGAACCGCTCGCGAAGTCGTGCTCCGATGGCCAGCGCCCATGGCGCGTGCACCGGCAGGCCGTACGGCGAATGCAGGACCAGCCGCCAGTCGCCGAGCTCGTCGCGGAATCGCTCGACCAGCAGCGTTCGATCGGTGGGCAGCTGACCGGTCGCGGTGAGTTGTTCGTCGAGCAGCGTGATCAGATTCGCGGTCGCGTTGTCGTCGAGACCAGCCGAAGCCATGATTCGCGCGAGGCCCTCCTGCGCTGGATCAGCACCGGGGGCGGCTGGGGAAGCGTCGGACTTTCGCCGTGCTCGACGCCTCGACGGCGGCTCGACCGAATCGTTGTCGCCGACCGGTACGTGGGGCGACCCAGCCGCGGTCGAACCGTCCGCCGCTGACGCGGTGGTTCCCCATTCGCCCGTGATCGGCCTTGCCGGAATCGCATCGGCATTGTGCCGTACCGCTTTTCGGGTATGTACCGCACTGTTCGACGCGGCGACGCGCTCCTGGCCGACTGTGCGCACGAACTCACCGAGCGCCGCGCCGAGTTCCGCCGGCCGACCGAGTCCGTCGCCATGCCAGAACGGCAACCGGCCCGGCTGTCCGAACGCCGGCGTGACCAGCACCCGATCGAAGGTGATCTCTTCGATCCGCCAACTCGTCGCCCCGAGCGCGAACACGTCGCCGACCCGGGACTCGTAGACCATCTCCTCGTCGAGCTCCCCGACCCGCGAGGCCTTTTCCCCGACCATGTACACCGCGAACATGCCGCGATCGGGAATTGCTCCGCCCGAGGTCACGGCTAGTCGCTGCGCACCGGGCCGCCCGGTGAGCGTCCCCGCGTCGCGGTCCCAGACCAGTCGGGGCCGCAGCTCGGCGAACTCGTCGGAGGGATATCGCCCTGACAGCAGATCCAGCACCGATTCGTAGGCCGAACGCGGCAGCGAAGCATAACTTCCCGTGCGGCGCACGACGTCGAACCACGCGTCGACGTCGATCGGATCGAGCGCGCAGGCGGCCACCGTCTGCTGCGCGAGAATGTCGAGCGGGTGCGCCGGGATCTGGATCGCCTCGATCCGGCCCGCGGTCATTCGCTGCGCGGCCACCGCGCAGTGGATCACATCGGTGCGATGCTTGGGGAAGATCACCCCACGCGAGATCTCGCCGACCTGATGCCCGGCCCGGCCGATCCGCTGCAATCCGCTGGCCACCGAGGGCGGCGCCTCCACCTGCACCACCAGGTCGACCGCGCCCATGTCGATGCCGAGTTCCAGGCTGCTGGTCGCGACGACACAGCGCAGCCGTCCGCTCTTCAGATCGTCTTCGATCAGCGCACGCTGCTCCTTGCTCACCGAACCGTGGTGCGCGCGCGCCAGCAGGAGCCCCGCGCCGTGGATCACTTCGGTGGGCGAACCGAGCTGCGCGGGGGGCCGGTGTCCGGCGCGCGCGTCCGGTCCGGCGGCGGCAGCCTGCCCGACCATGGCGAGCCCCGGCGCCGAATCGGGCGCGGGCGGCGGCTCGTCGAGCCGCGCGGCATACGCCTCGTTCAGCCGGGCCGTGAGACGCTCGGCCAGCCTGCGCGAATTCGCGAACACGATCGAGGAGCGATGGTCCAGAACGAGGCTCACGATCGCCTCGTCCACGTGCGGCCAGATCGATCCGGGTTGGTCGGAATCGCCCGGCTCGGTCATGTCCGCGACCGGCACCCGCACCGACAGGTCGAACGTCTTGGGCGCTGGCGGTGCGACGAGGGTGATCGGCGCGTCCCCGACCAGGAATCGCCCGACCTCCGCCGCGGGCCGCACCGTCGCGGACAGGCCGATCCGCTGCGCGGGTTGTTCGGTCAGCAGGTCGAGCCGGGCCAGCGACAACGCCAGATGCGCGCCGCGCTTGGAACCGGCGATCGCGTGCACCTCGTCCACTATCACCGTGCCCACGTCGCGCAATGTCTCCCGTGCCGCCGAGGTGAGCATCAGGAACAGCGATTCCGGTGTGGTGATCAGGATGTCCGGCGGAGTGCGCTGGATGGCCCGTCGATCGGCGGCGCTGGTATCGCCGGAGCGGACGCCGACGGTGATCCGCGGCGGGTCGAGCCCCAAGCGTTTGGCGGTCTGTGTCACGCCGACCAGTGGCGCCCGCAGATTGCGCTCCACATCCACCGCGAGCGCTTTCAGCGGCGAGATGTAGAGCACCGAGGTTCGCGGCTGCTCGGTGGGCCGTTCCCGCGTCGCGAGGCGATCGATCGCCCAGAGGAATGCCGAGAGAGTTTTGCCCGATCCGGTCGGCGCGATGACCAGCGTATGCTCGCCCGCCGCGATCGCGTCCCAGGCCCCGAGCTGAGCTGCCGTCGGCGCGGGGAACGCGCCGTCGAACCACTCTTGGGTGGCGCGGGAGAACTGGGCCATGGCATCAGTGTGCACCCGGGTACCGACACGCCGTACGGTTCGGTCGGCGAAGCGGGAGCAATCGAAGTACGGCCGTCGGCGTCTCGCCGTACGCTTCGATCCGTGCAAAAGGTGCTCAGACTCGACCTGGTCAGCCATGGCATGACCGAGGCGATGCGAAAGGCACGTTTTCCGGTCGACGAATCGCTGACCGAGGCAGGCCGCCGGGCCATCTCCGACTGTGGCCCGCTCACCGCCGCGCGGGTGCTCACCGGACCGGAGCGCAGGACCGTGGAGACCGCCGCGTTGTTGGGGTTACCCGGCGAAGAGGACACCAGGCTGCGGGATCTCGATGCGGGCGCGTGGCGCGGTGGGCAGCTGATGTCGGTGCCCCAGGACGAGCTCTACGCCTGGCTGACCGATCCCGGGTTCAGCGGGCACGGCGGCGAGTCCGTGGTGGATGTGATCGAGCGGACCAGGCAGTGGATGGCCGAGATCGCCGCGGCCGGGATGTCCACGATCGCGGTCACCCACCCGGCGGTGGTCCGGGCGGCGCTGCTGGTGACGCTGGACGCACCGCCGAAATCGTTCTGGCGGATCGATATTCCGCCGGGCAGCGTCACGCGCCTGCACTATCGCGGCGAATGGACGTTGCACTTCACGGCGTGACGGCCCAGGAGAACCGCTCCTGGGCCGCTTTCGGGTACGCGGCTAACAGCTCGTCGGCGCGGGTTCGCCGCGGAATCTGGCCTCGACATAGTTCCAGGCGTCGACGAATCCGGCGACGGCCGTGGTCATGTGCTCGGCGATGTCATGGGGGCGGAATTGCAGTGGCGCCCCCGCCTTGCAGTAGCGGTCGACGACCTCGGCGACGGGGTCGAAGAAGGTGAGTTCATCGAAGCGGCCCTGCCAGAACAAGGTGGGCGCGGTCGGAACGCCCTCGAAGTAGCGCAGGCTGTTCTCCCGCAGGACGGCGTGCGCCTCCGGGCTGTTCATCAGATTCTTGGACGCCGCCATCTGCTCGGCGTTGCGGAAGATGCCGTGGAAGAGCAGGAAGCGGCGGCAGGCGTCGTGCGTGAATTCCCGGAACCATAGACCATTTTCGTTGAGCTGGTCCGAGATCGGCAGCCGGTCCGGGTATTCGCGTTCCAACCCCATCGCCGCGGCGAAGGCCAGGCCGAAACCGGGGTGTGGTGCGAATCCGAGAGCCAGTGCCATCTGCTCGAGGTCGGCGGGGATCCCGCCCGCGACCACCGCGCTGAGCTGTAGATCCGGCGCGTATGTGGGTTGCAGCGCAGCCGCCCACGCGGTGGCCATTCCGCCGCCGGAGTAGCCCGCGATGGCCACCGGGGAGTCGGCCAGACCGAGATCGGCGACCTTGCGCACGGCCCGGACGCTGTCGAGGGTCATCATGCCGCTCAGGCGCGCCGCCCCGTAGGCGGAAGTGGGGCCGAGGTAATCCGGCACCGAGATGGCCCACCCGCGGCCGATGGGCAGCATCGCGCCGACCGCGTCCTGCAGTTCGCCGTTGAACAGCGAGCGTGACGGATTGCACTGGGTTCCGAGGGAATTGATCAAGGCCTGGTAGGACACCAGCGGCGGATTCTTCACCCCGACCGGGAGCAGCACGGTCGTCATGCCAAGGACGGGTTTGTTTTGCGAGTTGGTGGAGCGGAACGCCACCTGCCAGCCCTCGGTCCCCAGATAGAAACCGGTGTCGATCTTGCGGGTCCGCACGACGTCACCCGGCTGGAGCGCCGCGAGGTCGGAGGGTGCGGCGTAGAACGGATCAGGATCTGGGGTGGGATACATCGGCTGAGCGGTCGCGGGGAGGCCGAGCGAGCCGACCGACACGATGCTCAACAGCAGAATCGCGCACCTGAACGGAACTCTGAACACCTTTTTCCTTCGAAGGTCAGCCGCCACCGAGGCACCGGCCGATGGCGGAGACGCCGCGGCGATGGTGATTCGGACGGACCGGCACTGCACGGAAAGCTGCAGCGAACCACCTCGTCCACTGCGTGGATGGAGGAAAGAAGAGCCAGCCGGAACGAGCGTGAGCGATCTCGGTGGATTGGCACACCTTCTTCGGCCCCGAGACCGCCGGGTAACCACGGTGGGGCTCCATCCGCTGCGAAAGATAGCGCCGAAGCGGGACCGATGCCTACTCGAAAAGGGTAATTGGGACATCTCACAACGACCCCGGGCATCTCGTGCATCAAGATCACTATGTGATCGTCGTCTCGGGCGCTCGAAACCCTACGGAGCATCCGCTCAGGTGCGGCTGAGCACCCGCCGAGCGCCGAGCGGACTGCGCAGGTCGACCACCACTACGCCGTATTCCCGTTTCTGCTCCGGGTTCGCGTTCTGGCACGGTGGCATGCCGCGGTGCAGACCTCGGATGAGCGTGACGCTCACCAGCTCGGCCGATTCCTCGATCTGCGCTGTGAAACCGATGCTCGAGCAGCCGACCGGTCCAGGGATGTGGATAGCGAGTCGGTCCTTGCCGTCCTCGGTGTCATAGGTCGAGAAGGGGACCGCGGCACTGGGTTCCAGATCCGCCGAGTGCGGTATGACGACCATGGTTCCGCCCACATAGTGCCGGGGGCCGGGGTCTGCCCGCATTTCCGACGTCGCATTCGCTGGCGCCTGCGCCGGGGACGTGGCGACCGGGCCCGCCGATGGGGCCAGCTGCCGGCCGCACGCGGTCGGCGCGCCGACGGTGGCCACCACGACGATCGCCGACGCGACCCGCCTGCGCATGCCCATCATCCCCCCACCTTCACACAGGTCGCGCTCAACCCGACGGAGGTAGCTACGTGGGTGCGTCGGGGTCGGCCCTTGCTGCGGTCCCGGTGCGGGACGGCAGCACCGACAGTCGCGGTGCCCAGTGCGTCGGGATGCCGGACGCATGGACCTCGCAGCCTGCATAGGTAGCGCCATCTCGATTGCGTCACAGTGGGCAGAGTGCTCAACATGTGGAGCATCTATTGTGCGTTCGGTCACTCGAGGACAGGATATCGGGGAGAAGTGCTCAACGATGTGGGTACCCGACCGGTGCCGAGTGAATGGGTGATCTGGATGACCGAGCTTGCCGACCGCGATCTGATCGCCGCTCCCTATGATCTTGCCGACCGGTACCGGGTCGGCGCGGGGAGCGTACTGCTCACCGGTGTCCAGGCGATTGCTCGACAGCTGGTCGAACAGCATGTGCGCGACCTGCGCGCCGGGCGTCGCGTCGGCACGTTCGTGTCGGGGTATCAGGGCAGTCCGCTCGGGGGTGTGGACAAGATGCTGGCCGGGATGCCGGATGTCCTGGCCGAGCACGACATCACGTTCGTGCCGGGGTTGAACGAGGAGCTCGCCGCCACCTCGGTGTGGGGCAGCCAGGCCGATCTGCCCGCGGGCGCCGCGACTCACGATGGCGTCGTCGGAGTGTGGTATGGCAAGGGGCCCGGGCTCGACCGCGCGACCGATTCTTTGCGCCACGCCAACATGTACGGCGCGAACGCGCGCGGTGGGGTGCTGCTGCTGGTCGGCGACGATCCGGCGTCCAAGTCCTCTACCGTGCCCGCAGTCAGCGAGCGTTCCCTGGCGGCCATGAACATTCCGGTGCTGTTCCCGCGTAACGCCCGCGAAATCATCACCATGGGATTGCACGGCGTCGCTCTCTCGCGTGCCTCGGGATGTCTGGTGGCATTGAAGATCGTCGCCGACGTCGCGGACGGCGCCTGGACGGTCGATGGGACGGTCGGCGACATCGACATCGTCGTGCCCGAGATCGACTGGGAGGGTCACCCGTTCAGTTACCGCCAGCGTCCGATGGCCGCCCCGGCCGATAGCGTGCTCGCCGAAGCCGACCTCTACGGTCCGCGCTGGGAGCTGGTGCGCGCCTACAGCACTCGCAACGGGCTGGACGTGATCGAGGTGAACCCGGCCCGGGCGACGGTGGGGATCGCGGCGACCGGCACCACCTTCGATGCCGTCCGCCAGGCGCTGATCGACCTCGGGGTGGACGACGACGGGCTGCGCCGCGCCGGCGTGCGACTCCTGCGCATCGGCATGCCGTATCCCATCGCCCCCGACCGGGTCCGGGAGTTCGCCGACGGGCTCACCCGCCTGATCGTCGTCGAGGACAAGACCGCGTTCGTCGAGACGCAGCTGCGCGACATCCTGTACGGCACGCCGGGCGGGCCGGAGATCATCGGTAAGCGCGACGCCACCGGACGCCCATTGTTTCCCCAGGATGGTGAACTGACCACCGGGCGCATCACCGCGCCGCTGCGCCGCGCGCTCGACGGCTATCTGGAGCTGAAACGTCCACTACCGCAGCCGCTCGCACTGTCGGTCCTGTCGACCAAGCGTGCCGCCTATTTCTGTAGCGGTTGCCCGCACAACCGCTCCACCGCGATACCGGAAGGGTCGCTCGCGGGCGGCGGGATCGGCTGTCACACCATGGTGACCATGTCGGGACGCGCCGACAGCCAGGTCACCGGGTTGACCCAAATGGGTGGCGAGGGCGCGCAGTGGATCGGCCAAGCCCCGTTCACCGATGTCGCGCACCTGTTCCAGAACATCGGTGACGGCACGTATTTCCACTCCGGCCAGCTCGCCGTGCAGGCGTGCGTTGCCGCGGGGGTGAATATCACCTTCAAACTGCTGCACAACGATGTCGTCGCGATGACCGGCGCCCAGAATGCCGAAGGGGCGCTCACAGTACCGATGCTGACGCACAAGCTGACCACCGAGGGGGTTCGACAGGTCATCATCTGCGCCGACGAACCGGCGCGCTATCGCAAACGCGATCTCGCCGCGGGAACGCTGCTGTGGCACCGGGATCGGCTCGACGAAGCTCAGCGCATGCTGCGCGAAATTCCCGGCGTGACGGTGCTCATCTATGACCAGCACTGCGCTGCCGACGCGCGGCGAAGGCGCAAGCGCGGCACCCTGCCGGTCCGCCGCACCCGGGTGATCATCAACGAGGCGGTGTGCGAGGGCTGCGGCGACTGCGGCGTCAAGAGCAACTGTCTGTCGGTCCAGCCGGTGGACACCGAATTCGGCAGGAAGACCAGGATCGACCAGACCTCGTGCAACACCGACTACAGCTGTCTGAACGGTGACTGCCCATCGTTCGTGACCGTCGAGCTGCCTGATCCGGCAAAGGCGACCGAGCCCGCCAGGACTCGGCGGCCCGAGCCGCCACGGCTACCCGACCTGCCACACAGTGCGCCGGCCTCGACGCAGAACATCTTCCTCGCCGGTATCGGCGGGACCGGGATTGTCACGGTCAATCAAGTGTTGGCGACCGCGGCGCTGCGGGCCGGATACGAGGTGGCGAGTCTGGATCAGATCGGCTTGAGCCAGAAGGCCGGCCCGGTGGTCTCCCACCTGCGGTTCGTGCTCGGCGAACTGGAGCCGGCCAACCGGCTGACGCCCGCCTCGGCCGACTGCATCGTGGCCTTCGACCTGCTTGCCGCCACCGACGTCAAGAATCTCGCGTACGGCTCGAAGACGACCACTGTTTCGGTCGCCTCGACCAGCAAGACGCCGACCGGCGACATGGTCTACGACAAGTCGGTCGGCTATCCGGAGGAGAGCCTGCTGCTGTCCCGGTTGGCGCAGGTGTCGCGCTCGGTACGCTCGTTCGACGCGCTGGCCGCCGCCGACACGCTGTTCGGCAACACCGCCGCCGCCAACTTCCTGCTGGTCGGCGCCGCGTACCAAGCCGGAGGATTGCGGCTTCCCGCCGCGGCGATCGAAGAGGCCATCACGATCAACGGTGTCGCGGTCGAGGCGAATATCGCCGCCTTCCGGTGGGGCCGCGCCGCGGTCGCACAGCCGGACGACTTCGCCGCCGCCACCACTCGGCAGCGGCGACAGAAATCCGAGATCGCGGTTCCGGCAGACCTTTTCGAGGAATTGACCGCGACGGGCGAGACCCGACGCCTGGTCGAATTGCGCGCCGTCGAGCTGATCGGGTTCCAGAGCGTCGCGGTCGCCCGCACCTACGTCCGGACGGTGCAACGGATCTGGGCGGCGCAACAGCGGGTCGGCGATCGCACCGAATTCAGCGAGCAGGTGGCGCGCGGGCTGTACAAGTTCACCGCGTACAAGGACGAATACGAGGTGGCGCGCCGGCTCACCGATCCGGATTTCCTCGACGACGTCACAGCGCAACTCCCCGATGGCGCGAACCTGACCTACCGGCTGCACCCGCCGACCCTGCGCGCCATGGGGCGCGAGAAGAAGATCGGAATCGGTCCGCGCGGCCACATCGCACTGCGCCTGTTGGCCAAGGGGAAGCGTCTGCGCGGCACCAAGTTCGATCCGTTCGGTTATGCGCATGTGCGCCGGGTGGAGCGTGCCTTGCTCGGCCACTACACCGGGATGGTGACGACGCTGGCCGACGCCCTCGATACGGCAACCTACGACCGCGCGGTGGCGGCCGCGGCTCTGCCCGATCTGGTGCGCGGTTACGAGGACATCAAGCTCGCCAATGTCGAGCGTTATTGTGACCGCGTGCGTGAGTTCGGCATCGAGCCCCCGCGGGTGTAGGCGCCGCCGCGGTCGCCATCGAATTCGGTCCCGGTCCCACACTCGGCCGGTGTGCGGTTCGGGGGTCACAGTCCGATGGGAGACCGGTCGCCGAGAAGTGTTGGCTCTTGTGCGGTCGTGATCGCAGCGTCGGGCTCGGTCGATTGCCGGGTGTCCGCGTCGGGAGATGGCCGGCCCATCCGGAATGCCGTGTTCCCCCGCCGGACCGTTCAGTCGACATCCCGCTGAATGACAGGTACTTCAGGCATCAATGGGCCGTGTCCGCGGTGCGCGGTGGTGCGGTAATCGTGGTTCACGCGCGCCCTCCCCGTGGGACTCGGAGGCACAAGGTTCGGTGTCGCACGGCTCAGATTGTCGGATGCCGATCCACCGCCACGCATCATCGGCGGCCCCATGCCGCGCGTGTGGAAATGCCGAAACCGAGTGTTGCCGCACGCCATGGCAGCGGACCTGGTCCGCTCGGTTCCGAGTCACACATCGCCGCCTGCCGTGTGCGCCCGATATCCGTATCGGCAGACGCCTTCCGCTTGGCTCAATAGCATAAATAGCAAGAAGATCGACGAAAATCTAAGTGCCCCTTAATGGTCCGCGACACATCGCCAGAGGAGTCACTGTGCCAACTCGCGAAATTGCCGCTGCCCCCGGCGGCCTACCGCTGCTGGGGCACGCCCTGCGACTACGCAATGATCCCCTGGAGTTCTTCACGTCGTTGCCGCAGTTCGGCGACATCGTGCAGATCAGGCTGGGACCCGAGCGGGCCTTCGTGGTCAGTTCGGCGGAACTGGCGCGCGAAGTGCTCGTCGTCCAGCCGCGAAAGTTCGACAAGGGCGCGCAGATTCGTGGCGCCCGTGGGCATATCGGTGATGGTCTGCTCAGTTCCGAAGGCGACGTACACAAGCAGCAGCGCCGCCTGATGCAACCGGCGTTTCGCCGCGAGCGGATTGCGGAGTACGCGCAGACCATGCGGGAGCAGATCATCGCGCGAACCGACGCTTGGCACAGTGGCAAGGTGCTCGATGTTCGAGTCGAGATGACCGCTTTGACGCTCGCGGTCACCGCCAAGGCGCTGATCTCCGCCGAGCCGGGCAAGGATCTGGTGGCGGAGATGCAGCACAATCTGCCGCGTCTGCTGGACCTGATGTACCAGCAGCTGACCACCCCGCTTCCGGCGCTGAACAAACTGCCACTGCCGCGCAACCGCGAATATGCCGCGGGTGTGGCGCGACTGCACTCGATGATCGACAACGTCATCGCCGATTACCGGCAGAGCGAGAATCCCCGGCACGATCTGCTGAGCACACTGCTCGAAGAGACGGATGAAGAGACCGGCAGAGGGTTGTCGGATGCGGAGATTCGCGACCAGATCACGACTATCCTCGTCGCTGGATCGGAAACCACCGCGGCGACCCTGGCATGGGTGTTCGGCGTGCTCGCCGAGCATCCGGATGTGGAGGTGCGACTACACGCCGAAGTGGATGACGTACTCGATGGCAGACCTGCGGAATACGCCGACATCCCGCGGCTCACATATACCGCCCAGGTGATCAGCGAGGCGCTGCGCTGCTACCCACCGGCCTGGATCATCACCCGTCGCGCCACCGAGGATCTGGAACTCGAGGGATATCCGATCCCGAAGGGTGCTTCGGTGATCGTCAGTTCCTATATCGTGCAACGTGATCCGCGCGTGTTCTCGGATCCGGAGAAGTTCGATCCGGAGCGATGGCTGCCGGAGCGGGCGGCACAGATTCCCCGAGATGCGATCATCCAATTCGGAAACGGGCCATGCAAGTGCATCGGTGACGTCTTCGCGATCGTCGAGGGGACTCTGGCCCTCGCCACGATCGCGGCCAGATGGCGGTTGCGCGCCGAGGCGGTCACCACGATGGAAAAGATCGCCGCGTCTACGTACACCCCGCGCAACCTGTTCCTGACCGCGGAGAAGCGTCGCGACCGAACCTCGTGATCAAGGTATTGACGACCTCGAAGACCAGCGGGAACACGTATGTCCGATGAGATCGGCGCTCCCCTCCCGGCAGAAGGTGTCGACCAGCGGGATGGCGATGTCCTCACGATGCCATGCAGCGCATAGAGATCTATCGTGTCGAGGCTCGCGGTAATGGCTTGCCGGTAGCGCAGGAAGTCGAGCCCGTCGTTCTTACTCGAGATCGGCCGCCATCCCATCAGCGGGATGACCGGACTGTTGCTGGGGACGGTCTTCGGCCAGGTTCGAGGATCGGCGGGGAAGTGTTCCGGATCGTGTGTACTACGGGTCGTGCGGCGCGCATTCCATGCCGAGTCGCACGCTCTGTGCGCGACTTATCCGGTTCCGGCCGGAACGGCCTGACGATATAGCGTCGGTTCGGCATCGAATCTTCGTGCGTGGCAACGATTTCCGATTGTCGACCGGTCCGCGATCGTCGCCTACCCCTGGTTGTGTCGGTCCGCGAGCGAGTCGGCCAGGTCGAGGTGCGCACGTTCGAGACCTACTCGCCGTGTTACCGGGGATGGATCGGGACGTGGCAGTGCGTGGCGCGGACTATCAACTGGGCGACGCAGGCTCGGACCCATAGTCGATCCGGAATCCTGAGTTCGGCGGAGGTTGCCGATGTCTGTCCCCAGGGGGATGAAAAACGGCCCGGACACTGTGTCCGGGCCGTTTACCTAGTAGCGGGGACAGGATTTGAACCTGCGACCTCTGGGTTATGAGCCCAGCGAGCTACCGAGCTGCTCCACCCCGCGTCGGGTAGGGATAACACTACACAACTGTGCGCCCACGACCGAATCGTGCAGGTGAGGCAGGGTAGCGGGGGTTGGTCAGCCGAACTCGATGCCCTGTGCGAGGGGTAGTTGGTCGGAGTAGTTGACCGTGTTGGTGGCCCGGCGCATGTATGCCTTCCAGGAGTCCGATCCGGATTCGCGGCCGCCGCCGGTCTGCTTTTCCCCACCGAACGCGCCGCCGATCTCGGCGCCGGACGTGCCGATATTGACGTTGGCGATGCCGCAGTCGGACCCGTCGGCGGCCAGGAAGCGTTCGGCCTCGCGCTGGTCGGTGGTGAAGATCGAGGACGAAAGGCCCTGCGGCACTTCGTTGTGCAAGGCGATCGCGCGGTCGAAGTCGTCGTAGCCGAGCACATACAGGATGGGGGCGAAAGTCTCCTCCTGGACCACGGCGGTCTGGGCGGGCATGCGCACGATGGCGGGCCGCACGTAGTAGGCGTCGTCACCGAATCCGTCGACTCGCTCGCCACCGCAGACCACTTCGCCGCCGTCGGCGATCGCCTTGTCCAGTGCGGCGCGCATCCCGAGGTAGGCTCTGCGGTCGATCAGCGGGCCGACCAGTACCCCGTCGTCGAGCGGGTTGCCCACGGGCAGTTGCCGATACGCGTGTTCGAGCCGTTCGATCAGTGGACCGACCACGTCGCGATGCACGATCAGCCGCCGCAGTGTAGTGCACCGCTGCCCGGCGGTGCCCGCGGCCGCGAACACGATCGCCCGCGCCGCGAGCTCCAGATCGGCCGACGGCGTGACGATCGCGCCGTTGTTGCCGCCCAATTCCAGCAGGCTGCGCCCGAGTCGTTCGGCCACGCGGGGCGCGACGAGACGGCCCATGCGCACCGAGCCGGTCGCGCTCACCAGCGCCACCCGCTCGTCCTCGACCAGTCGGGACCCGACCTCGCTCGCGCCCTGGATCAGTTGGTGTACTTCGGGGTCCGCGCCGATCTCGACGGCTGCGCGGCGCAGCAGGGTGTGACAGGCCACCGCCGTCAGGGGTGTCGTCTCCGATGGTTTCCACACCACGGTGTCACCGCAGACCAGCGCGACCGCCGTGTTCCAGGCCCACACCGCGACCGGGAAGTTGAACGCCGAGATCACCCCGACCACGCCGAGCGGATGCCAGGTCTCCATCAACCGGTGCCCCGGCCGCTCCGACGGCATGGTGCGTCCGTACAGCTGTCGGGAGAGCCCGATGGCGAACTCGCAGATGTCGATCATCTCCTGTACCTCGCCAGCGGCCTCGGCGGGGATCTTGCCCGCCTCCAGCGTCACCAGTTCGGCGAGGTCGCTCTTGTGCGCGGTGAGCAACTCCGCCAGCCTGCGCACCACCGCGGCTCGGACGGGGGCGGGCACGCGGCGCCACGCTCGGAACGCGGTGGCGGCCCGGCCGATCGCGGCATCGACTTCGTCGAGCGTGGTGGGGCGCAGGGTCAGCAGTTGCCCTCCGGTGATCGGAGTGTGTGCGGCTAGCTCGCCGGGCTCGGGTGGTTGCACGTCGAGTGCGCGCAATAATGCGGCCGCGCGAGCGGCGAGTTCCGGGGTGGTCTCGGTGCCTAGTACTTCAGTCATGTGTTGTTCCGCTGTACCTTTCGGCCGCTTCGCGGCGGTCTATCCCATATATCGGGAGGGTGGGGATACGGTTTCGGGCGCAGTCGGGCCGCCTGGGTTAGCCTTCGCTGATGGCGGATACACCAGCTAGACCGGCACTCGACGACATCGATCGCCTGTTGATACGTGAACTGATGGCAGATGGCCGGGCCACCCTGTCGAACTTGGCCGAAAAGGCAAGTCTGTCGGTGTCCGCCGTGCAATCACGGGTACGTCGGCTGGAAGCGCGCGGGGTGATTCGCGGGTACACCGCACACGTCGATCCCGAAGCGCTCGGTCAGCTCTTGTCGGCATTCGTAGCGATCACTCCTCTCGACCCGTCACAGCCCGATGATGCGCCCGCGGCCCTGCAGCACATCCCCGGGATCGAGGCGTGTCACTCGGTGGCGGGTGACGAGAGCTATGTCCTGCTGGTGCGGGTGGCGTCCCCGAGACACCTCGAGCAGCTGCTGCAACAGATCAGGGCGACCGCCAACGTCAGGACTCGAAGCACCATTATCTTGCAGACATTCTATGACAGAGAGTCATAACGCGGAATATATACACCATTTCGTAGAGATTCCGTAAATTTTTGCGTACCCTCGGTGGCGTGACCATCGAACTGGAACGCACTCTCACGGCGGTCACCCCCGCCGCCCGAGTACACGAGATCTTGTCGGCCAGCATCCTCGCCGATGGCTTCGATCTGGTGCTGGACCTCCGACAATCCCGCGGCTGTCGTCTCGTCGACGAACGTGACGGCAGCTCCTACCTCGATATGTTCGGCTTCTTCGCGTCCAACGCGCTGGGCATGAATCATCCCGCCCTCGCCGACGACGCCGCGTTCCGCGACGAACTCGTCGTCGCGGCGCTGAACAAGCCGAGCAACTCCGACATCTACACCGTCGAGATGGCGCGCTTCGTGGAAACCTTCGTCCGAGTGCTCGGTGATCCGCGACTGCCGCACCTGTTCTTCATCGATGGTGGCGGCCTCGCGGTGGAGAACGCGCTCAAGATCGCGTTCGACTGGAAGAGCAGGCACAACCAATGCCGCGGCCGCGCACCGGGACTCGGCACCAAGGTGCTGCATCTGACCGGCGCGTTCCATGGCCGCACCGGCTACACCATGTCGCTCACCAACACCGACCCGGTCAAGACCGCGCGCTTCCCCAAGTTCGACTGGCCACGCATCGAGGCGCCGTACCGGACCGAGGCCTTCGACGTCGAGGACGCCGAGGCGCGTGCGCTGGACCAGGCGCGGCGGGCATTCGCGGAAAATCCGTACAACATTGCCTGTTTCATCGCGGAGCCGATTCAGGGTGAGGGCGGCGACCGGCACCTGCGTCCGGAGTTCCTGCAGGCGATGCAGCGGCTGTGCCACGAGAACGACGCGCTGTTTGTCCTCGACGAGGTGCAGACCGGTGTGGGAATGACCGGAACCACCTGGGCCTACCAGCAACTCGAGCTCGCGCCGGACATTGTCGCCTTCGGCAAGAAGACCCAGGTGTGCGGCGTGATGGCGGGCGGGCGGGTGGACGAGATACCCGACAACGTGTTCGCGGTCGGCTCCCGGCTCAACTCGACCTGGGGCGGCAATCTCGCCGACATGGTGCGGACCCGACGCATCCTCGAGGTGCTCGAGCGCGACGAGCTGATCGAACGGTCGCGTCCGCTCGGCGCGCACCTGCTCGATCGGCTGCAGACGCTGGCCGCCGAGCACGCCGACGTCAGCGAGCCACGGGGACGGGGACTGATGTGTGCGATCACGCTGTCCTCGGCCGAGCTGCGCGACCAGGTGCTGACCGCGCTGCGTGAGCGTGAGCACGTGTTGATCCTCGGCACCGGCGAGCGAGGCATTCGCTTCCGCCCGCCGCTGACGGTCACCGCCGCCGAACTCGACGAAGCCGTCGCCGCGCTGGATCGGGTACTGACCGCCCTCGTCTGACCTGCGTAAGCGAATGATCCGGGATTCCGGTCGCCCCGGCGCGGACTACGCCGGAATCCCGGATCCACCACTTAGGCTTCGCGTACATGTCCCCTTGTTCACCACTCCCTGACCCGGTGCAGCGCGTGAACCGACAGCGCGGGCACCGAAGGCGCCTGCCGCATCATCTCGGGGTCGCCCTCGCCGCCGTGGTAGTTGTGGCCGGCTGTGCCTCCAGCGACGCGGGCACCGCCAATATCCCGACTGCCCCGGCCACCATGCCCGCCCCGGCCGCCGCCGCGCTCCCGCCCGGCCCGGCCGAACTGCTCCCGGGAATGCCCGCGCCGCTCTCGCCCACCGACGTGTATGCCGCCAACCGCGAGCTGAGCCCGAGCGTGGCCGACCATCGCGAACTCGTCTACGTGCCCAACAGCATGTCGAACACCGTCTCGGTGATCGATCCGAACACTTTCCGGGTGATCGATACCTTCCCGGCGGGTGGCCTGGAGCCGCAGCATGTCGTGCCGTCCTATGATCTGCAGACGCTGTTCGTCACCAATGACCTGCCGCTGGGCAGTGGCAGCCTGTTGCCGATCGATCCGCGCACCGGCAAACCCGGGCAGCCGTTCCCGGTGCGCGATCCGTACAACATGTACTACACACCGGACGGCCGGTACGCGCTGGTTGTCGCGGAGGCGGACAAATCGCTGGACTTCTACGACCCGCAGACCTGGCAGGAAATGCACAGCCTGCCGGTGCCGGACTGTGCCGGCATCGATCACATGGACTTCACCGCCGACGGCCGCTTCGGGTTGGCCTCCTGCGAATTCATCGGCCGGATGCTCGTGTTCGATGTCGCCGAGCGCCGGGTCGTCAAGATGATCGACCTGCCGGGCGGCCGCTCCGGCAAGCCGCAGGATGTGAAGCTGTCACCGGACGGGAATACCTTCTTCGTCGCCGACATGGTCGCGAACGGCGTGTACACCATCGACGCGCACACCTTCGACAACACCGGGTTCGTGCCGACCGGCAAGGGGACGCACGGGCTCTACGTGACCCGTGACTCCCAGCAGATGCTGATCACCAACCGGCACGAGGGCAGCATCTCGGTGTGGGATTTCGCGGCGAACGGGCTGGTGCACAAGTGGTTCGTACCGGGCGGCGGCAGTCCCGACATGGGCAATATCTCCGCGGACGGCCGAATCTTCTGGGCGTCGGGCCGCCACCACGGCGAGGTGTACGCCATCGACATCGTCAACTGGACCTTGTTGGCTCGTATTCCGGTCGGCAAGGGGCCACACGGGCTCACCATCTGGCCTCAGCCCGGGCGCTACTCCACCGGGCACACCGGTGTCATGCGCTGACCCGGTACGGCTGCGTCTATCCGGAGAGCGTTTGCGCCGCACCGGATTCCGCGAGCTGGAATGACACCCGAGAGCGCTGCGCGGGGCTGCTGATGTGCTGGCAGGGCTACCTCGGCCTGAGTCGATAAGTGCTGCCCACGCACGTTGTGTTCGATCAGGAAGCGACCGGGCGCAGGCCCAATCCGCCCTCGACGAAGCGTCGGACGGCGGTGAGCCCGGTCTCCAGCGCCGGCGTGTATCCCGGACGCGCCCACCCGGTGACGCTCGCAGTGCCGTCGCCCGCGGGCGTCACGCCGATCTCGGCGACAAGTTCGGCGGTGGTCGGTTCGCAGACTGCCCAGGTGAAGTGGGTCTCCTCGGCCCAGCCCCGGCTGCGCTCGGCCACGTAATCGGGGTCGGTGATACCGCCCTCCGCCAGGGCCGGGCGGTCATCGATGCGGTTGTCCGCGCGCAGAGCACGCAGATACCAGGTGCCCGCGTTGATCTCGATCGGTTCCATTGGCGCTTGTTCTCCTCGTCACGGTGCTTCTCGTCGGGGACCGGTGTCGTGGGGCGCCGAACAATGCCGCCGCGCGAAATCGCTGAGCCGCTGCTTCCGAGCCACCCCGCGAAATGATCGGACACGAGGTAAGACAAGGCAAACCGGGCCACGGTGAGGGGATGGGCGCGTAGGCAGGCGCGCGCGGATTGTCGTTGAGCGCACAGTGGTGTCCGAGTCGGCATGCGATTAGGCTCCGAAAGAGGCCGGATTATTCGGCATTCGTATGGTGAGCTGCTGATTTCCGTTGTCGGCTCGTCCGGGCGGAGGTCGAGTCCGCCAGATGTCGACGGCGACTGGAGGTTCGCGATGGGGGAGGTGCGATTCGGCGGTTATCGGCTGGAGCGGCTGCTCGGCAAGGGCGGCATGGGGCAGGTCTGGCTGGCGTATGACACAGCGGCGACGAGATGGGTGGCGCTGAAACTTCTGCCGCCCGAACTCGCGACCGCCGCCGACTACCGCAAACGGTTCGAGCGTGAAGCCGAGGCGGTCGCCACACTGCGCGATCCACACGTACCGCGGATCCACGGATTCGGCGAGATCGATGGCCGGCTCTACATCGACATGCAGTTCGTCGAGGGCACCGATCTCGCGGGCAAGCTGGCCGCCGAGGGGCCGATGCGCCCGGACGTCGCGGTCGGCATCGTGGGGCACGCGGCGATCGCACTGGATGTGGCCCATCGGGCCGGGTTGGTGCACCGCGACGTCAAACCGTCGAACATCGTCGTGCATCCCACCGGTTACACCTACCTGATCGACTTCGGCATCGCACACGGACTCGGACAGACCGCCGTGACCGCCACGGGCATGGCGATCGGCACCCTGGCGTACATGGCCCCGGAGCGGTTCGCCGGCACCGTGGACGGACGCGCGGACGTCTATTCGCTGGCCTGTGTGCTCTACGAATGTCTCACCGGCGCGCGGCCCTACGGTGACACCGATCCCGCGCAGCAGATGCACGCCCACCTGATGACACCACCGCCGCGCATCAGCGCGGTATGCGCCGATGTTCCCGTCGAGCTCGACGCGGTCATCGCCCGTGGTCTGGCGAAGGACCCGGCCGATCGGTACTGCACCGCAGGCGATTTCGCTGCCGCGGCGCGCACCGCGCTCGGTGTGCCCGCCCCGCGTGGGCAGACCGCGCCGGCGCCCGCGGCCGAGTCGATGCCGCGGACCAGATATCTTTCCGAACCGGGCCGTCCGGCAACGAAGAGGCAGCCCGAGGAGTCCTCGGCGGAGCCTCCGCCCAGGCCCGAGCAGGCACCGGCCCCTGCACCGACCAAGGTCCTACCGGATCCCGGCCCGACGCCAACTCTGGTAGCGACCAAGCTCGACGTACCTGTCATTCCGCGTCCGTATTCCGATGTGGCACACAATAATCCGAATTCCGTGTCGTCGTCCGGCGGGGGGTGGGCACAGTACGGCGCACCGCAGTCACCTGGGGCTGCCGGTCCGGCAAATCCCGTTGCCGGACAGCCGAACCCAGGCGCGCTGCCCTGGTATTCGAACGGATCGCAGTCTGTCGTTGCTCGGTCTGGTCAGTCGGGCGCGAGTCCCGCCGGATGGCAGGCGCGGCTGCTCGCCTTCCAGGCGCGGGTGCAGCCTCGGAAGCACCGGCCGGTCGCGCCGTTGCCCGTACCGTATTCCCGGGTCGGCGCTCCTGCGCGCAAGGTCTTTCCCGCTCGGGTCGATCAGCGTGCCTATCAACCGGTTTCGCAGCGGCGCCCCTTCGTCCCCGCAGCGCGTCGACGGCCGCGGCGGCGGAACCTGATGTCGAAAGTGATCGGCGCACTGGTCGTGATCGTCCTGACGCCGTTCGCGCTCGCGGCGGGGTGTTTCGCGCTGATCGCCGCCGGGGGCAAGGCGGGCGACTCGGGTCCGCCCGCCCTGCCGCCCTCGGTGCGGGCGCAAGAATATCCCGGGCCGCCCCGGGATCAGTCGCCCGCCGAACCGGCAGTCCCGGCGTCGGTCGGCACCCCGGTTCGCGACGGCAAGTTCGAGTTCGTGGTGACGAAGGTCGACGCGGGCGTGTCGCGGGTCGGATTGCAAACGGCGGTGGGTTCGTTCCTGATCGTCACCGTGACCGTTCGCAACATCTCCGACGAGGTGAAATGGTTCCTGCCGATGGGCCAGCGACTGTTCGACACCCATGGCGCGCCGTTCGATCACAACGCCACCGCCACCATGTGGCAGAACACCCAACAGCGCCTCGGCTATTCATTCGAGCTGCGTCCCGGCCAGTCCGCCACCACCCAACTGGTCTTCGACCTACCCTCGCAGGCCGGTCCCGCCCAACTCGAACTGCACGACTTCGTTTTCTCCCACGGCGTCCAGGTGCGCCTCGACTGACCGGGCCACGCCGCACGCACGGTCGCCGACAGTCGGCTCAGGCGACGCGGACGGTGTCGAAGAGGGCGGTGCGGACCGCTTGGCGTCCGATGTCCAGTGCCCGGGCCAACAAGGTGGTGTCCCGGGCCGCGCTGTCGACGTCCGGGGAACCGGCCGGGGGGTGAATTGGCAGGACCGAGTCGCCGAGCTCGGTTAGCGCTCTGTCCTCGATGTCCTGCTGGTACGGGCGTTCGAGCCAGGCGCGGTACGCGCCGGGGGCTACGGCGCGCAGGTAGCCGCCACCGACGAGTTGGTGTAGTCGGGAGGCGGTCGGGCGTTTCTCGTCGACGCGGCGTGTGCGCAAGACCAAGGCATGGGTGGCGCCGCCGCGGACAGCGGCGCGGATCGGCACCGTTTCGGTCAGTCCGCCGTCGAAGTAGGCGGAGCCGCCGAGGGTGACCGGTGGCCCGGCCAGGATGGGCAGGCCCGCCGAGGCCCGTAGCGCGCGCATGAGCGTGCGCTTGTCGCTGATGTGCGGGTGGAGGTCGACGGCCTGGCCGGTGCGGGTGTCGGTGGCGATCGGATGAAGGGTGGTCGGGTTGGCCAGGATCGCGGGGAAGTCCATCGGCTCGATGCCGTCGTATACCTGGTGGACCAGATAGCGCAGGTCGAATGCGGGACGCCCACGCAGCAGACGCGACGGATCGACGGCTCGCCGCATGATCACCGGATCGGTCCAGGAGCGCATGCCGGGTACGGCGCGCCCGGACAGCAGCCACGCGCCGTTGATCGCGCCCGCGGACGTGCCGTAGACCGCGTCGAACACACCAGCGAGACCGAGTTCCTCCAGTGCGGCCACCATGCCGCTGGAGTAGACACCGCGGCTGCCGCCACCTTCCACGACGAGCACGAGCCGATGCCCGTCGGCACGGCCGGCGGAACTGTAGCGGTCGCGGATCACCTCCGCGACGGGGGAGACGCCTGGCGAGCTGGACACTCGACCACGATACGACACCACGGAATACGCATCAGGTCCGCAGGAGGTAGCTCACGTATCCCGGCGGGAGGCCGGCGAACGAATCGGACATCGCGGGGTGCGCGTCAGACGTGGGCGGAGGTAGCTCGCATATCCCGGGGAGCCGGCGCACGTCGCGCGATCGAACGGTCGGCGAGTTGCGCAGAGCGGGCGTTGGACATCGTTGTCCAACGCCCGCTCGGAACGGTTTTCGCCTGGTGTCTACTTGATTTCCGCGAGGACCGTGCCCTGGGTGATCGCTACGCCCGCTTCCACGGACAGACCGGTGACCACACCCGCTTTGTGTGCGTTGACCGGGTTCTCCATCTTCATCGCCTCGAGCACCACGATCAGGTCGCCCGCCTCGACGGACTGGCCTTCCTCGACGGCGACCTTGACGACGGTGCCTTGCATCGGAGCGGTGACCGCGTCACCGGAAGCCGCGCCGCCGCCCGCGCCGCCGCGCTTGCGCGGCTTGGGCTTCTTGCGGATCACACCGGCGCCGTTGCTCGCCGACGCGCCCGCTCCGCCGCCGACGGTGAAGTTGCCGGGCAGCGACACCTCGACCCGGCGCCCGCCGACCTCGACGACGACCTTCTGCCGAGGCAGATCTTCGTCCGCGTCAGCCGCGGCGCCCGCACCGGTGAACGGTTCGACGGTGTTGTTCCACTCGGTTTCGATCCACTTGGTGTAGACGTCGAACGTTTCGCCGTTTCCGACGAACGCCGGGTCTTCGACGATCGCACGGTGGAACGGGATGACGGTGGCCAGACCCTCGACCTGGAATTCGGCCAAGGCGCGCCGCGCCCGCTCCAGCGCTTGGAGGCGGTTCTCGCCGGTGACGATCAGTTTGGCCAGCATCGAGTCGAACTGTCCGCCGATCACGCTGCCCTGCACCACGCCGGAGTCGACCCGCACGCCGGGGCCGGTCGGCTCCTTGTACACGCTGACCGGGCCCGGGGCCGGCAGGAAGCCACGGCCCGCGTCCTCGCCGTTGATGCGGAATTCGAAGGAGTGGCCGCGGGGCGTCGGGTCTTCTTTGATCTCCAACTCTTCGCCGTTGGCGATACGGAACTGCTGGCGCACCAGGTCGAGGCCCGCGGTCTCCTCGGTGACCGGGTGCTCGACCTGCAGGCGGGTGTTCACTTCGAGGAAGGAGACCGTGTCGCCCTGCACCAGGTATTCGACCGTGCCCGCGCCGTAGTAGCCCGCTTCCCGGCAGATGGCCTTGGCGGAGGCGTGGATCTTCGCGCGCACCTCGTCGGACAGGAACGGCGCGGGGGCCTCCTCGACGAGCTTCTGGAAGCGCCGCTGCAGCGAGCAGTCGCGGGTACCCGCGACTACGACATTGCCATGCTTGTCGGCGATGACCTGCGCCTCGACATGGCGGGCCTTGTCCAGGTACTGCTCGACGAAGCACTCGCCGCGACCGAACGCGGCGATCGCCTCCCGGGTGGCCGACTCGAACAGTTCGGGGATCTCCTCGATGGAGTGCGCGACCTTCATGCCGCGGCCACCGCCGCCGAACGCTGCTTTGATCGCCACCGGAACGCCGTACTTCTCGGCGAACTCCACGACCTCGGCCGCGTTCTCGACCGGATCCTTGGTGCCTGCGGCCATCGGCGCCTTCGCGCGCTCGGCGATGTGTCGCGCGGTGACTTTGTCACCCAGATCGCGAATCGACTGCGGGGACGGGCCGATCCAGATCAGCCCGGCGTCGATGACAGCCTGGGCGAAATCGGCGTTCTCGGAAAGGAAGCCGTAGCCGGGGTGGATCGCGTCGGCGCCGGACTTGGCCGCGGCGTCCAGGATCTTGTCGAATACGAGGTACGACTCGGCCGAGGTCTGTCCGCCCAGGGCGAATGCCTCGTCAGCGAGCTGCACGAACGGCGCATCGGCATCCGGCTCGGCGTACACCGCGACGCTGCCGATGCCCGCGTCCTTGGCGGCCCGGATCACGCGCACCGCGATCTCACCTCGGTTGGCTACGAGTACCTTCGTGATCCGCGCGCTGGCATGGCTGGGCACTGAGCCTCCTGTGTGCAATCTTTGGTCGCTTCGCGGGGATGGGGTCGCTGCGCAGGCTCCGCTCCCGTGGTCGACAATTTACCTCTCGGGCGAGTGTAGGCAGTCCGCCGATACACGCCGAACTCGACCAGCCCTACTCGACAGTAGGTCGCAGATCATAACCCATGGCGCTGACCTGGTGGTGGCGGCCTGCCTACCTGCTGCGAGCCCGTCGCCAGCCGCCTCGAGGGATCTCGTCGGGTCCATTCCCGGTGGCGATCGACATCCGTACCGCGTTGCCCCATTCGGTCCGGGAACCGTCGAGGTTGCGGCAGTGTCGCAGCCGAGCGGGTAGGAACCACGGGTGACTGGACCGTACACGGCGTGGCTGTAGACCATCGCATCGTCCTGTTCGGTAAAACGGGTTCCGTCGATATAGTCGCGCGTGACCGGATCGTTCGGATCGCCTCGCCAGTCCACTGTCGTGGCGTCCGTAACGTGGCCGATGTCGTAGAGCACTATGTCCACATCGGACTCGATGAGGACGAGTCCTTTCGTGCCCATGTTTGCCGATAGCCACTCTGTGGTTACTAGTCGGTGAGGATGCGTATCGAATCGGATGAGGAGATGAGGATCCTGGCAGCGGGCACGTGTGGGTTCTTCATACGTGGGTAGGCGGTGGTGACAACGGGTTCGGGTCTCACAGCGACGCCAGGTGTGAGGCGATAGTGACTCTCGTTTCAGATCACAAATCGGATGAGGGATCAATAAATGGCACCTACATCCGATAAAGTCTCCCGGGAGGAGGGGTGAGCTATGTCCGATTCTTGGCCGCGGCGGCGATTGCTTGCGATCCTACGTGGCGCCAGCGAACCTCTCGACGCCCAGGAACTGGCCAGAATCACCGGACAGCACGTCACGACGGTTCGCTTCCATCTCGACGTGCTCACCAGGGAATCCCTTGTCCGGCAATTCCAGCAGCCACCCCGCGGTCGCGGGCGGCCGCGTATCGGATACAGCGCGGTACAGCGATCTGTTGGCTACCAGGATTTGGCGCAGGTGCTGGCCGATCAGTTGGGGCCCGACCCGCGGCGTCGCTCGGAAGCCGCCATAGCGGCGGGCCGGGCCTGGGGCGCCAAACTCGACGTCGATGACCACCGGATCGAATCGCTGGAAGATGCCAAAGACGTCACCATGACGCTGATGTCGGAGCTGGGCTTCGCGCCGGAGCGCGACTCGGCCGCGGAGACCGCCGAGCGCGTCGTGATCCGGCTTCCGGCCTGTCCGCTGCGCGAACTCGCTCGCACGCACTCCGAGGTGGTGTGCGGTGTGCACCTCGGCCTGATCGAAGAGGTGCTCGACCGCAGCGGGGCGCGCGGCGAGGTCGACGTCCAGTTGTATCCGTTCATCGAGCCGGAGCTGTGTATGGCGCGGCTGGAACTCGTCGCGGCCCGGCCCCCGGTCGACCAAGACGGGGCAACGGTTCCCGCCGCGTATGACGACGACGAGATGCCTCCCGAGCCGTTGATCGCGCCGTCAGGCCGTGTGGCCCCACAACTGCGTAACTCCGATGCCCACGTCGCCAAGCAGTCGGCGCAGCAGTGGTAGTCCGATGCCGATGACGCTGGATGGATCTCCGTCGATGCGGTCGACGAACCAGCCGCCCAGCCCATCGAGGGTGAACGCACCCGCCACGTGCAACGGTTCACCGGTCGCGATGTAGGCGTCCAACTCGTCGGGTTCCGGTTTGGCGAAATGCACCGTGGTGGCGCTGTGGTCGACCGCCTCGGCAGCGATCTGCCCTTCCCGCAGCCGCAGTACGCAGTGGCCGGTCACCAGATCGGCGCTGCGCCCCGCCATCACGCCCCAGCGAGCACGGGCGACGTCGGGAGTGTGTGGTTTGCCCTGTAACTCGCCATCGACGAGCAGCATGGAGTCGCAGGCCACGACCACGCAATCGGTGGCGAATTCGGGAATGGCGGCGGCTACCGCGGCCGCTTTGGCGCGGGCCAGTTCGACAACCACCACCTGGGGCGCGGTGCCCTGCGGGAGAGCGTCGGCCACCGCGTCTTCGTCCACCTCCGATACTCGGACGATCGGATCGATACCCGCCGCGCGGAGTACTTCTCGGCGCGCTGGGGACGCGGAAGCGAGAACCAGCCTGGTCACCCGCGCAGGTGCGACAGCTGAGGGAATGCGTACGGAGCGAACGGCGAACTGCCGCGGTGCATCAGGGTCGGGCGACCCCACAGGTCCGGCGGACCGGACGGGCCCACCGCTGCCGCGCTGTTCGCGGCGGCGGACAGGACGCATACCAATGCGGCGAGTTCCTCGTCGGTGGGCGCGCCCTTGAGAACGCGGAACAACGGTTCCGCGGTGGCTTCGGCACGTGCGGCGATCACGTTCGCGTCGGAAGTCGCTACGACCTCCTCCGCGATCGGGTCGACTGTGAAATCCAGTTCGACGGCGCTCAACACATCTTCTTCTGCCACGGTTGTCACAGTGCCAGATCCTCTCTTTGCCTCGATCGCGTTGTCCTGATCAGGCATGTTCGGCGTATTCCGATGTATCCGGATGAAGCGATTATCCTCGGATCCACTCATTACGTCTCCGCAACCAGTGTGCGCGGCCTACCGAGGTATCGCTTGATCACAGCGGGATGTTGCCGTGTTTCTTCGGTGGGAGACTGACCATCTTGCGTTCGAGCAGTCGCAGCGCCGACACGATCTGACCGCGCGTGTGCGACGGCGGAATGACCGCGTCCACGTATCCACGCTCGGCGGCTACGTACGGGTTGACCAGCGTGTCCTCGTACTCGTTCTGTAGCTCGAGCCGCAGCGCGTCGACGTCGGCGCCGTCCTTGGCGGCCTGCTGCAATTGTTTGCGGTACACGAATCCGACCGCGCCGGAAGCGCCCATGACCGCAATCTGAGCGGTCGGCCAGGCGAGGTTCACGTCGGCGCCCATGTGCTTGGAACCCATGACGTCGTAGGCGCCGCCGTAGGCCTTACGCGTGATGATCGTGATTTTGCCCACGGTGGCCTCGCCGTAGGCGTACAGCAGCTTCGCGCCACGCCGGATGATGCCGTTGTATTCCTGGTCGGTGCCGGGCAGGAATCCGGGGACGTCGACCAGGGTGACGATCGGGATGTTGAACGCGTCGCAGGTGCGTACGAAACGCGCCGCCTTCTCCGAGGCGTCGATGTCCAGGCAGCCCGCGAACTGCGTGGGTTGGTTGGCCACGATGCCGACACTGCGGCCGTCGATCCGGCCGAAGCCGACGATGATGTTCATCGCGCGCTCGGCCTGCACTTCGAGGAACTCGTCGTCGTCGAGCAGACGACAGATCACCTCGTGCATGTCGTAGGGCTGGTTCGGCGAATCCGGGATGATCGAGTCCAACTCGAGGTCCTCGTCGGTGAGCGAGTCCTCGATCGCGCCGTCGACCGGGTCGGTGGCCGGGAAACGCGGCGCCTCGGCGCGGTTGTTGCTCGGCAGGTAGGACAGCAGGTCCTTGACGTAGTCCAACGCGTCCTGCTCGCCGGACGCGACGTAGTGCGCGACGCCCGACTTGGTCATGTGCGTGTGCGCACCGCCGAGATCCTCCATGGTGACGTCTTCGCCGGTGACCGTCTTGATGACGTCCGGGCCGGTGACGAACATCTGGCTGGCGCCGTCGACCATCACCACGAAGTCGGTCAACGCGGGGGAGTACACGTGACCGCCGGCGGCCGGGCCCATGATCAGCGAGATCTGCGGGATCACGCCGGAGGCCTGGATGTTGCGGTGGAAGATCTCGCCGTAGAGGCCGAGTGAGACGACGCCCTCCTGAATGCGTGCACCCGCGCCTTCGTTGATGCCGATCAGCGGACGGCCGGTCTTCAGTGCCAAATCCATTACTTTGACGATCTTCTCGCCGTAGACCTCGCCGAGGCTGCCACCGAATACGGTGACGTCCTGGCTGAACAGGCAGACGTCGCGGCCGTCGATGGTGCCGTAGCCGGTCACCACCCCGTCGCCGAGCGGCCGGTTGTTCTCCAGACCGAAGTTCACGCTCCGATGGCGGGCCAACGCGTCGAGTTCGACGAACGAACCTTCGTCCAGCAGGGCGAGGATGCGCTCACGGGCGGTCATCTTGCCCTTCGCATGCACCTTGTCGACTGCGGCCTCACCCATCGGGTGCTTGGCGTCTTCCAGCCGATTCCGCAGGTCAGCCAGCTTCCCGGCAGTGGTGTGGATATCGGGGGAGCCCGCCGAACCTGATGCGGGCTGCTGCTGGACACTCGTCATGGCTCCGGAGTGTAACGAGTGCCAGTGCTTCGTTCTAGCGGAGGCCGGCCTACCGGTGAGTAAAAACCGCAGCTAGATCAGGTTTCAGGCTCGAATTTCCCCGTCGGTCGGTGGGTGCGGGAGGCGCACGATGAGTATCGCGGGCGGTGCGGTCGGGATCGCCTGGGACGACCGATTTCGAGATGCCGAAAGAACCGGCGGAAGGGATCTGGGGCAGAACGGTCGCCGAACCCGACGCGACTGCCGCGGCATGGACGAGGATGTCGACCGTCGAAGTCGCGCGGACCTACGACGAGTCCGATCACGGCGCCGGTGGCGGTGCGGACACGGACGGCGTCCGAGCAGGACCGGGCGGAAAGGGCGGCCGGCGACCCCGAGTCCGCGAGCCCGACCTCGTCGGGTGGCATGGTGCGCGGCGAGTAGCCTGCCGATGTGCAAAGGCAACCGTTGGATGCAGGGCAATTGCGGCGCAGTGTCGTCGAGTCGCCCGAGCTGTCGTTCTTCCGCCACATCGATGTGGTGGAGACGACCGGGTCCACGAACGTGGACCTGATCGCGCGCGCGGGCGAGCCGGACGCCGACCGGGCGGTGCTGCTCGCGGAGGCACAGCAACACGGGCGTGGACGACACGCGCGAACCTGGGTCAGCCCGTCGCGGGCACAGATCGCGATGTCGATGCTGCTGCGGTTGCCCGGAATCGAACCCGCCTCGCTCGGCTGGCTGCCGCTGCTGACCGGCGTCGCCGTGGTCGACGCGCTGCGTGCGACCGCGGGGGTCGCCGCATACCTCAAGTGGCCCAACGACGTGCTGATCGACGGCCGAAAGGTCGCGGGCATCCTCGCCGAAGTCGCGGCGGGTGACCAGGGGCCTGCCGTGGTGGTCGGCGTCGGGCTCAACGTGAGTCTGACCGAGGCGGAACTGCCGGCGCCGCATACCACGTCGCTCACCCTGGCCGGCGCGACGCAGACCGATCGCACCGTGCTCGCGCGAGCGCTGCTGACCGAGTTCGCCCGTCGCTTCACCGCGTGGCGCGACCGGAACTGGGCTACCACCGACCTCGCCGCCGCCTACCGTGAGCGGTGCAGCACGATCGGCGCCGAGGTTCGGGCCGAGTTGCCCGGCGGTCGGACGCTGACCGGTCTCGCCGGCGGTATCGACGACGCGGGCCGCCTACTCATCGGCGACCAGGCGGTGTCGGCGGCCGATGTCACCCATTTGCGCGCGGAATACTGATACTGCCGAGAGTGCCCGCCTGCTCGCCGGATCGTCGGGAACCGGCAGACGCGCCGACGATCGTGCCGCACGACGCGCTTCGGTGTCGGCCGCTCGGGCTCGAGCACGCGGTAGGGTGCCTGACATGGGTTATCCGGAGGATGTGCTGGCGCCCGACGAACAGCTGATACTCCATCGTCATCCGCACTGGAAAATGCTGTTCTGGCCGATTGTGACACTCATCGTCGCTACCGCACTCGCCGGTTTCGCCGGGGGACTCATCGCACGCAAGACCGAGGCAAGTGCGCGGTCCGCGCTGCTGATCACGGTGCTCGTGGTGTACCTGGTCGTCCTCGGATGGCGTTGTGTCGCACCGATAGTCAGCTGGAAGTCGACGCATTTCATCATCACCGACCGCAGGGTGCTCGTTCGCCTCGGTGTGCTCACGCACACCGGTATCGACATTCCGATGAGCCGGATCTCCAGTGTGCAGTTCCGGCACGGACTGTTCGACCGCATGCTCGGCACCGGCACGCTGATCATCGAGTCGTCGTCGGCCGAACCGCTCGAGTACGACGACATCCCCGCCGTGCAGCAGGTGCACGCGCTGCTCTACCACCAGGTGTTCGATGTCGAGCGCGGTCACGCCGGTCGCGGTACCCGGGACGACCGTGGCGGCTACCGATAAGCCGTAACCTGGGCAGATGACCGCTGTACTGCTGGCCGAAGACGACGAGGCCATCGCCGCGCCGCTGTCGCGTGCGCTCGGGCGTGAGGGCTATTCGGTGACCGTCGAGCGTTTCGGGCCCGCCGTGCTGACGCGTGCGCTGGAAGGCAACCACGATCTGCTCATCCTCGATCTCGGCCTGCCCGGCATGGACGGGCTGGAGGTGTGCCGTCAGGTGCGTGCTCGCGGTGCGGATCTGGCCGTGCTGATGCTCACCGCGCGCACCGACGAGGTGGATTTCGTGGTCGGCCTGGACGCGGGCGCCGATGACTATGTCGGCAAGCCGTTCCGGCTCGCGGAATTGCTCGCCCGGGTGCGGGCGTTGTTGCGCCGCAGCGGAATCGGTGACGACACGGTCGAGGTCGGCGGTATCCGGTTGGAGCCGGCGGCACGGCGGGTTCTGGTCAATGGCGTCGAAATCGGGTTGGCCAACAAGGAATACGAGTTGCTCAAGGTACTGATCGACCGAGCGGGCCAAGTGGTGCCGCGCGAAACGATCTTGCGTGAGGTCTGGGGGGACGCAGAGCTACGCGGATCCAAGACCCTGGACATGCACATGTCTTGGCTGCGCCGCAAGATCGGCGACGAGGGCCCGATGGCCGAGCGCCGTATCGTCACCGTCCGCGGTGTCGGATTCCGACTGAATACCGACTGACGTGCGCCGGAGGATTCTGCGTTCGATGCTCACCGTGCTGACCCTCACCACGGTGGTGCTCGGCTTGCCGCTCATCTACACGGCTTGGCTGTGGGTCGAGGACATCACCCGCAACGACTTGCAGAACCGGTTGGACCGGATCGCCGTGGAGATCATCGCGCAGGAGCGTGGCGACGGCACGGTGCTCGGCGAACTGGACACCCGGTCGGTGGCGCCACTGGTTCCGGAGCACGGCAAGCTCACCATCGTCTACCCGTCGCCACAGGACAACGCTTCGCGGCGCGACATCGGGGTGGCCGACGTGTCCGACCCGCTGGTGGAGTCACTGTCGATGGGGACACTGGGATCGCTGCGCTTGGAGGTGCCTTCGGCGCCGATGCACGCCATGCAGCGTCAGGCGGTCGCGGTGGTCGCGCTCGCGGTGCTCGCCTCGCTGGGCGCGGCGGTCTCGGTCGCGGTGGTCACCGCCCGCCGGGTGGCCGATCCGTTGCGCGATGTCGCCGCACGCGCCGCCCGGCTGGCGATGGGCGATTTCCGCCCCGATCCGCGCCGGCACGGCATCTCGGAACTGGACCGCGTCTCGGATGTGCTGGACTCGGCGACCGTGGAGATCGCCGGACGGCTCCAGCGCGAGCACGCGTTGGTCGCCGATGTCTCGCACCAACTGCGCAGCAGGCTCACCGCCGTGCGGCTCCGTCTCGACGAGTTGTCCACGCACTCCGACCCCGAGGTGGTGCACGAGGCGGAGGAGGCAATGGCCCAGGTGGACCGGCTCACCGACGCGATCGACGATCTTGTGCGCACCTCTCGTGACGAGGACGCGGCCGACCGGGATCCGGTGCCGGTGATGGCCGAACTGCGCGGTGTGGTCGCCGAATGGACCCACCCGTTCAGTGAGGCGGGCCGGACGCTCACGTTGACCGGAGACGAGTCATTGCGCGCGCCGATCACCGGTTCGCGGCTGCGCGAGGCGGTCGCGGTGCTGGTGGACAACGCGCTCATGCACGGTGGCGGGACCTGCACGGTGTCGGTGCGCACGGTCCGGCCGGGGGGCGACCGGGAACCGCTCGTCTGTGTCGAGGTCGCCGACGAGGGCGATGGGATCCGCGACGAGTTGGCGCCGCACGTTTTCGATCGGGGATTCTCCGCGGGCGGATCGACCGGCGTGGGATTGGCGCTGGCGCGGGCGTTGGTCGAAGCCGACGGCGGGCGCCTGGAATTGCAGCGACGCAGACCCGCGCTGTTCGCGGTATTCCTGGGGGCTTCGGCGTCCCGGCCGTCGAACGTGGGTGTGTCCGAGCCGCGGTGACTCAGCCGCGGCCGAGTTCCTCTTCCACCAGATCCTCGAATTCCGCGTCGATCTCGCTCATTTCGTCGGGGAAGACCCAGCGGCGCATGGCCCAGAACCGGAAGGCCATCTGCAGCAGATTACCGATGACGAAGGCGCTGATGAAGTCGGCGACGTTCTCGACGGTGAAGCTCACATTGGGCTGGCGCAGGTCGAAGACGTAGCTGGAAATCCAGAGCGGAGTGAAGGCGAGCACCACCCCGACGCCGCTGACGCCGAAGAACAACAGCGCTTCGTGGTGGCGTTCGCGGCCACCGCGGTTCTTGAACGACCATTCCCGATTCAGGATGTAGGACGCGATCACGGCGAGGACGCCGGAAATGATCTTGGCGGTGACCGGTTTCTCCGCCAGCACCGTCCACTTCAGCATGTAGAAGATGCCGCTGTCGATCACGAAGGTGGTCGCGCCGACGATCGCGAACTTGATCAACTCCCGATGCCGGTACGCGATGTCTTGCAGCGGCTTGGGGAGGACGCTGACCACGTCGTCGACGAATGACACAACACCGGAGTGTACCGGTACCGCTCATTGCCACCGGACATGACAATATTGTCCGACGTGAGCGCACGTTCTTTCGATCCGTCGGCCATGCCCACCGTCACCATGATCGGTGGCGGTCAGTTGGCGCGCATGACCCACCAGGCGGCGATCGCGCTCGGCCAGCGGCTCCGTGTGCTCGCCGAGACCCCCGACGACCCGGCCGCTCAGGTGAGTCCCGAGGTGGTACTCGGCAGCCACACCGACCTGGCCGCCCTGCGCAAGGCGGCGGTCGGCTCGCACGCCCTGACCTTCGACCACGAACATGTGCCGACCGAGCACCTGGAGACACTGGTCGCCGAGGGCGTCAACGTGCAGCCGCCACCGCAGGCTTTGGTCTTCGCGCAGGACAAGCTGGCCATGCGCACCAAACTCGCCGAACTGGGGCTGCCCGTGCCCGCGTTCACACCGGTGACCTCGCCGGCCGACGCGGTGCGTTTCGGTGCCGAACACGACTGGCGCGTGGTGTTGAAGGCGGTGCGCGGCGGTTACGACGGGCGCGGCGTGTGGATGCCCGACTCCGCCGAGGCGGCCGAGGCGATCGTCGTCGATCAACTCGCACACGGTGTGCAACTGCTCGCGGAGGCGAAGGTCGACCTGAAGCGGGAGCTGTCGGCGATGGTGGCCCGCTCGCCGTTCGGGCAGGCGGCGACCTGGCCGGTGGTGGAGACCGTGCAGCGCAACGGGCAGTGCGCGGTGGTGATCGCGCCCGCGCCCGGCCTGCCCGAGCAGGTGGCTGTGGCCGCCGAGACCATGGCGCTGAACCTGGCCGAGGAGCTCGGCGTCGTCGGCGCGATGGCGGTGGAGTTGTTCGAGACCGACGACGGCGCCTTGCTGGTGAACGAATTGGCTATGCGCCCGCATAATTCCGGGCACTGGGGGATGGACGGTGCGCGCACCGGACAGTTCGAGCAGCATCTGCGTGCGGTGCTGGACTACCCGCTCGGCGACACCAGCCCGTTGGCGCCGGTCACCGTGATGGCCAATATCCTCGGCGCGCCCGAGGCGCCGGCCATGTCGATGGACGAGCGGCTGCACCACCTGTTCGCCAGGATGCCCGCGGCCAAAGTGCACCTGTACGGCAAGGGCGAGCGCCCCGCACGCAAGATCGGGCATGTCAACATCCTCGGCGACGACGTGGCCGAGGTCAGGGAGAAGGCCGAGCGCGCGGCGCACTGGATGTCGCACGCAGTTTGGACCGATGGATGGGATCCGCATGAGTGACGCAGTGGCAGTGACGCCGGCGGTCGGCCTGATCATGGGCAGCGACTCGGACTGGCCGACCATGGAGGCCGCCGCGCAAGCATTGGCGGAGTTCGGAATTCGCTTCGAGGTGGGTGTCGTCTCAGCGCACCGCACCCCACAGCGCATGCTCGACTACGCACGTGACGCGGCGGGCCGTGGGCTGAAGGTCATCATCGCGGGCGCGGGTGGCGCGGCCCACCTCCCCGGCATGGTCGCCTCGGCAACGGCCCTTCCGGTGATCGGTGTGCCCGTCCCACTGAAGTATCTCGACGGCATGGACTCGCTGCTGTCCATAGTCCAGATGCCTGCGGGCGTCCCGGTGGCTACCGTCTCCATCGGAGGCGCACGTAACGCGGGCCTGCTCGCCGTGCGCATCCTCGCCGCCGCCGACCCCGCCCTGCGGACCCGCATGGAAGAGTTCCAGGCCGGGCTCGAACAGATGGTCTCGGAAAAGGACGACGCGCTGCGCGCACGACTCCTGGGCTGAGTCGCAGTCGATCCGGGTAGCGCGACAGGCGGATGATCCTCTGGGCCGGAGTTGTCCGCCTCGGCGACACCACACGCAGGAACGTCACTGTGGGGAACTCGCGTCCGCGCCTTCTGACTACGGTGAGTCCGTGACTACTGGTGACATCGCTCGGGTGCGGGGCGGCGACGACACCGCGCACTTTCGACTCATGGTCGTGGATCAGGCATTGCGGTTGTTTGCCGCGAAGGGGTACGAGTCGACGGCGGTGGATGAGATCGCGGAGGCGGCCGGGATCTCGCGGCGGACGTTCTTCCGGCAATTCCGGTCGAAGGAGGACGTGATCTTCGCCGACCACGAGTCGCAGTTGGCGCAGGCGCAGGAGTTTCTGACGGCCTCGCGCGAGGATCCGTGGGAGGCGGTGTGCGCGGCGGTGGTGCTGGTGTTCGAGCGATTCACGCAGTGGCGGGAGATCGCGGCGCGGCGTTACCAGGTGGTCCGCCAAGTGCCCGCGCTGCGCGAGCGCGAGATCGTCACGGTGTTCCGCTATGAGCGGTTGTTCACCGACTACTTGCGTGAGCGACTGCCCGAGGTACCGGACCTGGCCCGGGTGCAGTTCGCCGCGGCTGTCACGACGACGCACAACTACCTGCTGCGCCGGATGGTGCGCGGCGAGTCGGACGCCGGCGCGGCCGACCTGCGGGTCGAGCTGGCCGCGATTCCGCGCGGCGCCGGGCGCGCGGTGCACGCCGACGAGTTGGTCGTCGCGGTCTTCCCGCGCGATGCCCCGCCCCGACAGGTCGCCGATCTGCTCGCCCGCAAACTCGGTACGCTCTAGCATCCACCGGAACGTCGGCTACTGACACTGAGTGTCAGGTAATACATGCATGTGATCGCCTTTTTGCGGGTATGCTGAGGTCATATATGGCACTGAGTGCCGATGCGTTGATCCGCCCGGCGCGGATCGGCGATCACGACCGACGACCAGGAGTGAGCCGCATGGCGGGAAACCCCGATTTCGACCTGTTCAAGCTCGAGGACTTTCACGATGAGCTGCGTGCTGCGATCCGCGGTCTCGCGGAGAAGGAGATCGCTCCGCACGCCAAGGACGTCGATGGCGATGCTCGCTTCCCCGAGGAGGCGCTGACCGCGCTCAATGCCGCGGGCTTCAACGCGGTGCACGTGCCGGAGGCCTACGGTGGCCAAGGCGCCGACTCGGTGGCCACCTGCATCGTGATCGAAGAGGTCGCTCGCGTCTGCGGTTCCTCGTCGCTGATCCCCGCGGTCAACAAACTCGGCACCATGGGAATGATCCTGAACGGCTCCGAGGAGTTGAAGAAGAAGGTCCTGCCGGACATCGTCGACGGCGAGATGGCCTCCTACGCCCTCTCCGAACGTGAGGCCGGTTCCGACGCGGCCGGCATGCGTACCCGGGCCAAGCGGGAGGGTGACGACTGGATCATCAACGGATCCAAATGCTGGATCACCAACGGCGGCAAGTCCTCCTGGTACACGGTCATGGCCGTGACCGACGCGGACAAGGGCGCCAACGGCATCTCGGCGTTCCTGGTACACAAGGACGACGAGGGCTTCGTGGTCGGCCCGCTGGAGCACAAGCTCGGCATCAAGGGTTCGCCTACGGCGGAGCTGTACTTCGAGAACTGCCGGGTACCGGGCGACCGGATCGTCGGCGAACCGGGCACCGGTTTCAAGACCGCGTTGCAGACCCTCGACCACACCCGCCCGACCATCGGGGCGCAGGCCGTCGGCCTGGCCCAAGGCGCGCTGGACGCGGCCATCGCGTATACCAAGGACCGCAAGCAATTCGGTACATCGATCGCCGACTTCCAGAACACCCAGTTCATGCTCGCCGACATGGCGATGAAGATCGAGGCCGCCCGCCTGATGGTCTACACCTCGGCCGCCCGCGCCGAGCGTGGCGAAAAGAATCTCGGCTTCATCTCCGCCGCCGCCAAGTGCTTCGCCTCCGACGTCGCGATGGAGGTGACGACCAACGCCGTCCAGCTGTTCGGCGGCGCGGGGTATACCACCGACTTCCCGGTGGAGCGCATGATGCGCGATGCGAAGATCACCCAGATCTACGAGGGCACCAACCAGATCCAGCGCCTGGTCATGTCCCGCGCCCTGCTCAAGTGATGTGGCGCGGCTTCGCCTGAAAACGCGAGTCGGGCCGTCTCCAGGCCGTAGCTCGAACAACCCGTGATCGCTGGCCGTGCGTGTGGGAAGGTCGACGCTGCGCGGCTAGCCCACCGGCAGCATGGCGGGCATGGAGCGGTAGGCGTGCAGGTTCCGCAGGTGGTGCGGGATCGGCGGGCCGTCCAGGCGCAGATCCGGGTATCGCTCGAAGAGGGCGCGTAGCGCGATGGTGCCCTCCAGTCGGGCGAGTCTGGCTCCCAGGCAGCCGTGTATCCCGCTGCTGAAGGAGAGATGGTCCGCGGCGTTGGCCCTGGTGACATCGAATTGTTCGGGATCGGGGAACACGCCGGGGTCGTAGTTGGCGCCCGCCAACGACAACAAGACCAGGGAACCGCGTTTGACATGCTGATCGGCGATGTCGATGTCGCAGCTCGCGACCCGGCCGGTCATCCGGACGGGGCCGTCGTAGCGGAGGATTTCGTCGACCGCGCCGTCCCAGAGTTCCGGCTGCGCCGACAGTAGCTCCAGCTGTTCTGGATGCCTGGTCAGCAGGGCGATGCCGTTGCCGAGCATGTTCACCGTCGTCAGGAATCCGGCGTCCAGGAGCAGGGCCGC
>NZ_JBEZDE010000044.1:0-41707 GCF_040648115.1 Nocardia sp. NPDC049190
AGCGAGAGTAGTCCGCATAACGATCACGCCAACGGTGAATTACGACAAAGTGCGGCTTCATGACATCCTCGACACCTTCGAATGACTACAGCGATATTGGGCCCGGGGTCGGGCGGGCAGGACGAGGTACGGCTCCCGTGTAACTCCGATACCTCGACAGCATGGGAAAGACCGGGAAGGGTTGGTGCGCGTGGGACGAGACAGGCGATGCCGACACCCCATATCGGCCATCCGGATCGCGAAATAGCCTGCCCCCGAGAAACTTCGGGACTACGACACGGATGGAGCGTGCTATTCGCGGTCATAGCCAGCGTGAATGGCGTGTGAATCTAGCTGATGGTTTCGGGTTCCGCTTTTCTGGCGGGCGATGCCGTCCACAGCCGCGCCATCACCCCCTACGCGGCGTGTTCGATGATGCTCTCCTTGCGCGCCCTGGCCGTAGCTGATGTGCCATACACTATGGCGGCATCGCCATCCGAACAATCGTGAGTACGCACGAATTGCCGCGAAAGATTGCGGAATTTCTCGTGCGGGGAGCACGAGAAGCGCTCGGGCGCAACGGAGTTGACCACATTCGGTGCGGCGAGCATCGTGCACGATCACGGCCCGGGATTCCACATCGACTTCCACGCCGTCGGGTCAGCTCGACGTTCAGGTCGTTCGATACCTTGTTGGTGCTGCGTCTCATCTTAGGAGAGAACACTTCGCATCGGAAAAGCTCCTGCTTCATATCAATTCGAATGCATGTTCGCAATGTGCGGGTCGGCAGACCGCAAATTCCTCCATACCCGCGCCGCCATGGGCTTTGCAGATCCATATTTCGTAGATGCTGTTGACCTGTCTGCCAGCGGGTGAGCGAGATGCCTCTGTGAGGGTGCACCGGGAATTCAGGTGACAGAAGAACTATGTTTCCGGCTCCGTGTCGTGCTGTCTATGAGATGCGATCATCGCAAGCCGTTTGCATAGCGGATATGGGGGAAATGCCTACGATATGCCGCACGGGCCGCAGCACCCAGCCAATGCGCAGCGTGCAGTGCGAGTTGCAGGTCAAGGGTGCGATCGCGGGCGCCGAGGGGTGTACCCCGCTAATTCCAGCACCCGCTAGACCCGATAGTGGAGCTTTGTTGCGGTGCCGCACGACGCGCGGGCATCAGCGCCTCGTACATCACCAAGATCGAGCGGATGCGGACGGCATCGCAACCCGACACCCTGGAGAGGCTGATCCGCAGTTACGACCTCGATCCCATGCAGGCGCGCCACACGCGGGAACTGTGTGAGCCGCCCATCGACCTCACACCAGTCGCCGAGTTGCGGGACCGTGTCACCACGCACGAACGGCTCGCGCACCTGGACTACCTCGACCACAACGGAGTCCTCGCCGTCTACGCCGACCCACTGCGGAATGTATTCGCCGCTGACACGTCGTTCCAGTACGTCTTCCCCGGACTCGACACAGCCCACAGCAACTGGGTGGCTCGGTACTTCCAACCCCTAGCCGAACAGGTAGCCGTCCAGTGGGACCACGAGGCCGACTACATCATCGCCACCCTGGCGAGCCGCACTCGGCCGACACCGCGCATCACCCCAAGCCGTGAATCTGTGAGGCCATCTGCGCTGTAACGCCGAACTCAACCGCCTCTGCTCTGGCGCGACAGCATCCACGGCGCCTACGGCCGCGAACCCGACGACCTCGCCCACTGGCGCGACCCGACACCGACGAACCGCACTCGGTCAGCAAGCCGTTGGCGCGAGCTACCCGTCCGACCAGCTTTGGTGATGCTTCAGCAGACGACGGAGTACGCCACGCGGCAAGATCTGATCGCTCGCGTACCCCGCCGAATACATAGAGGTTCCCCGGCAACGCCCGACCAAGGTCACGGCGTCGGACGTGTGGACCGGCGAGCAAGTCCAGACCTTCGCCACCGTTGCCAGCGAAGACCGACTCCACGCCGTGTGCTATTGGCTGCGCCGGTCACAGGTGTGTGGACTGCGGTGGGCTGACAATCGATCTCGCGGCACGCTCAGCGTCGAGCAGAGCCACGTGCAGGTGGAAGGCAAAGACCACGCGGTGGACGAGCCGAAGACGGAATGTTCACGGCGAACCCTGCCGCTCCCAGATGACGTGGTGATGGCACTGAAGGAGTTGAAGGCTCGACAGAAGCGAGAATGTATCGCGCTCGGCCGATCATGAAAAGAGACCACTCGCCTCTCCCACCCCGTTGGCACAGTCTTGGCACGCTGAGGGTCGAAAGAGAAAAGACCCGGCATAGTTACCGGGTCTGAACTGCCCATATGAGTGGAGCTAAGGGGACTCGAACCCCTGACCCCCACACTGCCAGTGTGGTGCGCTACCAGCTGCGCCATAGCCCCTGGTCGTTCACGCTCCGAGCTTCCCCGTGCGCCTGAATGAAGTTACACCACCGGTGTATCGGCCACCAAATCGCCTCGATTCGAGAGTAATGGAGCAGATGCTGCGGATGTCTTCCTTCAGATCGAGGCAGGTCGAACGAGCGACCGAGACACATCGATCCGCGGCTACCAGTTCCGTGCTCCCCTCCCGCCTGAGCCACTCCCAATCGTGCGAGGGGGTCGCGGACTCGACGACTAGTCTGGATTCGCATGCCTCGTCCGCGAGGTGAAGGAGGTCGCGTTCGCATGGGTGAGGTGCCGGCGCCCCGGGCGGCGAAGGTCGGGGGTGCGCTCGAGGCCGAGTGGGAGACGCATCGGGCTGCGGTGTTCGGTGTGGCGTATCGGCTGCTCGGCAGTGTCGCCGATGCCGAGGATGTGACTCAGGACGTGTGGTTGCGGGCGTCGGGAGCGGATCTGGGTGAGGTGAATGATCTGCGGGCCTGGCTTGTCACGGTAGCGGCACGGCGGTCCTATGACATCCTCAAGTCCGCGCGCGTGCTGCGGGAAACCTATGTGGGGCCGTGGCTGCCCGAACCGTTGCTGACCGGCCCGGACGCGTAGGAGGCTGTGCTTGTCGACGAGTCGGTGAGGTCGGCGATGCTGCTGATCATGGAGGAGCTGAGCCCGGCGGAACGGGTGGCGTTCGTCCTGCACGATGTCTTCGGGTGCGACTTCGCCGCGATCGCCGAGGTGCTGGGCGCTTCCGTGCCGGGCGCCCGTCAGCTCGCCTCGCGAGCCCGGCGGCGAGTGGCCGCGGCCAAGCAGTCCGCTCCGGTCGCATCTCGGGGTGAGCAGGAGCGCATGTTGGCGGCCTTCCGCGCCGCCTACGAGGTCGGCGATCTGGCGGGTTTGGTGCGGCTTCTGCATCCGGACGCGGTCTATGTCACCGACGGTGGCGGCAAGATCGCCGCTGCCCGGAAGGCGATCTCCGGCAGTGCGCGCATCGCCGAGGTGATGGTGCGGGTAGGCCGCCAGTGGTGTCCGGACACGATCACCGTCGTCGAGGTCGGCGGCGAGCTTTCCCTGTTGTTTCGCCGCGATGGACATGTCTACTCCGTCGATACGGTGCAGATCACTGACGGTTTGATCACGGCGTACCGGCGAGTTCTGAATCCGGACAAACTTTCGCACCTCTGAAGCTGTCACGTTCGCGGGGTCCTGCTCGTCTACCTGATGAAGAACACAGATTTGGGTCGCCGAGGGGGAATCCCTCCCGTTGCCCGGTAAGTCGTGCGCGTCAGCCGTGCAGTTGTCCGGACTGGGCGTAAACCGCAGGCGCGGCTCCGGAACTTCCCCGATCTGTGTGCGAGTCGATATCTCCGACCACAGGGAGGATTTGGAATGCGCGCCATCACCGTTCGCGATCGCGACGCCGGTGTCGATGGCTTGTCCCTGTCGGACAAGCCGTACCCGCATGCTGCCGAGAACGATGTCATCGTGCAGGTCCACGCGGCGGGGTTCACCCCGGGCGAGCTGGATTGGCCGGCAACGTGGACCGACCGTGCCGGGCGTGATCGCACGCCCAGCGTGCCCGGGCACGAGCTGTCCGGTGTCGTCGTCGAGCTGGGTTACGGAACCACGGGCCTGAGCGTCGGCCAGCGGGTGTTCGGGTTGAGCGACTGGACCCGCGACGGCTCACTGGCCGAGTACACCGCGGTCGAGGCCCGCAACCTCGCGCCACTCCCGACCGATATCGCATACACCACTGCGGCTGCCCTGCCGATCTCGGGGCTGACTGCCTGGCAAGCCTTGTTCGTGCACGCCGCGCTCGCGCCGGGACAGACCGTTTTGATCCACGGCGTCGCCGGGGGTGTCGGATCTACAGCGGTGCAACTCGCGCGGGAGGTGGGTGCTCGGGTGATAGGCACCGGCCGAGCACGCGATCGAGACACCGCGCTCCGCTTGGGTGTGGACACGTTCCTGGACCTGCACACCGATCGGGTCGAGGAGGCCGGTCGGGTCGATGTGGTGCTCGACGTGATCGGCGGTGAGATCTTCGATCGTTCGGTCGCGCTGGTCCGTCCGGGCGGCACGCTCGTCGCACTCACCGCACCGCCATCGGTGCAGCCCACGGATGCGCGGGCCATTTTCTTCGTCGTAGAGGCCGACCGCGCCCAGCTGGTCGAGCTTGCGCAGCGGGTCCGGGACGGACGGCTCACGCCTCTTGTCGGGGAGGTGCGGCCGCTGGCCGACACACCCGCCGCGTTCGCGTCCAGCCGCCGCACCCCGGGCCGGACGATCATCCAGATAGCAGAGGACTGAGGAGAGCATCATGATCGCAACAACGCGGATCGGCTACGGCCTCTTGGCTACCGGAATGGTAGTCGCGGCCGCCGCCTGCGGCGCCGCACAAGACCCGACCGACAAAGCATCGTCGGCTACATCTGCATCGGCTGCGTCGGCGACATCGCAGCCACCGGAGGAGTCGTTTTCGCCACTGTTCGAACAGGCACTGCCCAATGTCGCCGGCAAGACGTTCACCTCCGCGATCGTCGATTTCCCACCCGCTGCCCGCGCCGTGCCGCATCGGCACGGGGACGCTTTCGTCTATGCCTATGTGCTGCAGGGCAGTATGCGCAGCAAGCAAGACGGCGACGAACCACGCACCTACCACCAGGGCGAGAACTGGATCGAACTGCCGGGCGCGCACCACGTACTCACCGAGAACAGCAGCCGAACCGACCCGGCGAAACTGCTGGTTGTGTTCGTCGCCGATACCGGCGACCCGCTCAAGACCGACGACCAACCGAAGTAGAGCGCCGTCTGCACCCTCCACCGGACACAACACGCCAACGCGCTGCGCAAACCGACTCGAGGGTGTATCGCGAGTCCCGGTCACCGACACACAACCGCGGGCCTCGGTGGTGAGGTAGCCGGTCAGTGGGTGAGCGAGACCACCCAGTCCTCGTTGTCGACGTCGACTTTGGTCGTGCCGTCGAAGACCGCGGGCGTGGCGGCGGAACCGCCGAGCGCCGCGCCCAGGGCGTCGGTTTGCGCCTTGGCGAGGACACGTGCGACGTCGGCCTTGGCACCGGTGGAGATGCACCGCAGCACTGATTCCGGCGCCCCGGCGTCCCGGGCGATCCCGGCCAGATCGTCGTTGTTCAGGTCGGCGCCGCCTTCACTAGGACGCTTGGTGGTGAACAGCTTGGTATGGAACGTGGAGTAGATCGGACCGGAACCGGCCTCGGCGACACATCGATTCGCGGCGACCGCGCGGGTCGAGTAGTCCTTGCTGCGGGAACGAGCGTCGAGGAAGTTCACGAGGCGGTAGCGCACGGCGAGGTTGCCCTCATCGATCTTCTGGGCGATCTCCTGGCCATAGATACGCTCGAGGTTGCCGCATCCGGGACAGATCGGGTCTTCGAAGATATCGATGGTCTTCTTCGCGTCCGGGCGAGCGAGCAGAATCGAGCCGTCCTGCTCCAGAACCGTATGCACGCCCGGGTCGCGCACCGGACCGTAACCGTCGTTGCGGACGGTCGTGTCCTCCCGTCCCCATCGGACCGCCGCGATAACGATCACCACGATCACCACCAGAGCGACCCCGCCGAGCGCGTAGGTGGTCATGTTGGACATCGGTCGCGGAGTGTATTTCGAACGCGATTCGCTCACACCGACACTTTGCCCCAACCAGTCGGCCCGCCGGCCTTCGGGCCCTGGATCCGCCGCTCAGCAGCGGTTACCCGCCTACCCGATCGCATCGAGCGGCTGCCACCGCCGCACCGGGTTCTGCCTCGACCGCACCCGACTCACCCCCGGTCACCTCGGACCCGCCCCGGAGGGCAGCCGACTCGCCCGTAGCAAACGACGACTCGGCCACCACCGGCACCGGACTATCGACCGACGGCGCGCCGACCACTTCACTCACCGCGTGATCGGTCCGCGTCACCTGATGTTCGGCGCCATCCGAACCGCCGCGGCGGTCGGCTACCTGGTCCGGCTCAGCGCCGGAGTCTCGTCGACGTAGCGGTTCCGGGACGACCGTCCAGACGGCGGCGGCGAGGGCGAGCAGGCCGCCGGTCACGCCGAGCGCCAAGCCGTAGGACACCTGTTGGGCGAGCGCGCCGACCGCGAGCGGACCGATTACGGTGCCGAGGTCGGCGGCCATCTGAAAGCCGGCCAGAACGGGGCCGCCGCGGGCCTTGGGGCCGATGATGTCGGCGACTGCGGCCTGTTGAGTCGGGGTGAACAGGCCCGAGCCGAGGCCGGCGACGAAGGAGGTCGCCAGCAGCCACGGCACGTTGGTCGCCATGCCGAGTCCCGCGGTGCCCGCCGCGCACACGAGCGAGCCGACGATCACGAAGGGTTTGCGTCCCCACCGGTCGGACAGTCGTCCGGAGGCGAACAGGACCGCGACGTTGCCTGCCGCGAACACCGTGAGAGCTACGCCCGCCATGCCCGGCTCTTGGTGCAGCGCCTCGACGACGAGCAGCGGCACCAGCGCCATACGCACACCGAAGACCGCGGCGCCGTTGGCGAAGTTGGACACCAGCACCGCCCGGTACTCCGGCCGCGCCACCGCCTCCCGCAGCGACATCATGCGAACCCCACCGACAGGCTCGGGCGCAGCCAACTGCGAGTTGCGCAAGCTCACGTGCACAACGACGCTGACGACGAGCAACGCGATCGCGTAGATTCCGAACGGCCAGCGCAGCCCGAGCCCCGACAGTGCGCCGCCCACCAGCGGCCCGCTCACCGACCCGACGAGAAAGCTGGTCGACCACAGACCGGACACCCGTCCTCGTTGTTCCGGTGGTGAGATCCGGATGACCAGCGCCAGCGACGACACCGTGAACATGGTCGACCCGATCCCGCCGAGCGACCGCAATACCATCAGTTGCCAATAGCTCTGGGCCAGCGCGCTGGCGCCCGTGGACAGCGCGACGATCAATAGCCCGCCGAGGTAGACCGACCGCTCCCCCAGCCGCTGCACCAGTCGTCCACTCAACGGCGCGAACAGCAACCGCATCAGCGCGAACGCGGACACGATCGCCGAGGCGGCGGCTACGCCCACGCCGAACCCGCGCGCGAACTGCGGCAGTACCGGCGCGACCAAACCGAAACCGATTGCTATGACGAACGCGCCCCCGACCAGTATCCAGATCTCGATGGGCAGGGGCTTGGATCTACTGCTCACCGGATAGCGCCTGCCCCACCAATTCCTCCGCGGCGGCCTGGACCTCGCTCAGGTGCTCGGCGCCGTGGAACGACTCCGCATAGATCTTGTACTTGTCCTCGGTGCCGGAGGGGCGGGCGGCGAACCACGCGTTCTCGGTGGTCACCTTGAGGCCGCCCAGCGGCGCGCCGTTGCCCCGTGCCCTGGTGAGCACGGCGGTGACCGGTTCGCCCGCGATCTCCTTGGTGGTGATCATGTCCGGAGTCAACTGTGCGAGCAGCTGTTTCTGTTCCGCCGTCGCGGGTGCGTCGATTCGGGCGTAGGCGGGGCTGCCGTAGCGGCGTTCCAGTTCGACATAGCGCGCCGAGGGGCTCTGGCCGGTCACGGCGGCGATCTCCGCGGCGAGCAGCGCGAGCAGAATCCCGTCCTTGTCGGTGGTCCACACGGTGCCGTCCATGCGAAGGAACGACGCCCCCGCGCTCTCCTCGCCACCGAATGCCAGGCTGCCGCTGAACAATCCGGGCACGAAGAACTTGAACCCGACCGGCACTTCGTGCACGTCGCGGCCGAGTACCGAGACGACCCGGTCGATCATGGACGAGGTCACCGCGGTCTTGCCGATCTTGGTGAGCGCGTCCCAGCCCATCCGGTTGGCGACCAGATATTCGATGGAGACCGCGAGAAAGTGATTGGGGTTCATCAGTCCGCCGTCGGGCGTGACGATGCCGTGCCGGTCGGCGTCGGCGTCGTTGCCGGTGGAGATGTCGTAGTCGTCCTTGATCGCGATCAGTCCGGCCATCGCGTAGCGCGAAGACGGGTCCATCCGGATCTTGCCGTCGCTGTCGAGCGTCATGAACCGCCAGGTCGGATCCACTATCGGATTGACCACCTCGAGTTCGAGGTCGTAGCGCTGGCCGATCTCTTCCCAATAGTCGACGCTGGCGCCGCCCATCGGGTCCGCGCCGAGCCTGATGCCGGCGCCGCGAATCGCGTCCAGGTTCAGCACGTTCGGCAGGTCACCGATGTAGTGGTCGAGGTAGTCGTAGCGTTCCACGCCGGTCTGTAGCGCGTGCCGCAGCGTGGTGCGCTTGACCTCGGTGAGTCCGCCGCGCAGCAGTTCGTTGGCGCGGGCGGCGATCGTGTCGGTCGCGGTGTTGTCGGCCGGGCCGCCGTGCGGCGGGTTGTATTTGAAGCCACCGTCGCGCGGCGGGTTGTGCGACGGGGTGACCACGATGCCATCGGCCTGGTGCTTGGCACCGCCTTGATTGTGCCGGAGCACAGCGTGACTCAACGCCGGGGTCGGGGTGTACCGATCGCGCGCATCGATGACCGCGGTCACCCCGTTCGCAGCGAGCACCTCCAGCGCGGTGGTCCAGGCGGGTTCGGACAGGGCGTGGGTGTCTCTGGCCAGATAGACCGGTCCGGTGATGCCGCGAGTGGCGCGATACTCGACGATCGACTGGGTGATCGCGAGAATGTGCGCCTCGTTGAACGCGCTGTCCAGACTGGAGCCGCGATGCCCCGAGGTGCCGAAGGCTACCCGCTGGGCCGGGTCCTCGGGATCCGGGATGCGACTGTAGTACGCCGTCACCAGGCGTGCGATGTCTTCCAGATCGGTAGGACGCGCGGCACGCCCAGCTCGATCATGGGCCATGCTCGGGTCTCCCTTCCGTATCGGCTGCGCCCGGCTCGTCATCAGGATCATGGCCACCGCCCGGTCGCGCCGACCACGATCCACCTTGCCGCCACGTCGATCACGGCGGTGCCTTCGCCACCGGGCCCGACGTCCTCGGCCGCCGGCCGGAGCATGTCATAGCCGAACCTAGCGAACGTGATCGGCACACCCTGGAAGCCGCTTCGTGCGGTGGCGAGCAGCCGATCGCCCGCCCCCGCGCCGATCGGATAGCCGAGCCGCACCGAACCGACAATATTAACGGTCGACGTGCACGACGGCAGCGGAGAATCGAAACATGCTGGCACCGCACGGTCTACCGGATGCCGAGCGGAGGTGTCGAGCATTCCGCGGGGCGCGACGGGCAGCACTGTCATCGGGCGGCTCCCTGCCACAACTCGATCGGCTCGAGCGTGACGTTGATCGAGGTGAACGGTTCGGCGTTCTGCTCGACCGAAGCACCCGGCCGGTCGTGTTCGTCGACCGCGGCGTGCTGCCACTTGTCGTCCTCGTCGAGCAGCACGGTGAGACGTGCCGCGGGCTGCCAGTGTCCTACTGGTGAACCATCCAACGCCTGACCCCCTTCCGTCGCGTGCCATTTCGGTTGACCGCCGAGCCGTGCCGTGTTTCCACCGTGCCATGCCCGCGCTGGGCGCGGTCGTCCCGGCGGCGGCACCGCCCCTCCCTGAGGCGGCCGAGCGCGTGGACCGCCGCGCCTGATCCGAGGAGTCTACGAACCTCGAGGATGGGGGTGGAGAAGGTGGTGCCGTCGCCGAGCACGCCGAGCCCGAAAAGTGAATGCGGCAGCCTGTTGGCTACCCATCTTCCGGTGGCTGGAACCATCGACATTTCGATCGCACAGCATCCCATGATATTTACCGTGGGCCGCAGTCAGGGCACCCTCCTGCCGTCCGGAAACGGCGCCACCGCGACTACTGTTCGCGGGTGGCGGATCCGATCGACCGAGCAGGTTCCGCCGCGCCTACCGACCACCAGCGACGCCGGTCCGTTCGGCGCGTTTGCCTTCGACCGGGCTCGGTTCGCCCGAGGCGCGTCAACGGCCGAGCGGCCGCCGCACGCGACCGTGTCGCGGTTGCGGCGGCCGCTCGGCCGCGTGCCCGTCAGGGCCGGGATGGTGCGCCGCCGTAGCGCCGCACACCGAATATCTCAGTGGGCGAGTACCGGCTCGCCCTCGGCCGGCACCGGCGCGGTGCTCGGCATCAGCGCCGCGGTGATCGCCGCGCCTACCACGAAGATCGCGGTGGCCCACCAGAAGCTGGTGGTGTAGCTCTCGATCGCGGACTGGGCGACGATGAGCGGGTCCGGCTTGCGGGTGGACAGATAGTCGGCGGCAGCCGACGCGGCGACCGTGCTGAGCAGCGCAGTGCCGATCGAGCCACCGACCTGCTGGCTGGTGTTGATCATGGCCGAGGCCACGCCGGCGTCCTCGTGTTGCACCCCTGAGGTCGCGCCTTGGAAGGCAGTCGACATCGCACCGCCGAGGCCGAGGCCGAGCAAGATCAGGGCGGGCAGGATGTGCGTGGCGTAGGCGGTGTCCAGGCCGATTCGGGTCAGCCACGCCATGCCGGCCGCCGCGACCAGGAAGCCGCCACTGACCACGATCTTCGGTCCGATCTTCGGCAGCAGCAGCGAGGGGACGGTGGTCGAGGAGACGACCATCGCGGCAACCATCGGCAGGAACGCGACGCCGGTCATGATCGGCGAATACCCGAGGGTCAGCTGCATGTAGTAGGTGAGGAACAGGAAGATCGCGAACATCCCGATTCCCATGACGAACACCGTCAGGTATGAGGTGCCACGCATGCGGTCGAGCACGATTCGGACCGGAAGCAGCGGGTGCGCGACCCTGGTCTCCAGCCAGGCGAATGCCGCGAGCAGCACCGCGCCGCCGACCAGGAAAGCGAGGGTCACACCGTTGGTCCACCCGTTCGACTCGGCGTGCGAGAACCCGTACACGATGCCGAACAGCGCCGCGGTGACCACGACGGTGCCCGGAATGTCGAGTTTGGGCCGCTCGATGCTGGCATGCTTGGCCAGCAGCAGCACCGCACCGACCAGGGCGACGGCGGCGAAGGCCAGATTCACGAACATCACCCAACGCCAGGACACCCACTCGGTGAGCGCGCCGCCGAGCAGCAGGCCGATCGCGCCGCCGGTGCCTGCGACCGCACCGAAGATGCCGAACGCTTTGGCGCGTTCGGAGGGGTGCGTGAAGGTCACCGTGAGCAGCGACAGCGCGGCAGGTGCGAGCAGCGCACCGAAGACGCCCTGTCCGACGCGCGCCGCGACGAGCATCTCGAAGCTGGTGGCCGCACCGCCGACGGCAGAGGCCCCCGCGAAGCCGATCAGGCCGATGATGAATGTGTTGCGCCTGCCGAACAGATCGCTCAGGCGTCCACCGAGCAGCAGGAGGCTACCGAACGCCAGCGCGTACCCGGTGACCACCCAGGAGCGGTCGCCGTCGTCGAATCCGAGGTCCTGTTGCGCGGCAGGCAGCGCGATGTTCACCACGGTCGCGTCCAGTACCACCATGAGTTGTGCGACGCCGAGCACGGCGAGCACCCACCACCGCTGCGCGTGTGATCCGCGGCGCCCGTCCTCGGTCTTGCCGGGGGCCGGTGCCCCTCGCTCGATCGCGGTAGTCATATGTCCCCTTTGTCTCGAGCTTTGATACGGAGGTATCACCTCCGCTTACCGCAAGAACCTATCACAATAACGGAGTCAACGCCTCCGGTTAATCCCGTACATTGCTAGGATGACGGTGTGAATCACGCCACGGTCGTCCCCCCGCCTCGGCGTCTGCGTGCCGATGCCGCCCGCAATCAGCAGCGGATCATCGCCGCGGCGCGTGAACTGTTCGCCGACCACGGACTCGAGATCACCCTCGACGACGTCGCCGAACGCGCAGGCGTGGGCGTGGGCACGGTCTACCGCCGCTTCGCGAACAAGAAGGAACTGATTGTCGAAGTCTTCGACCAGAACCTGAACGAGTTCGCCGACGCGGCCGAGGCCGCACTCCAGCACCCGGACCCCTGGCTCGGACTCGTCGAATTCTTCGAGTACGCGTGCCGACATCTGGCCACCAACCGCGGTTTCAGCGAGGTGATCCTCGAACTCGAAGACGTCGAGACGAACCGATTCGCTGTCGTCGGCAATCGGATCAAGCCCACCGTCACCGCCATCTGCGAGCGCGCGCGTGATGCGGGAGCACTCGCCGAAGGCATCGAACCCTCGGACTTCTTCGCACTGGTGCATATGGTCGACGGCATCGCCGAGTTCGCGAAGCCGGTCAATCCCGACATCTGGCAGCGGTACATGGCCATCGCCCTCAACGGCGTCCGCGCGGACGGCACGCCCCGCCGACATCTCGAAGTCCCGCCGTTGGCCGACGACGAGGTCGAGAAGGCGAAACATCTCACCTGTGCGAGCCGCCGGCGATAGCAAAAACTCGCGTAGGTGGCGCGTATCTCGATCATTCCCGTAGATTTGGTCACATGACCAATTCGTGGGTGAACTGGGCCGGCGATCAGCGCTGTACGCCGTCGACGCTCGCCACGCCGCACTCCACCGACGAAGTGCGTGAGTTGCTCAGCAGCGCCGAGACCCACGGGCAACGGGTGCGCGTCGCCGGCGCGGGCCATTCCTTCACCGATGCCGTTGTGACCGATGGCATTCTGCTGGACCTGACGAAGCTGAATCGAGTCCTCGATATCGACCGCACCACCGGATTGGTCCGGTTCGAAGCAGGCATCACCTTGCGCGCCGCGAGCGACGCACTGCACGAGCACGGGCTCGCCTTCCCGAATCTCGGCGATATCGACATACAGACCGTCGCGGGCGCCACGGCGACAGCGACCCACGGCACCGGTGCGCAGTGGCAAAACCTCTCCGCCGCACTGGATTCGATCGAGTTGATGCTTGCCGACGGGAGCCGGGTCGAGCTCAACGCCCAGACCGATCCCGACGGCTGGCGGGCGGCGCGAGTCAGCATCGGCGCCTTGGGCGTGATCACCGCCGCGACGCTACGGATGGTGCCCTCGTTCGTCCTGGAAGGCATCGAGCGACCGGTCCCGGTGGACGATGTGCTCGCCGACTTGGATTCCCTCATCGATGACAACGAGCACTTCGAGTTCTATATGTTCGCGCACAGCCCAGTGGCCATGACCAAGCGCAACAACCGGGTGGCACTGCCGGAGCAACCGCGCGGCAAGGCACTGGACTGGTTCGCCGACATTCTGGTGTCCAACTACCTCCTCGATGCGATGTGCAAGCTGACCAGCCGGCAACCGCGCTTGGTGCCGTTGATGCACCGCGCTGCCGCCCACGCCGGCAGCTACCGACGCCAGGTCGACCGTTCCTACCGGGTGTTCGCGTCGCCGCGCTTGGTCCGCTTCACCGAGATGGAGTACGCCATCGCGCGCGAGCACTCGGTCGACGCCATCCGCGAGATCAAAGAACTGGCCACGAAATTCGACACGCCGATGCCTATCGAGGTGCGGTGGGTCGCGGCCGACGACGCCTTCCTCTCCCCCGCGGGCGGGCGCGAGACCTGCTACATCGCGGTACACCAATACCGCGGCATGGATTTCGAGCCGTACTTCCGCGCGTGCGAAGCGGTGTTCAACCACTACAGCGGGCGCCCACACTGGGGCAAGCGCCACTTTCAGACCGCCGATACTCTGCGCGACCGTTATCCCGACTGGGACCGCTTCGCGCAGGTGCGGCGCCGCTTCGACCCGAAAAGCCGTTTCACCAACGCCTACCTCGATCGGGTGCTCGGCCCGGTCGGCTGACGAGCCGCTGCGACAACACGGGGCAAACCCGTCACGCGGCAAGGATTTCCGGGACCAGCCGGGGCACTGCCGTACCGATGGGTTCGCGGATGATCTCGGTCGCCATGACGTCATAGGGCGTGGGTTCGGCGTTGACGATGACCAGGTCGGCGCCACTTCGGACGGCGAGCGCACACATCGATGCGGCCGGCTCGACCTGCAGCGAGGTACCGATGGCCAGGAATATCTCGCTCTGCTCCGCGGCGAGCACGGCAGCGGCCATGGTGCGTCGGTCCATCTGCTGGCCGAACATGACGGTGGCGGCCTTGAGAATGCCGCCGCAGTCGGGACAGGGCGGATCGGATTCGCCTGCGGCCACCCGCTCCAGGGTGGCTGCCATCGTGGCCCGGTAGTCGCATCCGATACAGACCACTTCGAACATATTGCCGTGGATTTCGATCACCTGATCCGGCGAGGACCCCGCGCGCTGGTGCAGGCGATCGATGTTCTGCGTGATGATGGTGACCGCTCGCCCGGCGCGTTCCAGGTCCGCAAGGGCGTTGTGCGCGGCGTTGGGGATCGCCTCCCAGGCCGGATTGTCGCGACGGGCCAGCCAGGAGCGCTCCCGGAGTCCGGCGTCGGACACGTAACTCTGATAGGTCGAGAGCAATTCGGCGATCGGATCTTTCGTCCACACGCCGCGCGGGCCGCGGAAATCCGGAATTCCGGAATCGGTCGAGATGCCCGCGCCGCTGAGCACCGCGATCCGGCCGGTGCGGGTGCGCCACTGACTCGTCATGCTCGCCAAGCCTAGAGGCAGCGTCCACTCGCCCACACAGTTAGACGATGAGAGAATTTTAGGGTTATCATCTCATTGCACTGAGCTCGGCCGATCAAGGGAGATCACGATGACCGCGTCTGGCGCACTCGAATCCGCCGGCGAACGACCCCTTCCGTCTCGTCGCCCGATCGAACCGGGCACCCGGATGTGGGACGAGACCGGGCTGATCACCTTCTCACTCACCGCCGGTTCGGCCTTCCTACTACAAACCATGGAGCCGACCATCTCCGCGGTAGTAGACGAATACTCCACCTTCCGGACCGATCCGATGGGTCGTGCGATGCGCAGCCTCGCCTCGGTGATGATGTGGATCTATGGCGGAGATGAGGCACTCGCCGAGGCCGACCGGCTTCGGCAACTGCACGCGACATTGCGCACCACCGGCACCGACGGCGTCCGACACAGCGCGCTGTCCAGCGGGCCGTGGGCCTGGGTGCTGCACACCGGGACCTTCGCGTTCACCGAGAGCGCCAAGTACTTCGCCCGCCGTCCGCTCACCGCCGAAGACAAAGAGGCGTACTTTCAGGAGACGCTCCAGCTGATGGGCAATTTCTCCGTGGCCCCCAAGGAGATTCCGGCGAACTACCTCGAGTTCGAGAAGTTCTTCGCCGACACCGTGGCCAACCATTTGATCGCCACCGACACCGCCCGCGACTACCTGCGCGTGATCCGCTCCGTCGCCCCGCCGAAGCAGCTGCCGCGCGCGCTGCGACCGGTCTGGAGGGTGGCGGTTGCGCCGATCGGCCGGCTCCAGCACTTTGTGACCGTCGGCACCACGCCTGACATCGCCCGGCAGAAGCTGGGCCTGACCTGGACACCATCCGATGAACGCAAGCTCCGCCTCCTCGGCCGGATGATCGCACGGATCGTCCCGCTGCTACCGGAACGGCTGCGCTACTTCCCGATCGCCTACGAAGCACGCCGCCTCGAGCGCGACCGCCAGCGGCTACGCAAGGTGATCGATATGCGCCCGATCTGAGCGGCGCCCGGCAGGTCCGGGCAGTCGAATACCGTAGTGCGCTCCCTGGTTGCGCCGAGTGTGCTGAAACTTACATCGCGGCAAGGGCTTCCAGCGGAAGCCGAGTCGATGACGCGACCCGAAGGGCTCCTCCCGACGTCCGGAACAACACTGGGCCCGAATGCGGCAATACTGTCCAGTCCGCTCTGTCCGGACCGGCGCCCGAATCGCCGCGGCCGCTGTGCGACACCGGCTTTGCGCCCGTGACCTGGGGATTGCTCTGCGGCGCTCACATCCGCCAGAAGGCGAACGCACGGTCAACGGTAACGATCCGCGGCACGCTGGTATACGTATCTCGTACGCTACGACAGCGTTTCAGCTTTACCACGCCGGGCGGCAGGCCCCGGCGGCCAGCACACTTCATGCTCTGCTCTGCTCATCGAAAGGCGTTCTCATGGCCCACAAGCCCAGTGTGCTGTTCGTCTGCGTGCACAACGCGGGCAGATCGCAGATGGCCGCCGGGCTACTCGCCGCGCTCGCCGGTGACCGGATCGACGTGCGGTCGGCGGGCAGCGCACCCGCTGAGACGCTGAACCCGACCGTGGTCGACGCCATGGCCGAGATCGGCATCGATATCTCCGGTCAGGCCCCCAAACCGCTCACGATGGACGCCATCGGCATTTCCGACGTCGTGGTCACGATGGGCTGCGGGGACGCATGCCCGTACTTCCCCGGCATCAGTTATCGCGACTGGGTGCTACCGGACCCCTCCGACCAAACGCTCGACGTGGTCCGCACCATCCGCGACCGAATCCGCATTCTGGTGGAGAACCTGATCGCCGAGCTGGTCCCGGTGCCCGCGCGCTGAGCGTCTGTCCGATTCGTTCAAGACCGAACCGCCCGATGCTGTCTACGCTGCCGCTTATGACTCCACAACTCGACGTCATCGGCATCGTCGTCACCGATATGGCCGCCGCGGTGTCCTTCTACCGCCGGCTCGGCATCGACTTCCCCGTAGGTTCCGAGCAGGAGGCGCACGCGGAGGCCGCGCTGCCCAACGGCCTGCGGCTCGCGCTCGACACCGAAGCCGTCATCGCGTCGTTCCACCCGGGTTGGACGCCGCCACAACGTGCTGGGCGGGTCGGCATCGCCTTCCGCTGCGCCGATCCAGCCGACGTCGACACCGTTTACGCCGATCTCGTGAACGCCGGCTACCACGGTGAGCTGAAACCATGGGACGCTTTCTGGGGACAGCGCTACGCAGTGGTGAACGACCCGGACGGCAACGGGATCGACCTCTACGCCGCGCTCCAGACCGCCGCGAAATAGCCCAGCTGCCGTCGAGGCGCGACCGGCTGAGGCTCCCGCGATCGAATGCGGCCGACGCGGACACACGGAGCGTGGCTAGGCCCCGGCGAGCAACTCTCCCAACGGCATTCCGGTCAGAGCGCGGACCTCACGGGACAAATGCGGCTGGTCGGCGAACCCGGCCAGCGCCGCCGTCTCGGCGAGCGACAGGCCGCCGCGCGCCGCCGCCAGGGCGCGCTGCAAGCGCAGCACTCTGGCAAGGGTTTTGGGGCCGTAGCCGAACGCGGCCGAGCAACGGCGATGCAGGGTCCGCTCGCCCACACCCGCCGCGTCGGCGATCGACGCCACCGACCAACCATGGTCCAGGGCGACGACCACCCGCCGCAGCAGCGGATCGGCCGGTTCGGCCTCGGCGGCACGCCACGCAACCACCTCGTCCAAGGCCGCGGTTCGATCGACGGCGTCCTCGAGCTGCTCGACAAGCCGCCGGACCACCGACGAGGACCACAGTTGCGCGAGATCGACCCGCTGATTGCGCAGTTCGTCCGCGGGGACGCCGAGGAGCGCGGGAGCCGTACCTGGAAAGAACCGAACGCCGACGTACCGTGCGCCATTCGCCGCCGGAGGGTGCTGGGCGCGGGTATCCGGCCCGGCGACCACCAGGCGCCCATCCATCCAGATCAGATCCATACACCCGTCGGGCAGAACCGGGAGCCCGCGGTCCGGACCGTCGACAGTCCTGGTCCACAGCACAGCGCCGTCGAACCGCGACGGGCGCTCGCGGTACCCGCTCGCGGCATCGACCTCATCCACCTCGCCGACGCTACCCCCGGCGACCGACAAACCTTCCTCTCGTCCAGCCGCGGGGACATCCGCGCCCCTGTGCGGCTGTGTCGCGCCTGCGCATCCGGCTACGCTCCAGCTGGATCCGCCCGATCGTGCGGCAGCGCACTCACGTCCCGCGGCTACCGACCCACGCCGGTGCGGCCCGACTCGGTCCGGTTGTTCGCGGCGGCCGACCGATCACCGGCAAACACCTCAGCCGGCGGGCTGCGGCGCTAGCGCGGCGACGCCGCGCGCGACGACCCGAATGTACGAATCGGGATGCGCCGCAGCGATTCTCGATTCCGGATCGCTGCACCCGACGGTCACCTCGCCGATCGGCGCGGAGGAGAACGTCCACAATGTCATCCACTCCGTACCGCCGACGATCTCGGTCTTCCGCACGTCCGAGGACCGCAGATCTTCGTTCCGCCCGGAACTTTCGATCGCCGTGCAGCGAACATCGTTTGCCGCCTCGCCCCATGCGACCGGCACCCGGATATCCAGCACCACATCGGCAGGCACCGGGACTTGTTTCGTCTCGCCCAGCAAAATCCGGACGACACCGCTCGCCTCGGCACCGTCGTCGTGCGTTTCCGGCGGCGCGCTCACCGAACTCGCGGCGACGACGGCACTTGTCGATGTCGTTTCCCGGCTTGCCGACGGGTCGTCGGAACACCCCGCCACGATGACAGCGACCAGTGCGGGAACCGCCATCCAGATCACTTTCACAGGTCAGACCTCTCGTCACGCCCACGCACCGGGCGATGGGTACGAATCAGCGATCGACCTGAGCATGACAACGTCGAAGTAGAAAATGGTGGCCACACGCCGTAGAAATCGGCAATTAGACCGCAACCGACCGAATCAGCCCGATATGGAGGAATTTCCAGCTCGAATCGCCGTCCCTTCCCGAGGCCACGCTTCGACTTCGGGCAATCGGTGTGCGACCGAACGATTCTCGCCACGTGGCCGTACGGCTCGCCAGTTCGGCGGGTCGGGCTGGCTAGGATCGCACTGTTCGTTCGCCGATCGCCATTCCTGGGAGGCCCGATGACACCGTCCGTCGCGTTCGAACAGATCGATCTGGCCCTCCCCGAGGGGACCGCCGATGCGTACTTCGCCCATCCGGACGACAGCGCCCGGCATCCCGGTGTGCTGTTCTTCATGGACGCCTACGGTTTGCGGCCGTGGTTGCGAGAGATGGTGGAGACCATCGCCGGGCACGGCTACAGCGTGCTTGCACCGAACATCTTCTACCGCTCCGGTCGCGCGCCGGTTCTGCCGATGCCCGAGAGCAATGCCGACGCCCACGCGGCCTTCTTCGCAGCGCTCGGCCCGGTGCGCGCGGCGCTGACTTCGGCGAGGGCGATCCAGGACGCGGACGTTTACCTGGAACAACTCACCGCCTCCGAATTCGTCACCCCTGGCGCGGTCGCCGCAATCGGCTACTGCATGGGCGGCAGGCTCGCGCTGCGTACCGCGGCGGCCTTCGGCGATCGGGTGGCTGCCGCGGCAAGCTTCCACGGCGGCCACCTGGCTGCCGTGGATCAGCCGGACAGTCCCCATCACGCCGCGGCGGGCATCACCGCGGAACTACTCATCGTCCACGCCGATCAGGACGGTTCGGCCCCGCCCGACCAGATCGCGCGGCTCGAAGCGGCACTGGATACGGCGAACGTGCGCTACACCTCGGCGCTCTACCCGGACGCCGAGCATGGCTTCACCATGCGCGACACCGCGGTATTCCGCGAAGACGCCTACCAACGACACCTGCGCGATCTGTTCGCCCTGTTCGACCGTGCCTTCCCCGCGACCGCGGAATAAACGCCGATTCATCCGATGTTTCGCGTGGTGTCGGAGCCGATGCCAGGCGCTCGCCGTGTGGCCGGTTCCAGAGAAGGCGCTCCCCTGGGATCGCCGATTCCGCATAGTGTGTCGGTAGGCGATCATCGGGAGGACCACCATGGCGAGAGTGTTGTGGCTGGGGAACACGACATGGGGACGGGGTGGTCGCGTGTCTGACCAGCGGGGCATCGGCACGCGTACGGTCCGCGCCGCAACGCTGACCGGTTACCGCGAAGCCGCCTTCACCACTACGCCTGCCGCGCGCACCGTGCTGATCATGGTGGCGGTCCTGATCGCCGCGGTACTCACCTACCAGGCGAACGCCACGTCGGACGACGGCGTCGACCACGGCTGGTTCCTCGCACTCGCCCTGGCCGGACTCTTCGTTGCCCGCGGATTGCACTTGCGCCGTCCGATCACCCTCCCGCATTTCGCCGCCGCGATTCTCATCCTGGCGATCGCGCATCTCGGTTACCGCGCACAGCACCCCGGCGTCGGCTTCGTCCTGCTGGCTGCCACCGGCTTCATCCTGGTCCTGCCACAACCGAGTAGACCGCAACCCAGCGAGCTGTACCGGGTTGCCGAACTGGTCGGCCGTACCGAGGGTGACCCGCTTGCGCCGTTCGCCCTGCACTCATCGAAGACCTACTTCTTCGACGCGCAGTCGACCGCGGCGATCGGCTACCGCACCCGCTTCGGAATCGCCGTCGTGGCCGGCGATCCGTTCGGCGATCGTGCCCACTTTCCTGAACTGGTCACGGCGTTCTCCGAGTTCGCGGTCAATCATGGCTGGCGCATCGCCGTGCTCGGAGCCAGCCCGGAACTGGCCGAACTGTGGCAGCTGCGCGCACTGGAGCACCGTGGACTGCACGCCGTGCCGATCGGCCGGGACGTCGTGCTCGATGTGGACAAGTTCAGCCTGGTCGGGCGAAAGTTCCGCAACCTGCGCCAGGCCGTGAGCCGCACCAGGAACTTCGGCATCACCACCGAGGTGATCGACGAGTCGACGCTGACCGCGGCGCGGCGCGGCGAGTTACTGGCCATCGTCGACGAATGGAATCATGGCAGACAGACCCGCGGCTTCTCGATGATCCTCGACCATCTACTGGATGGACGTAACCCGAACATGCTGGTCGTCATCGCGAACGAGGAGAACGGTAACCCGGTGGGCTTTCAGCGTTACGGCATCTCCGGACGCGGTCGCGAACTCAGCCTCGACGTCCCCTGGCGACGCAAGGACGCGCCCAACGGCTTGGACGAACGCATGATCGTCGATCTGGTCGACTACGCGCGAACCCACGGCATCCGGCGGATCGCGCTGGCGTTCGCGCCGTTTCCCGAATTGTTCGCCGACAAGCGCAAGTCACGCTCAGGTCGGCTGATCGCCCTGCTGGTCCATCTGGGCGATCCGCTGATCCGACTGGAATCGCTGTACCGCTTCCTGCGCAAGTTCCACGCGCTGGCCGATCAGCGGTATGTGCTGGTTCGCTGGCGCGAGGTGGTCGTCGCGGCCGCGGCCCTGCTGACCCTGGAGTTCGCTCCGCACCGCCGCGGGCAATGAGCGGCGCCGTGCAACTGACTCACGGCGACGTGAAATCCGCAGTCGAACGGGTGTCCGGTCTCGTTCGGCCGGTTACCGTGGCGCGGGCGGACGGGTTCGCGGGCGGCAGCATCGGTGAACTGTGGTTCGCGCTCGAGTTCCTGCAGCACACCGGGACCTTCAAGGCCCGGGGCGCACAGAACTTCCTGCTCACCCACCAGGAAAACGGCACGCTGCCGCCCGCGGGCGTGACGATCGCCTCGGGCGGCAACGCCGGGCTTGCCTGTGCGTGGGCGGCCCGCAGCCAACAGGTCCCGGCGACGGTGTTCGTGCCGACCACCGCGCCGAAGGTCAAGGTGGACCGGCTCGTCTCCTACGGCGCCGACGTGCGGCTGACGGGCGCGCAATACTCCGACGCGCTCGTGGCCTGCCATGAATTCGCCGACGCTACCGGCGCTCTGCTCTCCCACGCCTATGACAATCCGCTCATCGCGGCGGGCGCGGGCACGCTCCTGGCGGAGATCCACCGGCTGATCCCAGATCTCGGCACCGTCGTGGTCGCGGTCGGCGGTGGCGGATTGTTCTCCGGAATCGCGACCGCCGCTGATCACAGGGGGATCCGGGTGATCGCCGTAGAGCCGGCGCGCTGCCGCGCACTCAACGCCGCCCTCAAGGCGGGGCGGGTTGTCGACGTCGAGGTCGACTCGGTCGCGGCCGACTCGCTCGGTGCGCGCCGAGTGTCGGAGATGGCGCTGGCGGCCGCACAGCAGTACGACGTCGAGTCGGTAGTGGTCGACGACGCCGAGATCGTCGCTGCGCGCCGCGCGCTGTGGGAGGACCACCGCGTGGCCGTCGAACACGGCGCGGCGACCGCGGTAGCCGCGCTGCTCGGCGATAATCCCGTGTTCCGGCCCGCCCAGGGCGAGAAGGTATGTGTGGTGCTGTGCGGCGCGAACACCGATCCGTCGGATCTGGCCCGCTAGACGGGCCGCCACGCCGATCGACGGTTCATCGGCAGATTACCGACAAACCGGGCGGCACGGGTTAGGCTCGCGATGTCGTCTTCGATCCCGACGGAAGGCACACCATGGCGTTCGAATCCCTCATGGTTCCCCTCGGCACCCCGATGCCCGACTTCTCCCTCCCCGACCTCGACCAGCGGATCTACTCCCGCGCCGATTTCGAGGACGGGCCGGGGCTGCTGGTCGTCTTCGCTTGCAACCACTGTCCCTACGTCAAACACATCGAAGCGGCGCTCGGCGAGCTGGTCGACTCGATTCCCTCCCTGCCAACAGTGGCGATCTGCACCAACGACGCGGGCGCTTACCCGGACGACGCGCCCCTGCGGCTGCGCGACCAGGCGATCCGGGCGGGCTGGACCTTTCCTTATCTCATCGACGAGTCCCAGCGGGTCGGGCGGGCCTTCCGCGCGTCGTGCACCCCGGACTTCTTCCTCTTCGATGCCGATCTGGAACTCGCCTACCGCGGCGCCTTCGACGAATCGACACCGGGCAACGGAAAACCGTTGAACGGCGATGACTTGCGCACCGCCATCGAAGCCGTACTCGCAGGCCGACCGGCGCCGGAACCGCAGCGGCCGAGTATGGGCTGCTCAATCAAATGGCGGGACGCCTGATTCGGCGGTGGGCGGGTCGAGTACGCGTCAGATCCGCTCGGCTTCGAGCACCCAGACCGGCAGCAACAGCGCTCCCTCCTCGTCGAATTCCAGCGGCACTCCGCGCCCGGCGAGAAGCTCGCGCATCGGCGGAGGCGGCGCCATCGCCGTCATCAGGTCGGGACGAAGCACCGTCCGCCGCCAGTTCGGCACGTCGAACATGCGGAGTAGCTCGTCTTCCTCGATCGAGTAAGGCGCGTAGGCCTCGCTGTGCGCGGATTGAGCGAAGCAGAACTGAATCAGCCGGCCGCCCGGCCGCATCACCCGGTGCAGCGCCGCGACATGCGCCGCGCGTTGCGCCGGGTCCAGGCAGTGCAGCAGGGCGCTGCTGACCACGGTGTCGAATCGATCGTCGTATCCGCTCAGCTCGGTGGCGTCGGCCACCGCGAACGACACCGTGACCTCATGTTCGGTGGCTCGGACGCGAGCGCGCTCGATGGCGGTGGGAGCCACGTCGAGCCCCGTCACGCGGTAACCCAGACCCGCCAGGTAGATCGACGTGTCACCCGGGCCGCAGCCGATATCGAGTACATCGCCGTCGATACGCCCGGCGCGTTCGAACTCGACGAGCAGCGGCTGCGGCTTGCCGATCTCCCATGGCAAACGGTCCATGACAACGCCGTCGGCGATCGTCCCGCTGCGATATGCCTGCTCGAAGTCGATAACGGCGGAGTCGAGCTGGGGCGTTGCGTCACTCTCGGTCATATCGGGACCTATCCCTCGTTTCGATGGTGGATCGCCAGGGGATTCGACGCCTACATTCTACCGAGAACCGGAGAGTATTACTCCGTTTGATCGGACAACGCATGTCGCTCGTCCGCATGCACCGGACCCGCGAATGCCGCCCGGTAACTGTGCGGACTGGTGCCCACCACCCGTTTGAACCGGTCGCGGAACGCGGTCGGTGAGCCGAATCCGACCTGACCCGCGATCCGATCGACCGGGTGGCCGGTGGACTCGAGCAGGTGCTGGGCCTGCCTGATCCGCGCGCGCAGCAGCCACTGCAAGGGCGTGGTCCCGGTGTGCTCGCGGAAGCGGCGGTTGAGCGTGCGGGTACTCATCCCGGCATACGTGGCGATGTCGTCGAGGGTCAGATCCTTCGCGGAGTTGTCCTGTAGCCACCGCAGGACAGGTTCCAGCGCGCAGCCACGCGGGGTCGGCGGCTGGTCGTGCACGATGAATTGCGCCTGCCCCCCTTCCCTGTCGAGCGGGACAACCGACAATCTGGCGGCGTGGGCGGCGACAGCCGAGCCGTAGTCGCGGCGAATCATGGACAGGCACATGTCGATTCCCGCCGCGGCGCCCGCGGAGGTGAGTAGCTGCCCGTTGTCTACGAACAGCACATTCGGGTCGACTCGGATGGCCGGATAACGGGCGGCCAGTTCCGCCGCCGCGACCCAGTGCGTGGTCGCGCGATGACCATCCAGTAATCCGGTGGCGGCGAGGACGAACGCGCCGGAACAGATGGACGCGATGCGGGTGCCCGCCGCAGCGGCGCGCAACAGCACGGCGATCACCTCATCCGGCACTTGCCGGCCCGGGTCCGCGCAACCGGGCACGATGATGGTGTCCGCGTCGGTCAACGCCTCGAGTCCGTACGGCGGCCGCAGCGTGAACACCCCGGCGTCGACCGTCGCCGCGGCTCCGCAGACCCGGACCCGATACGCCGGGCGGCCATCGGGAAGCGCGGTGCGGCCGAACACCTCGGCCGGCGTGGCCAGATCGAAAGCGATCACCTGATCCAACGCGAGGACGGCCACCGTATGCATGGCAAGAGAGTAGTCAGGCATTCGATTCCAGCCAATCGAATCGAACCTGGTCTGTGCCAGGCGGTCCCTGGTCGGACCGCATGGCGAGAATCTACCGATGTATGGCAATTCTGCCCATTCCTCGCACGTGCCTCGCTGGCTAGCGTCGAGCGCTGTGACTAAGTTCTTGCTCTCGGTCCATGTGCTGGCCGTCATCATCGCCATCGGTCCGGTGACGGTGGCGGCGAGCATGTTTCCCGCCACCACACGGCGCGCACACACCGCGCCCGACCACAGCACAGCCGTCCTCGGCACACTGCACCGGATCTGCCGGGTCTATGGTCTGATCGGCCTGATCGTTCCGGTGTTCGGCCTGCTCACCGCGCTCAGCCTGGGCGTGCTCGGCGACGCCTGGCTCATGGTGTCGATCGGCTTGACCGCGGCCGCGGCGGGTGTGCTCGCGCTGCTGGTCGTGCCCGGCCAACAGAAGATCCTCGCCGACCGACCCGGAACGACGCCGACACTGATCCGGCGTCTCGCTATGGATACCGGAGTGTTCAACCTGCTGTGGGCGGTGGTTACCGTCCTGATGATCGTGCGGCCCGGATCGACGACCGGGGCGTGAGGATCACTCGGCGCGCACAGCATGGACATCGCGGACGATCATGATCGGACAGCCCACCGAGATCAGCAGCGCCTGACTGGTCGAGCCCCACAGCAAACTGGCGAACCCACCGCGACCCCGGCAGCCGACGACGAGCAACTGCGCGTGCGCGGAACGTTCGAGGAGATAATGCTCTGGGCGATCGGTCACGACCTCGCGCTGGATCTCGACATCGGGGAAGCGCTCCTGCCATCCCGCCAAGCTTTCCGCCAGCACGATCTGCTTCGCCGGGGCGACCTCGCCGCCCGGCGCCGCGGGCAGTTCGACGCCGGTCCACGCATGCAGCGCGAGCAGCCGCACGCCGCGCATCGACGCTTCGACCAGCGCCGACTCGATTGCCGGTTCGCTGACTTCGGTGCCGTCCACGCCGACCACGATCGGCAGCCACCTGGCTTCCGCGATCGGCGTGACGTCGCGGACCACGACCACCGGGCAGTCCGCCCGCCGTGCCAGCACCGCGCTGACCGAACCGAGCAGGGCCCGACGCACGGTGCCGCGCTCACGGGTGCCGACCGCCATCATGCGTGCTCCGACGGTGCGATCCAGCAATGCCGGACCGACTGCCTGGTGCGCCACTTCGGCGGTGATGTCGATGTCGCGCAGCGCACGGACCACGATGCGCGCCTGCTCGGTGGCGGTGTCCAGCACCCAGCGGCCGTACTCCTCCAGCCGGGCGTAGTCGGTACCGGTGAGCGGTGCGGTGATCCCCGGCCCGTAGTCGGCCGTGGGGTCGAGGACGTGGACGAGATGCAGGCGCGCGTGATGCAGTGCCGCACTGCGGGCGGCCCACGCGACCGCCGCCGTCGATCCGGCGGACCCGTTCACACCGACCACGATCGGCCCGTTGCTCCGCATGATCAGCACCTCCCAGGGTGAGGGTCGAGCTCAGCACGCCGCCGCCACCGACACTACCGGCGCGTGGGCAGCAAACGCCGTCGGCGACCGGTAACCACGCGGTCCTGTCAGCCGTCGAAGACGGCGCAGGCGTAGCCCAGGTGCACCCCGTTGCCGACCCGTATATCGATACTCGCCACGGACGACCCATCCGGCTCCTGAACCGCGCTGACGGTATGCGCGCCCGGGGCGGCGGGCACCCAGTCGATCAGGGCGACGCCACCGGAGGGTCGCACCATGCCGAAGGGAACGCCATTGTCGTAGAAGACGACCGGCGAGACGGCATCGGTGACAGCGGCGCGAGCGGTGTACGTGCAGCCCGTCCCGTAGTTCGTCGCCGATCCGAAATTGATGCCGGGATACATCCCGACCTGCGTGACCGTGCCGCGCGCCGCCGGCGCGACACCCATGACGACGGCAACGGCTGCCCCGACCACCGCCGCTACCGCACCTACTCGCATCGTCATCCCAATGGTCCTATCCGCCGTGATCAGGTGTCCGTCCTACGGCCGCCGGACAAAACACCGGCGGATACTTATCCTCACGTCACCGCAGCCTCGTCCGGGCCCGAACCGCCGAACCTGGAGTGGCACCGGCCGATCCGAGACGACCGATTGCTGGTCTCGCGTACCGCTACACGGATCGTGATCCCCATGCCGCAGGCTCGAGGACCTGCCTGTGGTGGTGCTCGGCCCGTTCGAGGTGCGGGGGACGATGACCTGCCGATCGAGATCCCCAGAACCCGAGTGCCGGCGTTGCTGGCCCGACCGGCCAGGATGGGTCGCACAGCCAGCGACTCGGCCGCGCGCTGCCGAAACACCGTGGCGTGCAGGGGCATTGAATCACCGTGACGCTGGCGGCGAAGACCGCCGCGTACATGCCGTACGAGCGAGGTGACCGGGATCATCACGACATAACGGCCGTCTACACCCGGCTGCCGGTCCGCGACCTCACTCGGCGCGGTCGGACTCCGACGATGGCTGCGAAAACTTGACACGCAAACGCCGCTGTCCGTGGCTGGCGGCTGGGCGCTTCCGCGCCCACTGGGCGATAACAACCAGCGCCGACAACACCGCCAAGGCGCCTTCGACCCAGGCCGTGGCGGTGAGGGCGGCGGTGGTGTACTGGACCTGCCGTAGTCCCGGCACCGGGTAGGTGCCGTTGCCGGAGGCCCACCTGATGACCATCCCGATCTGGTTGCCCACATCTCGAGTGTTTCCGACCCCGACCATCCGCCTCATCGCGGGCAATTTCGTGTTCATCTGGACCAGGGCGACAACCACGAAAATCGCAGGGGCCACAGCGGAACCCATTGCCACGCGGGTAAGCACATCGCTGCGCGCTTGCAGATTGATCACCACGGCGAAGACGTTGACCGCGACGGCGACGCTGACGAGGACGGCCCAGGTGCCGTTGATATTCGCGGGAGGAGGCGGCGACGCCGACCACAGGTTCGTAAGGCCGCTGCTGACATAGAGTCGGCCGAAGGCGTTGGCTGTGATCTTGCCGGTACGGCCGATAGCGACAGCCCACGGCTGGAACAACAGGAAGAATACGACTATGTTCACGCCCGCGGCGAACAGGTAGGCCTCACTCCCACGGAATGAAGCGGGCAGCGGCGAGATCAAGGCCCGGATCTTCACGACTTCGGCCGCGCGTCGTGAGACGCCTTCGCTGGGACTGGGGGGATCGGTCGGCCGGTCTCGCTTGTCTGCTTGTCCGGGAGTCGGCTCTACCACCAGCTTATTTTAGGAGTCGGCCGACTACGGTTACCGATCCGAGCCCACCTCAGGTGGGAAGGTCGCACCGTGGTTTTCCTGCTGAGACGCACCTCGGGAGGTCGCCGCTCAACCCTTCCGCTTCGCGGCACGCGGCGGCACGGCGGCACGGCGCTCGTCGGAGACCTTGTCGTCCGCGATCAGACTGCCGAGCAGCGCGAGTGACCGCCCGGAGGCCGAGCCCGGCTCGGCATGGTAGGCGATGAGCAGCTGGCCTGGCGCGCCGTTCACCGCGAACGTCTCGTAGGACAGCGTCAGCTCGCCGACCATCGGGTTGCGGAAGCGCTTGATCCCCGCCGTCTTCACCCGGACGTCATGGCGCGCCCACAACTGTCGGAACTGCTCGCTCTTGAGCGACAACTCCCCGACCAGTTCGGTGAGTCGGGGATCGTCCAGATCGGTGCCCGCGGTCGCCCGCAGACTGGCCACGGTGTCGGCCGCGACCGCGGGCCAATCCGGGTAGAGGTCGCGCGCCTCGGGATCGAGGAAGACCATGCGCACCTGGTTGACGCCGGGAACCGAGCACGAGTTGACCGCCTCGGCCAATGGGTTCGCCACGAGCACATCCAGGTATTTGCCGAGTACCAGCGCGGGGGTGTGCGGCCACGCGTCCAGCAACTGCCGTAGTCCCGGCCCGACCCGTTCGGGCCGTCGCGGCGTCCTCGGCCGCCTGACCGCCGGTCGCGCCAGCTCCCGCAGATGTGCCGTGCCCTCGTCGTCGAGCGCGAACACCCGCGCCAGCGCCACGATGACCTGCTCGGACGGGTGTTTGTCGCGGCCCTGCTCCAAGCGCACGTAGTAGTCGGCGCTCACGCCCGCGAGCAAAGCGATCTCTTCGCGGCGCAACCCGGCGACGCGGCGCTGACCTCCGCCGGACATGCCGAAGTTCTCCGGTCGGGCCAGCTCGCGGCGCGCCCGCAAGAAAGCGCCCAGTCGATTGTCGGAGTCCATCGCTCGAGCGTAGGTGAGTAACGCCGCCCCTGGGTGGCCCCGGGACTACCAGGAAGTCCGCAACCTGGCAGGCCTCGACCCCGAGGACGAGCATTGTGGGCATGACAAACAACCTGACCGGCCGCGTCGCGGTCATTACCGGAGCATCGAGTGGAATCGGCGCCGCCACCGCGCGGCAATTCGCCCGCAACGGCGCCAAGGTGGCCCTGCTGGGCAGGCGGAAGGATCGCGTCGAAGACCTCGCCGCGGAGATCGGCGGGGACACGCTCGCCGTGGTCGCCGACGTCGGCAACCAGCGTTCCGTGCGTGACGCCGCCGCCACGGTGCGCGCGGCGTTCGGCCCCGTCGACGTGGTCGTCGCGAACGCGGGCGTGATGCTCGCCGCACCGTTCGAGTCCGCGCTCACCGACGAGTGGGACGAGATGGTCGGTACCAATATCAACGGATTGCTCTACACCGGACGGGCGTTCATCGACGATCTGCTCGCGGCGGCGGCCGAGGGCAGACCGGCCGATCTGGTGCTGATCGGATCGATCGGCGGGCACACGGTCTTTCCCAACTACGCCGTGTATACCGCCACGAAGGCCGCGGTCGCCCACCTGACCCGCAATCTGCGCGCCGAATTCGGACCGCGCGGCGTCCGAGTGAAGAATGTCGAGCCCGGCTTCGTCAGCACCGAACTCGGCGCGGGTATGCAAGACGAGCAGCAGCGCGCCGGGCTCGACCAGTGGCGCACACAGATCGAGATCCTCGAACCCGGCGATATCGCCGACGCGGTCGCCTATGCCGTCGCCGCACCGAAACGGGTCAATATCGCCGAGCTGATCATCGTCCCGACCCAACAGGGCTGATCACGTTTCGGGTGGTGGATCGACCGCTGACGCCCGGTGGATGACGACCCCGCCGCGGTGGCGCGCCCCGCCCGGAGCGACGGCACCGCGGCGATCGTCCGACAGCAGATTACGACACCTGGTCCGACCCGGCGCCCGGCTCCTCGCTCGCATTCAAGGGAAAGGAGGGCGGAAATGTGACCGGCAGCGCCGTCAAGGCTCGGTGGAAGGGACCGGGCCGCCAGGTCGGTGCGCCGGTGGGCAGGTCCAGCCGCATCTCCGGCAGGGCATCGAGCAGCTGGTCGATGGCGTCCTGTGCGACCAGGTAGGAAAGGGATTGCGCAGGGCAGGCATGTGGTCCGAGGCCCCACGCCAGATGCGAGCGATTGCCCGTCTGGTCCTCGGCCCGGATCGCGGGGTCGTTGTTGCAGGCGGCCATGCTGATCACCACCGGCTGATGCGCGGGCAACCAGACGCCGTCGATGAGGATCGGCTGCCGAGGGTAGGTGATCAGGAGGTTCGCCAGCGGCGGGTCGTTGAACAAGACATCGTCCAGGGCGTCGCGGGTGGACAGGTTCCCGCCCATGACGCTGTCGCCGAATCGCTCGTCGGTGAGGATCAGCAGCAGCGTGTTGACGATCAGGTTCAGCTGGAACTCGATCCCGGTGCCGTACACCTGTGACACATGGTGGGACGCCTCCACGTCATCCAGTTCGGAGGGATGCTGCAACAGGACCGACGTGATGTCGCTGCGGGGTTCGGCCCGTTTCAACGTCACCAATTTCATCAGTGCCTCGCCGAGCAGCTGGTTGCCTTTTTCGGCGTCGACACCCTCGAGCAGAGCGGCCGTCCCGGCGGCGACCTGCTGCCCGATCTCGGGCGTGCAGCCGAGCAAGGAATTGACGACTTCGAACACCAGCGGAAACACATACTGGACGATCAGATCGGCACTGCCGTCCTGACAGAAGTTGTTGATCAGCGGAACGGCGATCTGCTCCACGGTGCCGTGCAGCGCATACAGATCGACTTCGTTGATGCTCGCGGTAATGGCCTGCCGGTAGCGCGCGAAGTCCGCTCCGGTGCTTCTGCTCGCCATCGGCCGCCACTCCAGAAGCGGAAGGATAGGGCAGTCGGCGGGGATGTTCTTCTGCCAGGAGCGCGGGTCGGCAGGAAAATGTTCGGGATCGTTGAGGATCCGCACTGCGGTGTTGTAGCCGATGACCAATGTGGCCGGCACGCCCGGTGATAGTTCCACCGGTGCCAAAGAGCCGTACCGCCTGCGCATTTCACGATAGGCGTGGTGTGGATCGGCCGCGAATTCCGGCGAGTGCAGCGGCACCCCCGGGTCATCGGAATCGATCGGTGAGCCGTGGACGACCGGACAGGCCTGGGCCCGTACTCGGGACTGCGGCGTACTCAAGAGTGAAACTCCAGACTGTTTGTGTGCACTGCGGGTGGTTACCACGGATTTCGTGCCGAGGTGCCGCTCCTCCGGGGAGCACGTACCGGTTCCGGTCGGAGCCGGGCGCCGGTACAGCACCGGGTCGATATCGAAAGCCCGCTGCGCGCAACACTATATGGATTTTCCAGGCCGGGCCGAGCCGAGCGGGTAATCGGTGGTCACCGTGGTCGTACCGGCCACGAACCACCTCGAGATCCGCTCGGTCCGGCAGCAGCACCCGGCGGCGCCGGAGTACTGCTACCGACAGCGACCTGATGCGCGGCGTCGTCAGACGCCCAGGGCATCCAGCGAATCGTGATCATCCAGGGCGGTGGTGATGCGCTTCAACAGTGTCAAACAGGTCTCCACCGACTGCATCTTGGGTTGATACACCGCTCGGCCGATCGTGAATGCCCATGCCGCGTAGGCGAACATGGACTGCTGCCGATAGGCCAACCAGGCGTCGTCGAAGGACGGCACCTCGCCGCCGAACTGGCCCAGCTCGTCCAGGTAGGCCGTCAACAGCTCACGGTCCCATGCGCGCCGGTCCTCGGGCTCACATCCGGAGTTGACGGTATACGCGAAATCATGGGCCCAGCCGCCGCGCATCACCACCTGCCAGTCGACGTACCCCATCCGCCCGTCGGCGGTCACATAGGTTTGCCCGATGTGCGGGTCGCCGTGCAGCAGGGTCGGGGGGATGTCGGTGGTCGCCAGGTCGAGGGCCCGTTCGACACCTGCCCACAACCGGTCGCTCTGGCCGTGCAGGTTCTCCGGAACGACCTCTTCGGCCCGCTGCAAGCCGATCGCGCAGCGGGTCTTCATGTCGATCGCGGCGAGGTAGGCCTGGAGCATCTCGTTCGGGGTATTGAGTACCGCGATCGACGGGTGCTCCCAGAACGTGCCGTGCAGCCGGGCGAGATTGCGCACCAGATCTTCGATCTGGTCGCGAGCGATGGGGGCGTTCGGCTCGATGAACACGGCGCCACGGGTCGCGGCGATGTCCTCCATCAGCGCAATGGACCGCCACGACGACGGATCGGCGGCGCCCCAGTAGCCGAGCGGGGCCTCCATGTCGACTTCAGGGCGAAAGTCCCGGAAAAACCGGGTTTCACCGTCGATCATCTTTCCGCCACCGAGCAGGATGCGCTGACTGAAGGCCGTGGTCGTCTTCGCGAACAGCTCCGTCGGCAGTCCCGCCTGCGTACCCACGTCGTTGTACTCGACGCGAATCGCGACCCGGGTGGATGTGCCGCGGCTGCCATTGGACGTGTCGAACGAGACCACCTCGGCATCGGGGACATCGCGGCACAGAACAGCCGTCAGCCACTTGGTGGTGATCGACTCACCGGAAACCGGGACGTCGTCGAGGGACTTCGCTTTCGGCCGGGTGATCTTCTCGCGCAGCACATGACCGCCGACCGTGGCGGACCGTCCGAGCAACCAGAGCTTGTGGTTCATTCGTTTGCCTCGATTCCGGAGTGTTACGAAAATATCCCGAGCAACTGTCCCGTTATGTGCAGGTGCCGAAGCACAGTACCCGATGGGTACGGATCATGTTGTACGACAATGACTTTGCTCGATTCGTCGTCAACCGGTTTGTGACAGAACAGATATCGGGCGGCAGTGCGGCTACGGCGCCGGGCGAGTCGATCGTGAACCACTCGACCGGACTCGGCGGCCGAACCCCTGATCGACGAGAGCGAGATCATCTCCTGTGTCGTCCACAACCCGTGCCACCGCCATCGCAGAGATCGGTTCGGACCGTGCCGACACCAGCATCCGGTTGCGGGCTGCGGGAGGATCGGCCGGGCGAAGGCGCGCCGAGGAGAATCCAGCGACGATACGGATGCGCGGGCTCTGCCGCACTCCTAGACTTGGAGTTGCGGCACGGTCGACCGTCGAAGCGCCATGGCACCTCGGCGATCGGCGCATATCGAAGTCCCGATCCAGCAAGGGCCGGATTATCCGGCCCTTTTCATGGAGGAGGCTGCATGCCCGATTCGCCTCATCGGAAAGTCTGTCTGGTCGGCGAGGGTTGCGTCTGCCCCACCGTCACGTTGTTCATGGCTCCGGAGCCGCTGATCCCCGGCGGCAACATTCTGCACCTCCTCGAACAGGCGCCGGTCGTCGACGACACGGACACACCGACGCCCGATACCGAGCTGATCGAACTGGTGCAGGCCGAGCGAACTCCGGTCGATCCACAGCGGTTATTGCACGCCGAGATTCAGGCCTTCCTGTCCGGCCGCCCCGACCCGCACCAGGTGCACGCCATCCTGCACGACCATCACATCACCGACGCCGCACCAGAAGGCCTGGACATCGGCGATCCCGCTGAGCTGAGGCGGCTGGCACTGCTGCCCGAGCGGCCCATCGGCTTCCGCCGCATCGATGACTTCCAGGAGGACGCGACCTGCCGCGCCATGCTCGCGGTCTATCGCTACTTCGAGGTCGACCAGCGAATTCGGCTCATGTATCACGGCTTCGCCGACCCCGCCATCGGCTGGTTCGCACTGCGCACCGCGATCGCGTGAGCCGGTTCCCGCGACCATCGACGCCGGCGTCCGCCGAGCACCTGGTCGAGGCCCAGTTGGTCAGTGCGCATCCAGCGCCCGCCTTCCGGTGACCGGACCCCATACCGCCACCACCGCGATCAGCGCCAGCATCGCCACGGTGATCACTGTGAAGACCAGAGCGGGACCATTCGGCCCGTTCAGCAACGGCAGCAGAACGAACGGCAGAACAGCCGTGCTGGCCTTGGCCAGTGCGTAGGTCGCGCCGGCCGCGGTCCCGCGCACGCTGGTCGGAAATGATTCGGGCAGATAAGCGTGTATCGCATCGGAGAACACATTGCTCGCCATGGTGTACAGCGCACCCGAAATCATGATCAGCAGTGCGCTGGCGCCGAACCCGAACAGCAGCCCGAACACCGCCATCAACCCCGCGGAAGCCATCAACAAATACTTGCGCTCGCACCGTTCCATCAGCGGAATCGCCAGCAGCGAACCCAGCGGATAACCGAGGTAGCCGACCGCCAGATAGGCGAGTGAGGTCACGACTGTGAAACCCTTGTGCTCGAGCACCAGCACCGCCAGGGTGCCGAAGCCGTAGTAACCGAAAACCTCCAGAATCATGACCGAGCGAATGCGCGGCGATCAGCCACGCCGGATGTCGCAGACGGCGCGCTGGCGATCAAGGCGGGCAACAGCACTGTACTCGCCGATACCGAAATAGCCCGCTGGGGCAGCCGATTGCGTCGCTCCCCTCGCAACCGAAGTTGGACACCACGCCGCAACCGCGCAGTCGATACCGCGCTCGGGTCCTACCGGCTGGTCGCCTTGTGTCTCCGCACGGGGCCACTGTGGCGCAACGAGTTCGCCTGCGAGCACGGTCACCCGCCAGAACGTGCGAAACCCCGCGAACCGTGTCGGTTCGCGGGGTGCCGCACTCGTCGGTGACCGGCCACCGGACCGGTCATCGTGCCTGGATCAGGCGAGGTCGAACCGGTCGAGGTTCATCACTTTGTCCCATGCGGCGATGAAGTCCTCGACGAACTTCTGCTTCGAATCGTCGGTCGCGTAGACCTCCGCCACAGCCCGCAGCTGCGAATTCGACCCGAAGACCAAGTCGACGCGGCTGCCGGTCCACTTCAGGGCACCGGTCGCGCGATCCGTGCCCTCGTAGGTCCCCTCGTCGGACGGCGCCGGCGCCCACTTCGTACCCATGTCGAGCAGGTTCACGAAGAAGTCGTTGGTCAACGACTCGGGCGTCGAGGTGAACACGCCCAGCGGCGACTGCTTGTGGTTCGCGCCCAGTACGCGCAGGCCACCGACGAGGACCGTCATCTCCGGCGCGCTCAGGGTCAGCAGGTTCGCCTTGTCGATCAGCAGGTACTCGGCCGGGAGTTGGTTGCCCTTGCCGAGGTAGTTGCGGAAGCCGTCGGCATTCGGTTCGAGTGCCGCGAAGGACTCCACGTCGGTCTGTTCCTGCGTGGCATCGGTGCGTCCCGGCGCGAACGGCACCTCGACGTCGTACCCGGCGTTCTTCGCCGCCTGCTCGACCGCCGCGCACCCGCCCAACACGACGAGATCGGCGAAGGACACCCTCGTGTTCCCGGTCTGCGCGGCGTTGAAGGATTCCTGGATTCCCTCCAGGGTCCGCACCACCTGCGCGAGCTCGTCGGGAGCGTTGACCTCCCATTCGCGCTGTGGCTCGAGTCGAACACGCCCGCCGTTGGCGCCGCCACGCTTGTCGCTGCCCCGGAACGACGAGGCGGCCGCCCACGCGGTGGAGACGAGTTGCGAGATGGTCAGATCCGACGACAGGATCCGGCTCTTCAGACCGGCGATGTCGGCCGCACCGATGAGGTCGTGCGCCACCGTGGGGACCGGGTCCTGCCACAGCAACGTCTCAGTCGGGACCAGCGGGCCCAGGTAGCGAACGACCGGGCCCATATCGCGGTGGGTCAGCTTGTACCACGCCCTGGCGAACTCGTCCGCGAACTCGTCGGGGTGGTCGAGCCAGCGCCGGGTGATCTGCTCGTAGACCGGGTCGACCCGCAGCGAAAGATCCGTTGTCAGCATCACCGGGGTGTGGGTCTTGGCGGGGTCGTGGGCATCGGGCACCGTACCAGCCCCGGCGCCGTCCTTGGGGACCCACTGCCACGCGCCAGCGGGGCTCTTGGTCTTCTCCCACTCGTAGCCGTACAGGGTCTCGAGGAAGCTGTTGTCCCACGACCGCGGAGTGGGCGTCCACGCGCCCTCGAGCCCGCTGGTGATCGCGTCCTTGCCGACGCCGGTGCCGAAAGAGCTCTTCCAGCCGAGACCCTGTTCCTCCAGCGGGGCCGCCTCGGGCTCCGGGCCGACATGGTCGGCGGGGCCGGCGCCGTGCGTCTTGCCGAAGGTGTGGCCGCCAGCGATGAGCGCCGCGGTCTCGACGTCGTTCATGGCCATGCGACGGAACGTCTCACGGATGTCGGTAGCGGCTGCCAGGGGGTCCGGATTGCCGTTGGGGCCCTCCGGGTTCACGTAGATCAGACCCATCTGGACCGCTGCCAGGGGCGCCTCGAGGTCCCGGTTGCCGGTGTAGCGCTCGTCGCCGAGCCAGGTCTGCTCCGGCCCCCAGTAGACGTCTTCTTCGGGCTCCCACTGGTCCACGCGGCCACCGCCGAAGCCGAAGGTGGTGAAACCCATCGATTCCAGCGCGCAGTTGCCAGCGAAGACGATCAGGTCGGCCCACGACAGTTTCTTGCCGTACTTCTGCTTGACCGGCCAGAGCAGCCGGCGCGCCTTGTCCAGGCTGGCGTTGTCCGGCCAGCTGTTGAGTGGCGCGAACCGCTGCATCCCGGCCCCGGCTCCGCCGCGGCCGTCGTTGATGCGGTAGGTGCCCGCGGCATGCCACGCCATCCGGATGAAGAACGGACCGTAATGGCCGTAATCGGCGGGCCACCACTCCTGCGAGGTCGTCATCACGTCCTCGATGTCCTGGCGCACCGCGGCCAGATCGAGGGTCTTGAATTCCGCGGCGTAGTCGAAGTCCGCGCCCATGGGATTGGCCACGGCGGGGTTCTTCTGGAGGATCTTCAGATTGATCTGATTCGGCCACCAGTCACGGACACCGCCACCCTCGGTCGGATACTTGAGGCGACTCGATGCGACGGGGCAACCACTGTCGGCGGGTTGCGTGTTCGCTTCTCCGATGGGTGGGTGTTCCTCAGGCACGGCAATTCCTTTCGGGAGTGATGAATAGTGAATCGGGCTGCGATCACGGATGCGATCGCGAGGTATGTGATGTCGAACAGTCCGAGCACAGACCCCAGTAGATGACCTCGGCCTCGTCGAGGACGAAACCGTTGTCGTCCGACGCGGTCAGGCAGGGTGCTTCACCGACGGCACAGTCGATGTCGACGATGACTCCGCACGAACGGCACACGAGGTGATGATGGTTGTCCCCGACGCGCGTCTCATAGCGCGCTACCGAGCCCATCGGCTGGATGCGCCGCAGCAGACCCGCGGCAGTCAGTGCGCGCAGCACGTCGTACACGGCCTGATGGGACACCGTACCGAGCGTCTCGCGCACGAAACCGAGGATCGAGTCCGTGTCCGAGTGCGGATGGTCGTGTACCACGTTCAGCACGGCCAACCGTGGCGCCGTCACACGCAGAGCAGCCCCGCGTAGCATCCGCTCGAATTCCGAAATCGTGGACATGTTCATAAGTATGACTTATTCAAGTAACGAGTGTGGGCGATTCGACAAAATCCGTTCCGCGAGCGATCACGGGAACGATTTGCCCAGGTCGAAGGGCAGGGAATAAGAACCCAGTCGCCCGACCGTCCCGGAAGCACCTTGATCGGGTGAACACCACCTGGTGGAGCCGAGTCTCCCAGGCCGAACGGATCCCGCCGAGCGCGAATTCGTTCGCACGGCAGAGCGAGGCGAACTGAACCTATGCGCCACGCACGCTGGAAAACTTCGAGGGAACGCGGGCTCCCCCGAACCGACCTCGCCGAACGCTCTGGCCCCACGCCAGCCGAAATATCGCGCCGAGGGCTCCGACACCTGAGCGCAGTGCTGCCGAGTGCAGTGATATGGCTGCTGTTATGTCCCTTGATGACCACCATGCGACTGCGCTCATAAGGAAAAAGCCCCTCATCCGGCTATCCGGTGAGGGGCCTTCCAGTGGAGCTGCCGGGAATCGAACCCGTTCCGCCCCCCTGATCAGACTACTGAATCGCGGTCTACCTGCGAAAATACATCATGGCGGGTCACGGTGAATCACGGTGAATCACGGTTGACTGTGGGCAAAATGTGGGCACAGACAACGAGCTTCCTGGGATCGCAGGAAGTGGTTGGGTCTCAACATTCGTTAGACCCCCACTTGTCGACGCCAGCAAAATCGCTGGTCCTCGGGGTTGTCGACGCCAGCAACCTGGAATGCCACGCCGAATCGCGGAGCGAGGGACTACGACTGCCCACCAAGGGGCCGAACCAGCTCGGATCCCGAAACGCGAAGAGGGGTACTCGATTGCGAGTACCCCTCTTCCGGCGGTAACCGGTCTGACTGGTTACCCGTCCTCGTCGACCGGGACGGCGCGGCCGTCGACCACCTTGAACGGCGGGCCGGGGATCCCGTACTCGTCGACCATGGACCATGTGCCGTCGGGCCGCTCCAGCCACGCGGCGGGGCGTTCGTGTTCGTCCTCGGGCCGTTCCGTCATGCGCCCCCGGAGACCGTCCGCAACGCGCTCGGCGAGGTAGAGCAGGGCTGCACGCTTGCGGGAACAGGGTGGTTCACAGTCCTCGTGGATCGCGACGATGCCGCTGGCGCGCTGCGGCGTGACCGGATGGATACGAGGGTCGTCGCAATGGTCGAAGTTGGTCACCGGGTCCGCCTCTCGACCTGCTGCGCGGTCGGCACGATGTGCCCGGCATCGACGAGGCACCAGTACGCGGCAGTTTTCAGGTCACAGTCGTGCTCGAGGTGGCTTTGCATGATCTCGTGTGCCGCGGCGACGGTTACGTCTCGCAGCGGTTTCCGACATGTCGGGTTCCTGTCGACCAGTAACGGTAGTAAGACGACGGCTGCCACGAAGAGGACTAGGGCGATGATCGTTGCGTGTCCTGACATTCCGGCTGTGCCCCCTGGCGATGTGGTGTGGGTTGGTAGCACCCGACGCCGAGGAAACCAGGTCGGGTTCTGGTTGCGTCCCGGCGCCGGGTGCTACCAATCAGCCTTGTTGTGACGCCGTGGTGAGATGGACGGGTTAGTGTTCGCTTGTGTTCGCAGATTCGGCCGTGACCGGCCCCTTGCTGCGCGAACTGCGCGCCGTAGCCGGAATCGGCCTGCGCGCCATGGCGACCCGGACATCGTTCGCAGCGAGCTACCTCTCCGAAGTGGAGACCGGGCAGAAGCCGGTCACCGATGCTGTGATCGAGGCATACCGGAAGGTGCTCGGTGATCCGACGCTCGGCCTGGCGGACGTCGACGTAAACCGGCTGGCCTCCACCATGACCGACCCCTCCGGCGCGGGAACATCGAGCCTGGACGACGTGAGCGCGATCCTGGAGCGGACCAGGCACCTCGAGGACCAGGTGGGAGCATCGCTGGTAACGCCTGTCATTCGCGGAATCGATGGTGTAGCAAGGGCTCTAGCTTCAGAACGGGTAGGGCGTTCGGCTGCGGCCGGACTGGCGTCCGAGGTTGCTCGATATCGAGGATGGCTCGAGCACGCTGCAGGCAGAACGCTGACAGCCGATCGGGTCCTTGCCGACGCTGGGGTCTTGGCAGACGCCGCCGGAGACGGTTCTCAGCTGGCGCACTCCTACTCATTCCGGGCATATGTCGCCCGACATGCCGGCAACCTCTCCAAAGCAGTGGATCTCACCGACGCGGCTATCGGGATATCGAACGCTCACCCGATCTTGCCTGTCTACGACCGCTATCAACGCGCGGAACTACTCGCTATCCAGGGTGACCGTCCCGCCGCCGTACGCGCTCTCCATAGAGCGGACAGGGCTGCGGAAGCGACTGATGGAATCGACTTGCCGTCATTTGGGTACTGGTACACCGCTGGGTTCTGGGGCGTGCAGCGCGGCATTGTCCTGGCCCTGCTCGACAGGAGGTCAGAGGCAGTGAGGGAGGCGACCGCGGGGCTTGCCGCTATGCCCGCAAACCATCGCACCGCGGGGTGGTTGGCCTCGATGCTCATCCAGATCGACCCGGACATGAGCGCTGACACCTGAACGCCCAGGTGGCGCCGGACTCCGGGGAACCGTACAGACCGGATTCAGCAGCATCTACCCGTGGCAGCAGACGACCCCAGGGACGGGGTGGTGTCCCTGGGGTCGTGTCGTGTCGCGGTCAGTTCTCGCCGGCCTCGACCGCGGTCGCCAGCTCGGCGACACTGCCGTACCTCTCGATCCGGGCGTACGAGTACCGCCGACGTGCCGCGCGCACGATCGGGCGTGCAACGTCTTCGTGGATCCAGATACGGCCCTCGAGGCGTAGCCATGTCGCGCGGACCGTCGACGGCGGATCGTTGAGGTTGACACCGGGCAGTTTCGGTCCCCGCGCGGTCACCTCAGCGATGACGGGCCGTGCCGTGATGTCGTCGCGGCCGCGCACGACGTCGAACCCGAGTCCTTCCGTTTTGTATCCGGACAGTTCGGTCAGGTCGGCAACCATGTGCCACCCGCACCAGCAATCCCAATCCGGCGCAATGTGCCTGTGCCTCACGCAAAATGCCGCAGGCGTCCAGCGTGCTCGGTCTTCTTTCGGTCGGTCGCCGATGCGTGGCTGCGCTACAGCCTCGGGTCCACCGTAGAAACCGATCGTGCCGTTGGGCCGGATACCGTCGAAGCGGTAGCCGTGTACCACCTCGGGCAGGGATGCCCGCGCGGCGAGTTCGTCCTGATCTACGGCCGCGGTCATCAGCTCTCGTCCGGTTCGCCGATGCGGATCACGGCCGTCTCGTGCGGGAACGCGAACGCTACGCGCATGGTTGCGCGCACACCCACCCGGTCAGACGAGAAATAAGCGTCATCGCTGATCGCCAGTGAGGTGTTGTTCCGAAGGACGGTGTACGAGTAGTCCTGTGGGATACCCCAGATGTCGCCGCCGGTGACGTAGGGGCTGGTCAGCAGAGGAACACCGAGGATGGAGCGAGCACCGGGCACAGACGGATCCGGGCCGAGAAGCGGCTTGTTGCTGCCGGTGGCTTCCTTCAGATTGGCCAGCGTGAGCGCCGTGTTCGGGTGCGTGACGAAGCTGGTCAGCCGGGCGCCGACGTTCTCGGCCTTGGCGATCGCTTCTGCGAACACGTCGGTGTTGGTGATACCGCTGCCGATGTCTACGTTCTGGTGCAGGGTTCCGCCGATGCCGTCGGGGCCGTTGGCAGTGACGGTGGCGAAGAACGCGGCGTCGACCTTGGCGACGATGGAGCGGACCAGTCCGGCGCCGACGATGCTGAGGGCGGACGGGTTGCTGTCCGCAGCCAGTTCGTTTGACACGATAGTGAGGCCGGCGACCTTCTTCGGGGTGACCTCGAGTTCGTCGAAATCCTGGTCGTCCGGGGTGATTTCCTGACCTTCCGGTGTCCAGGCAGCAGCCGGGTCGGCGGTCACGATCGGGAACTTGGAACTGTGCGTGCTGATGCCTACCAGCGTGGTCACTTGGAATGCGACGGAATCGCGCTGTACCGGTTGGACGATCAGCTGGTGGATCTGCTCGGGCAGCAGACCACCGATGCCGGACGCGGAAGTGTAGAGGGCCATGATTGCTCGCCTTCGGATTGCGGGGAAATTGGGATCCGGTGGGCTGCAAGCCGCTTACGGGTGCCCCGCTGGGGCGAGCGTGAACGGTCCTCGGCAACCTGGCCTGACTGGACCGTTCACCTCACATGCTAGTCGCCACGC
>NZ_JBEZDE010000045.1:0-40889 GCF_040648115.1 Nocardia sp. NPDC049190
GACACAAGCAACCCGAACCGCTGCTCATCCACACCAGTCACCGGCAACAAACGCAAAGCAGCATCAAACCAACCCGCAGCAGCCGCCGGCGCGCGAGGTGTGACAGTCCGCCCGGCCGAGGTCAACAGATCGATAGCTTCCGCGTCCCCCGCACAAGCCGAGTGCGCGACGTGATATGCCCGTGCTCCGAGAGCGGCGCCGCGCCGACCGAGCGCTTCCGCTGCCTGTTTGTGGGCGCTGAATCGCCAGCCCGGCATCGCCTCGTCGTACACCACCCGCCGCACAATCGGATGCCGAAAACGAAACTGACCCGGCGTCGCGGTCGGACGCACCAAATCGACAACAACGAGATCATCAAGGCATTTCAACACCCGATCCTTGTCGGACTCCGCGATCGCGGTCACAAGATCGACATCGAACGGATCGCCGGCCACCGCACCTGCTTCAAGCACCCTGACCGTTTCGCTGTCCAATCCCGCGAGTTCTTGGGTGATCGTGATGCGCAGGGCGACGGAGACTCCGGTGTCGTGCTCACTGTCGGATCCATCACCTGGCCTGAGAATCGGCAAGCGTTTCCTCGCACTACGCGCGAGTTGTTCGAGGTAGAAGGGATTACCACCACTCTCGGAGTGCAATGCCCGAATCACCGGAGAATCCGACCGCTCCCCGAGCGCTTCCGCGGCCTCGAGGACCGTCAGCGGCGCCGGCTCGAGTTCACACAGCAGACCGTCACGTGCCGCTTGCGCGACAGCGTCCATCACCAGCCGCGGTACCTGCCGAGGGCGGTAGGCCAAGGCCAGCACCATGCGCGGCACCGAACGCCTCAGCATGTGGGCGATCAGCTCCGCCGACGCCGGGTCCACCCAGTGCACATCGTCGAGCGCCAACACGATCGGCTTGCGTAGAGCGAGTTGATCGAGGGCGGTGCGCACCGCACGATGGAACTCGAAGCGCTCGACCTCCAAGCGGCTCGTCGGCTGTCTACCAACCTCCGACAACGACGGCAACACCGCCGCCAACTCCGCCATCCGATCCGCACCCAGCTCGGCGACACCCTGAGAGTCGAGGGCTGCGAGGCTTTCATCCAAAGCGTCGACCACCACACCGAACGGAACCTCGCGTTCCAACTCGGATCCCCGCCCTGCCAATACTTCGAAACCCGCTGCAGTCGCACGCGTACACAACTCCGTGAGAAGACGCGTCTTACCGATACCCGGTTCACCCAGTATGACGACGGCGCCCGCCGAACCGGACCGAACATCTGCCAATGTCTGGTCCAGTCTCCGCAGTTCGGAGGCCCTCCCGACCAGAGTCACACCTCGTCTGCCATGGGCGCCGACCGCCACCATCAAGCCTCCACCCAAGATCAGCCTCACAAGGGAGCGACCGCGGCCAGCACCCCAGGCAACGATACTAGCGCCGCGTGCCGGACCGCGGTCTGCGCCGCGAACGGCGACGGACCGGGGCACCGGGTCGACGGCCAGGTGACGACGTTGGTCGGCCACCCGAGGTCGGGATGAGACGCGGCCCTCCGCCGAGTGCCGAGCTGCTCGGGAAACCGCGCAATGACCAGCAGAGTTCAGGAGTGAATCGACGAACGACGTCCGGAACGCCGCGGCCGAACGTTTCACCCTGTTCCGAAACTTGTTGGGCCGCTGCCGAGTACGCAGACCCCTCCGAGCGCGGAGCGACACACCGATCCGATAGCGACTGCCCCTTGATTGCGCTTCGGAGTCGGCCGTGTTTCAGCGGCGCCACGAAGCACGCAGAACCGGAGGCACGCCGCAATCGGAGATGGGCCACCGCTCCGGTCGGCCACCCCAACCGGAAGCGACAATCGCCGCACGGGTAGCTGGGAGATGCTATCGTATAGACATCTGATGATCAGCTGTATGCGTAGGCAGAGGCATCGTCGGTTGTGAGAGAGGGGCGGACGAAGCTATGAGTAGGACACGGTCCGGTGTAGTCCATCGGAAGTGGGCACCCACACCGATTGTCACCGAAGCCCGTGCGGAGGCCAGGGCGAAGGAACTTCAGCCCGCTCCTCCACCAATTGGATTTCCCGGATGTCGGCGCACCTCCGCAAACTGAAGAACACGGTCATGGATTCGCGACATTCCGTGACACGATGCAAAAGACCTGGCATGGACATTTTATGTGCCACCCCACCTTCGCCGCAAAGTCATCCAACCGAGCATTGAACCGCCCCAGCTCTTCGAGCCATATGCATTGAGACGTCAATGTCCAACCGAATCGAGAATTTTCAGAGGAAGTTCGGGAACGCCACCGCACACTGAACCGCGTTCCCGAATGGGAGCATCTCGCGACATCGCATGCAGATACCCCCATCAGCCCAGTCACAGAAGGAGTCCGCAGTGTCGGGCACACCACCGCTCACCTCGAAATCACGCCGCCCGAACAACCGACCGCCTGGGCCACGAGGATCGTTTGCACCCACTCTGCAGTTCCAGCGCACACCGCTCGAATTTCTCTCCAGAATGCTCGACGAACACGGCGATATATTTTCCGTCGATCTCCTCGGAATGCCGACTGTCGTGCTGAACGACCCCACATTCGTCGATCATGTTTTGAAGCGCCACCACCACAACTACGACCGGAACGGCCCCGCGGTCGAGATGGCGCGCAACATGTTCGGCTATGGCCTCGGCACCGCGGCCAGGCCCGAGTGGCTGTTGCAACGTCGCCTTCTGCAACCAGCCTTCCATCGCCAGCGGATTGCCGCCTTCGACGAAATGATGACAACCGCGATCGAAACCACTCACGATCGGTGGGAGCAGGCGCGGATTGCCGGCACACCGATAGACGTCGGTGCCGAAATGACCGACCTCGCCCTCAGGATTGTTCTCGCGACACTTTTCGACTTGAATCCTGGTGACGGAATACTACGTACCTTCACCGATGCCTTCACCGTCACGACCCAAGAGCTGGCATCATTCATGCGGTTTCCCTTGCTACCGCTCTCCGTGCCGACGCCTGGCCACCGACGCTTCCATCGGTCGTTGAATGTGCTGGACTCGATCATGTACGAGATGATCCGACGGCACCGGGCGGACGAGGGCTCCGATCAGAGCCTGCTGTCAAGGATGATGGCCGCCCGAGACGCCGAATCCACCGAGGGGATGACCGACCGCCAGTTACGTGACGAGATCTTGACCATGCTGTTCGCTGGGCATGAGACCAGCGCCAACACGTTGACCTGGGTTTGGTACCTGCTTGGCCGCCATCCCGATGTCGAGCAGCGGCTGCGCACAGAGATCGACACTGTCCTCGCCGACCGGCGGCCACGGACGGCCGATCTGCCGCCGCTCACTTATACTCGCCAGGTCATCCAGGAAACCCTGCGCCTCTATTCCCCAGCATGGCATAACTACCGGCAAGCTGTGGCAGACGATGAAATCGGTGGCTACCGAATTCCCGCCGGCACAACTATTTTGTGGAGCTACTACTTCATACATCGCCACCGGAACTATTGGCCCAACCCGGAGCAGTTCGATCCCGACCGTTTCAGTGAAGCCAAGAACATAGGCGGAATTCACCCGGGTTACTACCCTTTCGGCGCCGGACCCCGCATGTGCATCGGCAACGTTTTTGCGATGGCGGAAATGCAATTGACGATCGCCATGACACTCCAACGCTATCGACTCGTTCCGACCTCGGACAAGGTTATCGCCCCTGTTCCCCTCATTACACTTCATCCTCGCAGACCAGTGACCGTCCACTTGGAGCGGTATCGTTCCTTGTCGTCCCCCTCGACAGGGAGCAGGTGAGCGCCCCGGATGCCGAACGCGAGGGCACGCGTATTGCGGAAAATCTTCACGCAGCCAACATCGACCGCGATGGTGCGGCCAGTCGGACTGTGGCCTCGCGAAGCTACACCGATCCCCGACCACCACGCAGGAGTAGTCGTCGATGGACACGAACAGAAACGTCAACCGGAGTGAGGGCGCAGCCGGACCGTCTTGCCCTGGTCCGCACTGCCGCGGCACTGCGGACCGCAATGCCGCCTGTTCAGCCGCAGGCATTCACCCATTCGGAAAGCCCGTCGGAGAACAATTGTCGCTTCCAGATCGGCACTTCGTGTTTGATACGGTCGACCAACTCCGCGCAGGCGGCGAACGCTTCGGCACGATGCGCCGCGGCCACCGCAGCGACGATCGCGAGATCACCGACGGTCAAGTCGCCGACGCGGTGAACGGCGGCTATCGGCAGGCCGTACGACTCGACCACTTGTCCGCACACCTGGCGCAGGAACCGCTCGGCCGCAGGGTGTGCCGAGTATTCCAGCGCGGAAACCTCCTGGCCACCATCATGATTGCGGACCTTGCCGGTGAACACCACGACAGCGCCGTACCGGGGGCCGCTCACCGCGGCTTCGACCTCGGCCGCATCCAGCGGCTGGTCACTGATTCGGATAAGCCGAACGAAGGATTCGGTTCCTGTCATGATTTCAGCCTTCCCACGACACTGGCGCCGTCGGCTTCGGCCGCCGCGGTGGCCGGACGGTGAGCACGAGGCCCGTCCGCGAACAATTGGATGGCGGTCCGGGAAATCGCATCGACTGAGGACCGGCTGAAACCCGGTCTCTCCCAATGTCCGTGCTTGCCGCCGTCCTTGGTGAGTAACCGCACCGCGTCGAGAGTTGCCGCCGGGTCGACCGCCTTCAGTAAGTAATTCAAGGTCAGCCCTGCGACTGCGACCGCGGTCAGCGCCTCCATCTCGACGCCGGTGGGCCCCGTGGTTTTTGCCGTCGCCTGGATCGTGATGGTGGTATCGGTGAAGCCGAACTCGACCTGCACCGAGGAGAGTGCCAATTGATGACACAGGGGAATCAGCTCCGAGGTCTTCTTCGCCCCCGCAATGCCCGCGATCCGTGCGGTGGCCAGCACATCCCCCCGCCACTCGCTCTCGCTGTGCAATGTCGCCAGCGCTTCGGCGGTGGTTCGTAGTTCACCCGCGGCGACCGCGATCCGCGCGCTGTCGGACTTCGCGCTGACATCGACCATTCGCGCGCGACCTTCTCGGTCGACATGGGACAGCTCACTCATCATCGTCCTTCTCGGCGCAGACGAGCACACGCCGAACGTTTGCACACTCGTAGCTATATATTTGCTTACTCAAAACAATCACATTCATAGAGTTCTGCCCGCCGCGGATAAAGCTCACCTCTCAGGAGAGACAAAGTGTTCGGGTTCGCGGGTGATCCCATCTTTGCCGATCAGCCGGATCGCGTGCACCGCCGCCGCGGGGTCCACCGCTTTCACCATGTCGTGCAGGGTGAGACCGGCAACCGCGACCGCGCTGAGCGCTTCCATTTCCACCCCGGTGGGCCCGACGGCCTTTGCCGTTGCGCGGATCGTGATGGCGGTGTCGGTAAAGCCGAACTCGACCCGCACCGAGGACAGTGCCAATTGATGGCACAGGGGAACCAGGTCCGAGGTCCTTTTCGCCCCCATGATTCCCGCGATACGCGCGGTGGATAGCACATCAGCTTTTGGCATGCCATCCGCCTGCACAAGTGCGACCACGGCAGCGGTGGTCCGCAGCTCACCCGCGGCGACCGCGGTCCGTGTGATATCGCTCATGCAAATGATGTTTGCACAACCGAATCCCACAGATGGCTGCAGGATTGCCCACGGGTGGGAAGTTTGCCGAATTTGTTTGTCTGTGACATGGCTCATAATTCTGAACATGAGTCGTGTCGAAATGGGGATGCCCGCTTTACGTCGTTCCGGGCGTCCTTCGCTCGACGGACGTCCCGATACAAGTGAATTGATAGATCGCTTCGGCCGGATTGCCCACGATCTGAGGGTCTCCATCACGGAGAAGTGTTCGCTGCGCTGCACATATTGCATGCCCGAGGAGGGGCTGCCCCCGATACCACGCGACGAGTTGCTGACAGTCGACGAGATCGTGCGGTTGGTCAGCCTCGCGGCCCGCCACCTCGGCGTCCGCGAGGTCCGGTTCACCGGTGGTGAGCCGTTGATGCGGCGCGATCTCGAACAGATCGTTGCGGGCTGCCACAAGCAGGCACCCGACATTCCGCTGTCCATGACCACCAACGGCATCGGTCTAGCGCATCGCGCTCGCCGCCTGGCCGCGGCTGGCCTGCGGCGTGTCAACGTCTCGCTGGATACCGTCGACCGAGCGGGATTCGCCCGACTCACCCGGCGTGATCGCCTCGACTCGACGCTGGCGGGCATACTCGCCGCCCGCGACGCGGGGATGGCGCCGGTGAAGGTGAACGCGGTGCTCATGCGCCCGACCCTTTCCGGTGCACCGGATCTACTCCGGTGGTGCCTGGACGAAGGGTGTCAGTTGCGTTTCATCGAGCAGATGCCTCTGGACGCCGACCGAGAATGGGCGCGCACGAACATGGTGACCGCCGCGGAACTGGTCGACGTGCTGAGTAGTCGGTTCACCTTGACCGAAGCGGGGCGAGGGGATGATCCATCCGCTCCAGCCGAGTTATGGCAGGTCGACGGCGGCCCTGCCACTGTGGGCATCATCGCCTCGGTGACCCGCAACTTCTGTGGCTCTTGCGACCGCACCCGTCTCACCGCCGACGGTATGTTGCGGTCCTGTCTGTTCAGCGACCAGGAATTCGATGTACGGCAACTACTGCGCTCCGGTGCCGCCGATGCCGAGATCGCCGACCTCTGGCGCGGCGCCATGTGGAACAAATCGGCCGGCCACGGCATAAACGCCGACGGCTTCGAACCCCCGGAACGGACGATGGGAGCAATCGGTGGTTGAGATCCATTACTTCGCCGCGATGGCCGAAGCCGTCGGCAGGGACCGTGAAGACCTCGATCTTCCGGCCGACGCCACCATCGCCGACCTCTGCTCCACCCTCGCGACGAGATACGGCGCCGATATCGCAAAGAGGCTGGCCGTCTGTGCCTTCGTGGTCGGGGACGAACTCACCCGTGACCGTGGCACACTGCTGTCCCCGCGTGTAGACGTGTTACCTCCATTCGCCGGCGGATAGCCGCCGGACCATCACAGCGACCGAACACGACCCGAAGGCTCCCCTCCTCTTTGCTGTTGTTGTGGGACTTCGGGTCGCTTCGGTCATTACATGCGTAGATGCGTATATCTACGTATCTACATGTCAATGTCACCCACTGGCCGAGCCTTCCCTGACTACGCCGGTATCCCAGCTGACGGACCGGCGCAACCTCTTCCTCGAACATTCTTTATGACGTCCCCTCTCGGCTGCCTTTAGCGATCGCGCTCCCCTCCCCTGGCGTGGGACCGCCGAACTTCCCTATCCCCTACGCTGCGTCGACAAACGGGTCTCGGTAGAAATCGCTGAAACAGCGGAAGTTACGTGCGCGAGTCCGTTCGCTTTCGCCGATCGACACCGCCGTGGTGCCGTCGACCCTCGTGCCCGCGCAACCGACTACCCCGCCACAGTCGTGCTCCCATTCAGCTACTGACCACGAGACGAGCGCGGCTCAGTCCGTCGCGATGCTGTGCTCGGTGATGGTGAAGTCACATGGATCGAACGGCGTCGGGTGCTGCCGGTCTGGGACTTGTGGAACTGTTGAGGCGAGTTGCCGCGCGCAGCGGTCGGGCTCGGTACTGGTATGCGGCTTACTGGTACTCGTTCCGGCGCGGGACCAGCAGGGGCTGGCGCGCAGGCGACTTCCATCCGGTGCCGCTCTCGGTGATGTCGTCGCCCTCTACGGTTTCGACAGCCGCCTGCGCACTGCCGATGCACTAGGTTCCGCTTGAACCACTCTCCGCGCCGCCCTGGGCCATGCACTTGGCGAGATCGACGAATGTGCCAACTTGTATTCCGCCCCGGGTACTCGCGCCACTGGACTTACGAGCTGGGTCGAGGCCTATACCAATGGTCCTGAACTGGGGTCGCTGACCTATCTGTCGCCGAATCACTCATCAACGCCACCCCTTCGCCCCAGACCTCCGCACCCCCGCGCGTTGGGCGATTCCGCCCGCCAGACAGTCGGTGGGCCTTGTCCCAGTTCTGCGAGCTTCTTCGCGAGCAAGGCGCGTTCACGCTCGTTTCCGCAGAATTGGATGGCGAGTTCGAGTTCGACACGCGCCTCATCCCTGCGGCCCAAGCGCGTGAGCAGTTCACCGCGAACACTTGGCAACAGGTGCGAATTCGCGAGGACTGCAGAGGTTTTGAGCTCATCGACAATGCGTAGGGCCGCCGAGGGTCCCCCCGCCATGGACACCGCGACCGCTCGATTGAGGTCGACGATCGGGGAGGGAGCAAGGCGGCCCAAAGCCTCGTACAGGACTACGATGCGGTCCCAGTCGGTGGTGTCGACGGATGCGGCGATGGCATGGCATTCGGCGATCGCGGCCTGCAGGCCGTATGCACCGAGACCGCGACCGACCCGGGTGGCCCGGTCCAAAGCGGCGCGCCCGCGGCGAATCGCCGCGCGGTCCCAGCGGCGGCGGTCCTGGTGCTCCAACAGAATCGGCTGCCCGGCGGTGTCGGTGCGGGCTGGGAAGCGTGCGGCGGTGAGCTCGAGCAGCGCGAGCAGCCCATGCACCTCGGGTTCGGCCGGCATCAACCGGGCCAGTACTCGGGCCAGCCGCTGCGCCTCAACAGCCAGATCGAATCGGATCAGATCGGCACCCGAGGTGGCCGACGATCCTTCGGTGAAGATCACGTAGACGACGCTGAGCACCGACCCGAGGCGTTCACTGCGCTCCTCCGCGGACGGCACCGTGAAGGGAACGCGAGACGCGGCAAGGGTTTTCTTCGCTCGGGTGATCCGGGCCTGCACGGTGGCTGTGGGCGCCAAGAACGCCTTGGCGATCTCGTCGCTGGACAGGCCCCCGACCACCCGAAGCGTGAGCGCGATCCTGGCCTCGCGCGAAACCACAGGATGGCACGCGATGAAGATGAGCGCGAGTACATCATCGTCGACCTGATCGGGATCCCACGGTGTCCGCGCAGTCGCGGATTCCGCGGGTGGGCCACCGGCGGCGACCCCACCCTCGCCCAGATCTCGGGCGAGGGCGGAGTACCGATCATCGAGCGCGGCACGTCGGCGGAACGCGTCTATAGCCCGCCGCCGCCCGACGGTGAGCAACCACCCGGCCGGATTGCGCGGTACGCCATCCCGCGGCCAGTTCACCAGTGCCTCGGCCAATGCCTCCTGCGCAAGGTCCTCGGCCAGCGCGAAATCGCCGGTGTAGCGCGCGAGCGCCCCGACTATCCGCGCGGACTCGATCCGCCACACCGCGGCAACAGCCTCACGACCCGTGGGATCGGCCATTCGCTCAGCGACTCACAACTGTCCGGTGGCTTCGCGCCAGGCTCGTTCCTTCTGAATCCATTCGTTGTCCTGCGGGAACTCGTCGATCGTGGTGACCCGGCGAATTTCGGTCTTGAATCCCGGCCCGACCGACGGAGCCCGCTTTGCCCATTCGATGGCCTCCTGTTTGGAGGCCACATTCAGGATGTAGAACCCGCCGAAGAGCTCCTTGGTCTCCCCGTACGGCCCGTCCGTGACCACCGGCGGCTCCGCCGAATAGTCCACCACCACGCCCTCGTCCGGCCCGGCCAGCCCTTCGGCCGCGACCAGCACCCCGGCCCGGATCATCTCGTCGTTGTACCGCCCGATGGTCTCGAGCATCTTCTCGAAGTCGACGCCCGCCATGGCCGCGATGCCCTCATCGGTGGCCCGCCAGATCAGCATGTACTTCACGATCATCCTCCTGTTTCCGGATCGCCTACCGACCCTCTCACTCCAAGGTCGAACAGCGAACTCGGCATATCGACACGGCCCCGAAAGAATTCTCGCGGCTGGACAGGTTCAAGGGTCCGGGCCGACCGTCAAGATACGCACGGTGCCGCGTTCACCGAACTCGACGTCGACGATCGCACCGCCGGTGATGGTCGCGCTCGAGCGGGGGTTGCCGCGGTTGAACGGACCTCAGTCGACGAGGTAGCGCAGCATCACCACGGTGTCGAAGTGCCTCGTCTCGGCCAATCGGAGCTGGATGCGCTTGTCCAGTGTCGGGAACAGCGGCGTGCCGTCACCGAGTACCACGGGCGAGAGAAACAGTTGGTACTCGTCGATGAGCCCGTGCGGCATCAGCGAGGCCGCAAGGCCCGCGCCACCCACCTCCATGAGGCCATCGCCTCCGGCCTTGAACCTGCGGACCTCCTCGACCGCGTTCGCACTGACCAGGCTGCTGTTCCAGTGGACCTCGGTGAGCGTCCGGGAGAAGACGACCTTGGGCTTGTCCGTCCAGAGCCCGCCGAACTCGCGCTCGATGCGTGGCGCGTTCTCGGACACGTGCGGCCAATACTCGGCCATCAGCTCGTACAGCCGGCGGCCGTGCAGCGAGACCTCGATCTCGCGGTATCTGTCGTTGTGGAACTGGTGCAACTCCTCGTCCGGGACACTCCAGTCGATGCTGCCATCGCGGTCGTTGATGTAGCCGTCCAGGGACACGCCGAACGTGTAGATCAGTTTCCTCATGACCGGGTAGACCTCCTACGCGCTCGAAACTCATCGAGCCTCACCAGGCGTCAAGCCATATCCGTTGGTTTTCGGCGATCTCACCAGTCGTCGACCCCGTGCCCGACGGCCGGGTATGGCAGACGCCGGCGAGGTCGTCGGCCTCGGCGAAGCCGTCGTCCTGCGCCAGCTAGCAATAGTGCACTCTTCGCCATTCCCAGTGGCTGGTGTTAATGAGAATCGTTCTGGGAGTTCCGATTTCGGAGATGCAGTTCGAACTCCAGCGGCCGGTTCGCCGACGGTCGCTACTGCGAGCTAGTCATCGATCAAAAACTGTTCGGACGAGGTCAGCCCCTCGACGAACGACTCGAAATCAGATGCGAGAAAGAGGACGACGGGCCCATCGGAGTTGATTTCCACGACTGATGGTTCGCCTGTCGGGCCGCAGGCACGGTAGTCCAGCGCGACCCACCAGTGCCCGTCGCCGTTCAGGAGCACGACCGGTGCGGGAAGTTCCCACTCCTGCACCAGGTACGGCGTATCGATCACCGAGGAGCCATCCTCGTCGAGAATGCCGTCGAGGTAGTCGAAGCACGCGTGATGCTCCGACCACGTTGAACCTTCGACCGGAAAGGCATCCCAGCGGTCGGCGACGCGGCCGCCGTTGCGCACTCGGAGCAGGCGCAGCAACGAGGCGGGAAGTCGTACACCGAGTTTTTCCTCGGCGTCTCGGATCGCCGCATCGGTCAACGCCACATGGTCGTCGTCGATCGGGTCCTGCCAGAAGGATGTGATGACTTCCTCGAACTTCGCCACGGCCGAGGTACTAGCTAGGAATAGTTCCACTGGCGACGACAACTCGTTCCCTTGATGTCGGTCCAAGGGCGGTCTCGTAGGCGTAGGGGCGCGGTTTCTACGGGTCGGCGCGCCTGAATCCGAAGTTGAATCCCTGGCGCGGACGTCGGCCCGCTGCCTTTTCCGCAGCCTGTTCGGCGGCTTGCTCAACGCTTTCTTGATGGCGCGTTCAGTACCGGCCGGCGGTGCCAGCGGGCCGGCCGCGTGTTCCAGCGCCGTGTTCCGATCCTCGGTCAGTGCCCGGCGGGCTCCGAGGTTCCGGAAGTAATCGCGCGAAAAACAACGACAATGGCTGAACCGGCGGCGAGGCGGATACCCTTTTTCCGTGGCAGCTATCCCGACCTGGTCCGCGTGCCGGAGGCGGCTCCTGAACGCTGTTCGTGACGTCAGGAACAGGAGTTCGATGCGGGCGCACCGACGCCGTCGCGTCGTCGCCGCGCTCGCGGCTACCACTGCGGCACTGGTCATCGGTGGCACCACGCCAGCCGCGGCACGGCCCGCGCCACCCACCCTGATCGCGCCGATGGATGCAGATTTCCTCTGGGGTGTTGCGGCTTCGGGATATCAGTCGGAAGGACACGCCCCCGACAGCAACTGGTCCCGCTATGTGGCAGCCGGGCAGACACAGGATCCATACCTCGATTCGATCGACTTCACCACGCACTACCAGTCGGATATCGCACGGGCCGCGGCACTCGGCGTCAAGGTGTACCGCGTCGGAATCGAGTGGGCTCGCCTGCAGCCCGAAGCGGGTGAGTGGGACGCGAACGGGCTGGCGTTCTACGACAATGTGATCTCCGCGATCATGACGGCGGGCATGCGTCCGATGCTCACCATCGACCACTGGGTATATCCCGGCTGGGAGGTCGACAAGGGTGGGTGGAACAGCCCGGGCATGGTCGAGGACTGGCTCGGCAATGCGCGTACGGTCGTCGACCGCTATGCCGCCTACGAGCCGCTGTGGGTCACGTTCAACGAGCCTGCGTTCTACATCGTGAACGAATTGCGCCACGGCGGCGTGTCCCCCGCCTCCGTGCCCGCGATGCAGGAGCGGATTGCCGAGGCGCACAAAAGCATCTATGACTACATCCATCGTGTGCAACCGGATGCGATGGTGACCAGCAACGTCGCCTACATCCCCGCCGGCGAGGATGTCGTGAACAAGTCGCTCATCGACACGATCGCCGCCGAACTCGACTTCGTCGGCATCGACTATTACTACGGCCTGTCCCCCGACAGCCTCCTCGGCATGATGAGCTTCACGGAGCTGTGGAAGAACCCCTTGCAGCCGGAGGGCATCTACTATGCGCTCCAGCATTACTCGCGCCGGTTCCCCGACAAACCGCTCTACATCGTCGAGAACGGGATGCCCACCGAGAACGGCATGCCGCGAGCAGACGGATACGATCGCGCCGACGCGCTCCGCGACACTGTCTACTGGCTCCAGCGCGCCAAGACAGACGGAATGAACCTGATCGGCTACAACTACTGGAGCCTCACCGATAACTACGAGTGGGGTTCTTACACACCACGTTTCGGGCTCTACACGGTGGATGTTCTGACCGATCCCGCACTGACCCGCAGGCCGACCGACGCGGTCGCGGCGTACACGGACATCACCCGCGCCGACGGCGTAGCACCCGACTACCGCCCGACCCGCGCACCGAAGAACTGCTCGCTCGTCGACGCGGTGGCCAGCTGCGCCGACCCGGTCACCGTCCCACGCTGATCACCGCGACCCCTGCCCGCACCATGGGCACCAGGAAGGCAGATGATGGCCGACGACCCAGTCACGGTCCTCCGGCGCTGGCAGGATTCCGGCGGCGTCTGGCAGGTGCTCGAGCACCGATCCGGCACGGTCACCGTCGCGCACTATCAGTGCACCGGCGGCGAAGAAGTCGACCGTTTCATCTCCGCCGATCCTGAACTGATCGAATTCCTCGGCGGCCGGCGCAGCAGCGAGGACTGACCGCAGCCGCTCAGCCGCCGAGGTACGCGGTCAGGCCCGATTACAACCGTTGGAGCGCTTCGCGGGCGGCGACCGTGCCGATGTCCTGCCCTGCGATCGGTGCCAGCACACCGCCACAACCGATCCCGGCTATGCGCACCCGCCGGTGATCAGCCGCGATAGCCCAGCATGTCGAGCAGGGCGTCGAGTTGGAGTTCGAACACTTCGGCACGGTCGGCGAAGGTGTCGGCGCCGTACATGTCGAAGACGTCCGCGCTCACCGCACCGAACAGAGCCACCCAGAACGTGACGCCGCGGGCGATCAGCCAGTCGGGCAGATCGAGTTCGAACTCGTCCCGGATCCGCGCGAAATCGCCTGCGAGCGGGGCGGATATCTGTAGCGCGCGGCGGGGTTCGGCGAGCAGGCCCGCCTGATGCGCGCGAGCGAACAGGATCTGCATAGTGACGATCACCCGGGTACCCGGCGCGATGGTCTCGGCGGCAGGCGCCTGGTAACCGGGCACCGGCGTGCCGAACAGCAATCCGTAGCGGGCGGGTTCGGCCAGCGCCCAGCGTCGGACAACGCGGCTCAGAACCCGCAGGTGTACGACCGGATCGCCGGTACACCCCGCCAGCGCGGCGTCGACCTCATCGCCTAACTCGTTGTAACCGTCGACCACGAGGAGGGTGAGTAACTCGTCGCGACTGCGGACGTATCGGTAGATCGCGGAGGACACCACTCCGAGGTCGCGAGCCACCGCGCGCAGCGACAGCGCGGCCGCGCCGTCCGTCGCCAGATGTTCCCGTCCGATCCGAACGATATCGGTCATGGTCTGAGCCCTGGCGCGGGCACGTGGTGTCGTCGACATACCACTTACCCTGCAAGCTTTAGAGAGCAATGTCAACTCTTGCGAGCAGTGCTCTGAATGGTGGGGGCCGATCACCATCGGCGGCCGGTTTACCTCGCCCACAGACGTTCGTGATGCCCCTCCACCTGCTACGAAGCCGGCATCGGCACCACAGCGCGACGCAAAACCTACTCGAGAGTAGTGTTATCCGAGTCACTGGCGACAGATCGAGGAGTTCCACATGGACCAGCGGACGACGGATTTCGATGTACTCATCGTCGGTTCGGGGTTCGGCGGCAGCGTCACCGCGCTTCGGCTGGTGGAGAAGGGCTACAAAGTCGGCGTGCTCGAGGCAGGCCGGCGATTCTCCGACCACGAGTTGCCCGAAACCAGCTGGGAGCTGAAGAAGTTTCTCTGGGCACCCGCCCTCGGTTGCTATGGCATCCAGCGCATCCACCTGCTGCGTAACGTCCTGATCCTAGGCGGCGCCGGTGTCGGAGGAGGCTCGCTGAATTACGCCAACACGCTCTACGTGCCGCCGGAGCCGTTCTTCCGGGATGCGCAGTGGCGGGATATCACCGACTGGCGCGACGAACTGACCCCGTACTACGAGCAGGCGAAGAAGATGCTCGGCGTAGTGCGCAACCCGCATATGACGCCCGCCGACGAGATCTTCAAAGCGGTCGCCGACGACATGGGCATCGGCGAAACGTTCGTGCAGACACCGGTCGGAGTATTTTTCGGCGAACCGGGAAAGACGGTGGCGGACCCGTACTTCGGTGGCGTCGGTCCCGAACGCACGGGTTGTGTGGAATGCGGCGACTGCATGGTCGGCTGCAAGTACGGGGCGAAGAACACCCTCGTGAAGAACTACCTGTACCTCGCCGAAAAGGCGGGCGCCGAAGTGATTCCGATGACGACGGTCACCGAAGTGCGCCCCCTCCCCGACGGCACCTGGGACGTGTCCACCGCCCGCACGGGCGGCTGGGTGCGCAAGCGGCCGCGGACACTCACCGCGGCGCATGTCGTACTCGCTGCGGGGACACGAGGCACCCAGAAATTGCTGTTCGCCATGCGCGACAAGGGCGTGTTGCCAGACCTCTCGGATCGGCTCGGCGTGCTGACGCGCACCAACTCGGAATCGATCGTCGGCGCGGCGACGAAGAGGGTCACCCCTGGTGTCGACTTCACCAAGGGCGTCGCGATCACCTCGTCGATCCACCCCACACCTGATACCCATATCGAACCGGTCCGCTATGGCAAAGGCTCCAATTCGATGGGTCTGCTGCAAACGCTCATGGTCGACGGCGGCGGTGACATTCCACGCTGGCTACGCTTCCTCGGCATGGTGCTGCGGCATCCGATGGACCTCCTCAGCTTCCTGAGCACCAAGAACTGGAGCGAACGGACCATCATCTCGCTGGTCATGCAGCATTTGGACAACTCGATCACCGTCTACACGAAGCGTGGACTGTTCGGCCGCAAGCTCACCAGCCAGCAGGGCCACGGCGAGCCCAACCCCACCTGGATTCCCGAGGGCAACGAGGTCACCCGGCGGGTCGCCAGGAAGATCGGCGGCATAGCGGGTGGCAGCTGGGGCGAGATTTTCAATATCCCGCTCACCGCACACTTTCTCGGCGGTACAGCGATCGGCGCCGACGCCGAACACGGGGTGATCGATGGCTACCACCGGGTGTACGGCTATCCGACGCTGAGCGTCGTCGACGGCGCCGCGGTCTCGGCCAACCTGGGCGTGAACCCCTCGCTGACCATTGCCGCGCAGGCCGAGCGGGCGGCGGCGTACTGGCCGAACAAGGGCGAGGTGGACACCCGACCACCAGTGGGCGGCGGGTACCGCCGGATCGCTCCGATCGCACCCGTTCAGCCGGTCGTTCCAGCGAGTTCACCTGCGGCACTGATGCTCCCGATCGTCGAGGTCAAGCAGACACCTGCCGCGGGATGAGTCCACCGCGTGTCCGCGCTGAATTATGAAGCACTCGTGCACATCCCGACCCCGATGCGCAGACAACCGCTGCCGGATCCGAAAAGCGACAGCGGACCTCAGCTGAATCGGACGATCGATAGCGATCCGGCGACCAGGCAGTAGATCGCGAACGGCAGCAACTTGTGGGTCTGGAAGTATCGCTCCAGGAACCGCACCGCCAGCCACGACGACACTCCGGAGACGATGGCTCCGACCAACACCGGTCCTCGGATACCGTCGGTTCTGGGCCCGACCAGTTCCGGCATCTCCAGCAACCCCGCGCCCAGGATCGCCGGGGTGGCGAGCAGAAAGGCGAACTTGGCCGCGTGCTCGTGTTCGAGACCACGCCACAGGCCCCCGACCATGGTCAGGCCTGCCCGGCTGAATCCGGTCAGCAGTGCGCCGACCTGGGCGAATCCGATGCCGACTGCGTCCCGGACCCCGAGGGCCGCCAGTGGCCGATCGGTTTGTCGACGAGTATCCGGTTGGACGGTGAGAGTGCCGCTGCGCGCCTCCCGTAGGGCGAATCGTCGGCCATATTCTGCCAGCGATGGTTCATTGCGCCGCCGCAGCCCTTCACCGACAATCAGCACCACCCCGTTCAGAGTCAGGAAGACGCTGGCATAGATCGGCGCCGCGAGCAGAGCATGCAGTGGATGTTCCAGTAATGGCCCCAGGACGCCGACGGGGATGGTGGCGATCACGATCAGCCATGCCAGGCGTTGCGGAACGGTGTCGAGGCGCCGTGTCCGCAGCGTGGTGACGAAACCGACGATGATGGCATGCCAGTCACGCCAATAGTAACCAAGTAGCGCCACCGCGGTCGCGACATGTAGGGCGACCACGAACGCCAGATACGGTGTGCCCGTCTCGGACTCGCCGGAGCTGACCAACTTCTTCCAATCGCCTCCGAGCCACGCGGCAACCAATACGGAGTGCCCCAGACTCGAGATCGGGAACAACTCGGTGACACCCTGCACCGCACCGATGACAGTCGCTTGAAAGTAAGTGAGCATCGTGACGAGTCTCGCACGGCGCATGCCGGTAGCGGCGAGCCGGGCGGTCCCGCGAGTAAGCCTGGAAGCCCGAAACCCTTTCCCTGATAAGTGCCCAGCTGGTTACCAAGTGACGGGCAGCTGCTCCGGACCGCGAGTGAGCATGCCGTGCTTCCACGTGACATCGCCGACCGGAACAGCGAGGGCCAGATCCGGGAACCGCTGCGGCACCATGGTGAGCAGCACTTGTAACTGCATTCGGGCCAATTGGGCGCCGAGGCAATGGTGCACCCCATGCGCGAAACCGATGTGCGGATTCGGATTTCGCGCCAGATCGAGCCGGTCGGCGTCGGCGAACGCCTCAGGGTCCCGATTAGCGGAAATGACGGACAGGACCACGCTGTCGCCTTCGCGCACAATCACCCCACCGAGCTCCACGTCGGTGGTCGCCACATACGGCAGGCCGCTTCCACTTCCGAGCGGAACGTAGCGTACGAGTTCCTCGACAGCGGTCGGCACGAGTTCAGGGTTGTCGCGAAGCCGATCGTACTGCCGGTCGTCGGTCAGCAACACATACAGCGAATTGGCCATCTGATCGGCGTTGGTCTCGAAACCCGCTGCCAGCAAAGTGATTCCGAAGGTGACGAGTTCGTCGTCGGAGAGTGTGCCCTGGTCGTCGTGCGCCCGAACCAGCGCGCCGATCAGGTCGTCGGTGGGGTGTCGGCGCCGTTGTTCCACCATGCCGCGAACGTACTCGGCGAGTTGCACCATCGCGGCCATGCCCTCCGCTGGATGCACGGAGGTCACACTCAGCAGGTCTCGGGCCCACTCCCGGAACGCATCCCGATCGGACTCCGATACCCCCAGCAGGTCACCCATGACCAGCGCCGGGAAGCGTACCGCCACCTCCGAGACGAAATCCGCCGGCCTGCTTCCATTCTCCAGTCGATCCAACAGCGACGCCAAGATCTTCTCGGCCCCTGCCCGCAGTTGCTCGACCCGGCGGACGGTGAACTCCCGCGCCACGATGCTGCGGATTCTGGTGTGATGCGGCGGATCCATACTGATGATCATCGAATTCGGCGGCGGGACCGTGGTGATTCGAGGCATACCCGGCGCACAGGCCAGCGCCCGGCTGAACCGGTTGTCGGTCATGATCGACCGGACATCCGCATAGCGGGTCACGAGCCACGCCGTGCCCTCGGGCAACCGGACCGGCACCACCGGGGAAGACACACGGAGATGTGCATATTCGGGTTCGATATCGAGACCCGATTGCGAGGTGAACGGAAAGCCCGACTCGGCCTCACGTACCGAGGACATCAGCTCTCCTCAGGAAACAGAAGTCGGCCGGTGGCAACTTCCACGATCGTGATGGCCTCGGCCGGGCAGCTCATGGCCGCCAAGAGGATTTCCTCGCCGGCCCGGCACGGTGAAGCCGCGGGCCGTGAACGGTCGCCGACCAGCATGAACGCACCATCCGAGGCCGCGACGCAAATTCCCGACCCTAGACACAGGTCACGATCGACAGCAATGTCCCAGTCGCTCACGCGCTTGCCTTCCTGCTGCTCGTACGGAAGGCCGAACACCCGCATAATTTCCCGGACCGGGACCGACGAAATACCGAATCATTCACCATCGGACGACTCACTCTTACAACCCAGAAAACCGGATCTCGCAGCGAACTGTAACCGATACTCCTCGACCGCGCAGCTGGTGGAATTTCGTGGATCGATCCGAGCGTGGTAGCGGAATCCACGCGATCGCTGGCGGTGACTGCGCCGTCGCCCTCTCTCCGACAATGGATTCCGGCCCACCAGCCATCCGAGGGCAGGATCGCGCTCTGCGGCCGTGCACAACCGGCCATCGAGCGGCATCGATGGCGCAGATACACAATCCGAGCGACGTCATGCGTGACGCCCGGCCGGTTGCTTGCCGAAAGCCCATCGTGTTGTTGGATCACACTGTGGCAGAAATGGATTTGTTGGTATCTCGAACCGGGAACCGATTCGCTCGGGCCGAGCCGCGACGGCGGTGACCGAGTTGGATGCGCCTATCGGCTGTCGGTGGCATTCGCCGCCAGGCGCTTCCAGACCGTTTCGATGAACTGCGGCGGCGACGGGGGCGCCGGACTCTGCACGAAGTTGCCCAGTGCGACGTCGTAGCGCGGCCCGACCGCGGGTTCGATGACATCGTGTCCGTCTTCGCGCAACTGGGCGACGTTCCGCTGGATGGCGGGCTTGGCCCACATCTGCGCGGACATCACCGGGAAGAACACGACCGGTGCGGTGGTCGCGATGATGGTGGCAGTCAGCATATTGGGCGCCGCGCCGGTCGCCGCCGCCGCCGACAGAACGTTCGCGGTCGCGGGAAGTACCACAAACACGTCGTGCTCGGCAGCGAGGCTGGCGTGATTCTCCCGCGCCCAGGTGCTGGCGTCGTTCCCGGTGACCACCTTGTCGGCGAACCGTCCCATCGTCGACGCGGGGAGGAAGGTCGTCGCGGAATGGGTCATGAGGACCGTCACGGTGCCATGGAATTGCCCGTACAGCGCGACCATGCCCCGACCTTCGAGCTGGACATTGGCCAGCACGTGGTCCTCGCGACTGCGTGCGATGAGCGTTCTGGTGCGGCTCACCCGCTGAGCGTGTGACGACAGCGTCGAGAACCCGACCCCGTCGATTTCGGTATGCCGCACTCGGCCGCCGAACCCCTGTCGCCGAGCGGCTGGACCCCCACTTCGACGAAGGTATCGCACAGATCAAGTCCCGCCAGTAAGCGACCGCGTCCGCAGCCGAGACGTCCGCAGTGGACAATATCGCGGCGGAACCAGCAGACGATGGTGAGATCGGTATCAACATCTTTCCTTGTGACGCAGCTCTTCGTGCGTCGACGGTGTCGGTTGGCATTCGGTGTACCGACGGACGGGCCGTCTCGGCCCTCCGCACCGGCCCACCACTGGTCACGGCCCCAGACAACGGCGACGGCCACAGCGGTCATACTTCCGACAAGTCGCGTCCAGCACCCGCTATCAGTCACAGTACGCCCCACGCCACCTGAGCCATGCACGGATGGCTTGACGCGCACCGACCTCGCCGAACTCACCGAGGGGTGGTAATCGCCTGGTCAGCGCAGGCGAATCGCATCGCGGAGCCACGGGGATCGGCGGTGGTGCGGGCGGATCCGATCGGTCCAGAGCGGATTGGATTCATCACGGCGGTAGACCGCGAGTTGCCCAGCGATGGCGAAACGCAAGCGGGTGGCTTTGCCGACCACCTCACCGTCGGTGGCCAGCGCCTCCGGAGTGGGTATCTGCACGTGCAGTTCCGGCAATCGGCGCTGGCCGTAGACCTTGCTGTGGCCGATTGCGGCCAACAACAGCGCCAGCACCGCACGAGTGCGGGACCAGCGCAGATCGGCGCGCAGCCAGCGTAGGTCGAGCAGTCCGGCGTCGAGCCGGTCGCGGAAGGCCGGTACCGCGCCATACGGATGGTAGGGGCCGTTGCCCACGAACAGAAACCAGACCCGCTGCCAGCGTCCGTCCAAGCAGATCTCGATCGGTTCGGCACGACGCAGGGTGACTACGAGCGCAGCGGCGAAGGCCGGCCATTTCCCCCAGCGCGGCTGCCATTTCTCGCGCAGCTGCACCAGATCCGGATAACTGCCGACGCTGGCGGTATTGATCAAGAATCTTGTGCGTGAACCGGATTCGTCATCGTATTCGACGCTCGCGATATCAACCGCGACGGCCTCGCCGACCCCGGTCGCGTCGACCACCTCACGCAGGTCGTAGACGCCGAGGTCGCGGGCGAAGTGGTTGAGTGTGCCGGTAGGGATGACGACCAGCGGCAACTCGTGACGCAGCGCCTTCGCGGCCACGGCGGCGACCGTTCCGTCACCACCGGCGACGCCGATTGCCAGGACCGGCTCGATGTGCTCGGCGAGGGCTTGCTCGAGCTGATCGGCACAGTCGAGATCGGGGTGGGTGCGCAGCACGGTAGCGGCGGGCAAGGCCGCGATGATATCGGCGGTGGGATCGTAGTTCGGATCGCCGGACACCGGATTCACCACCACCACAAGCCCTTTGCCTTCCACCAGCACAGGCACCTCGCGCACCGGGCGGGCCTGCGCCTCGTCCGATTCGCGCACCGGCCACCAGCGGCGGGTGGCCAGGGCGATACCGGAACCGACGGCGGCACCGACAAGCACATCGGAGCTCCAGTGCACGCCGGTGTGCACCCGAGAGTAGGCGACGGTCGCGGCCAACGGGGCGGCAACCAGTGCAGTGCGCGGACTTTCGAGCGCCACGGCGGTGGCGAATGCTGCTGCGCAGGCGCTGTGCCCCGATGGGAAGGAAGAAGAGGTCGGGGCAGGACTCAGTCGCCGATCCATGGGCAATAGTTCCGCGGCTGGGCGACGCCGCGCGATGAGCGTCTTGAGTCCAGCGTTGACAGTGAGACTCGCGCCTGCGACGGAGACGACGCCGCGCAGCGCGGCGCGCCGCGGCGCGCCTTTACGTGTGGCGAGCAGCGCCGCGAAGATGAGCCACAGCACGCTGAAATCAGCGCTGCTGGTGAGCCGCAGCAGCCCGTGATCGACCCTGGAGGTCGGCAGCTCGGCGATTACACCGCCGATTGCTCGATCGAACCGTCCGATCCTGTGGAACTTCCTGCGCACCCAGCTACTCACTCGCTCGACACTACCGACCGCCGTGACGATCCTCCGCGGAGCCGAGCGGCGCAGGGCTATTCGGCATCGCGCCCAGCGACGGGCCGGCACGCCGGCGACGTCATGGCGGCGGCACCGATCGGCGCGGCGCTCCACCGAAGCGCGGCCCGGATATCCCTCGCGACACACATCTCTCAGTGGCCGCGCAGCGCGCTGATCATCGTGGTATCAGTCGAGTTGACGATCGTCCGCCGGAATTCGGCCCGGCGGAACCAGCCTGATTCGAGGCGGGGTGACACCGGCAAACGAGTCCGGTCGAACTGCACACGACGGCATTACTCAGCGAGGAATTCGAGTAGAGCTGGGTTGACGACCTCGGGGTGTGTCCAGGCGATGTTGTGCGGCCCGCCTTCTACGGTGACGAAGGTCAGGTCCTTGATCAGCGCCGGCAGTCGGGCTGCGGTGTTGGCGTACGGCAGGATCCGATCGGCGTCGCCGTGGATCAGCAAGGTCGGCACATCGATCTTCGGCAAGTCCGCACGAAAGTCCGTCAGCCAGGTGTCGACGCACGCGTATGCGGCGAATGCCGACGCCGCTACGGCCACGTTGAAACTTTGCTGCCAGGCTTGGTCGCTGATCCGTGTCCCACCCAAGACATCGACGTTGTAGAAGTTGTCGAGGAAGTCCTTGAAATAGGCGGGTCGGTCCTTCTCGATCGCTTGTTTGATGCCTTCGAACACCGAGCCGTCCACACCTTCGGGATTGTCCTCGGTCTCGAGCAGGAACGGCGGAATGGCTCCCATCAGAACGGCCTTGCGCACCCGAGCGGAGCCGTAGGTGCCGAGGTAGCGGGTGACTTCTCCGGTGCCCATGGAGAACCCGCAGAGGATTATGTCGTCCAGGTGTAGGTGATCCAACAGCGTGTTGAGGTCGGCGGCGAAGGTGTCGTAGTCGTAGCCGACGGTCGGTTGGGAGGATCGGCCGAACCCACGGCGGTCGTAGGTGATGACGCGGTAGCCCTCCGCGAGCAATACACGCTCTTGCTTTTCCCACGAATGCCCGTCGAGCGGGTAGCCATGGACCAGCACCACCGGCTGCCCCTCGCCATGGTCCTCGTAGTAGATCTCGATGTCGTCCGAGTTCTGTTGACCGACCTTGACCTTGCCCATCGTGTGTCCTCTCTCGTGGCTGTCGCCCAGCGGCCCGAACCGATCGCAGCGACTCGACCGAGCTACAGCCTGGTGGCAGGTAATCCGTCGAAACCTTCTCCAGTTCGGCCGCCGCACTTGCGCGACGCTGTGCCGCGTGGGGCTACGAATCAGCGAACGCCCGCGAGTGTCCGAATTCCAGACATCTCAGGCCGTGATACCGGGATCGGATGTATGCCGCACGCTGGGACCAGGTCATGCCGCGACACCGCGGGTCCGCGCGGCATCGAACAGACGAACCTGGCCGGGGTGCAGCCGGTACATTACGCCGCCGCTTCATGATCCCATCAGGCAAGGAAGGTCGACCCTGTTACGGCGAGTTCCGGACCGGCGCCCGGTCGACTGCATTGCCGCCGGTTCGCTGATCCGGTCGTAGTAGACGTCGGCGCCACCGTCATCCACGAGGGCATCGTATCATCGAGAGCCCCGCCATTCAGCGAGGTCGGCACAGGCAGCCCAGGATCGACACCTCGATGCGTGGGTTCGGGACAGTGTGGGCACATTTCCGAGAGGCGGATAAAATGCCAGCTCAAAGCCACATATCCGCCAAATCTCACCACCGGATTCCCGCGGGGGACATTCGACATTCCGTACGGAAGCTACCCGTCACCGCGGGCGAGCGAAGTCGACTCACAGGTCGACATCATGGCGACGCCTAATATTTGCTAAGAGATAACGGCGCGCTGAGTTTCTGATGGCGCCGACATGTGCGTGCATCCGACCCATATCTGCTCCGGCAGACCTCCCCGTACGCCACCCTTGCCACATCGCGACGTTCGCAGGGCTTGCCGACCAGACCGACATGGTGGTGGGCTTCTGGAAACGCCATATCACCGACGTCCCGTTCCCACCTCGTGGTCTCGCCGGGAAAGAGGGTGGTTCACCAGGCGATCGCGTGGAATATCGAGCCCGATGTCCGTGCCGAGACAACGATGGAGCAACGTATGGACGACGCTACCGATCGCAAGCCGCAGCTCACGGCGTTCCCGCGCATCGACGACTACGGTTTCATCTCCGACTGCGAGGTCACCGCCCTTATCGCTCCCAGCGGAGCCATCGAGTGGATGTGTCTGCCGCGAATGGACTCCCCCAGCGTCTTCGCGGCCATTCTCGATCGGTCCGCCGGGTCGTTCCGGTTCGCCCCCGCCGACGCCATGGTGCCCACCGATCGCCGCTACATCCCCGGCACGATGGTCATGGAAACCACCTGGCGCAGCGGTGAAGGGTGGGCGACGGTGCGCGATGTGCTGCTGGTCGGGCCCTGGCGGCACCAGAAACCCGGCCGCAGCGCCCATCGTCGGGCACCCACCGACTACGACGCCGAGCACATTCTGCTGCGGACGGTGCGCTGCGAGACCGGGCAGATCCAATTCGGGCTCGACTGCCAACCGGGCTTCGACTACGGCAAACATCGCGCCCGATGGGAGTATCTCGACAGTTACCATCTCGCGCAGGCCACCGCCGACGGGGTCGATCTGCGGCTCACCTTGAGCACCGACATGCGCTTGGGGCTGGACGGTACGCACGCCGTTGCCCGCACCCTTTTGAAGACCGGCGACACGCGTTTCTGCGCACTCTCCTGGGGTAGCCGCGACGCCCCCCGCACTGTGGACGAGGCCGATGAACGGCTGCTGCGGACGATCCATCATTGGCGGCACTGGCTGGCCGGCGGGCGGTTTCCGGACCACCCGTGGACTACCCAGCTGACCCGCAGCGCATTGACACTCAAGGGTCTGACCTTCGCACCGACCGGCGCCATCAGCGCCGCCGCCACCGCGTCATTGCCCGAAACTCCAGGCGGACAACGCAATTGGGACTACCGCTACTCGTGGGTGCGCGACTCGGCCTTCGCGCTCTGGGGGCTGTACACACTGGGTTTCAGCTGGGAGGCGAACGACTTCTTCTCCTACATCATCAGCTTGACCGAAGGCGTCCGGGATATGCAGATCGTCTACGGCATCGGCGGCGAGGCCGACCTCACCGAGCAGACCCTGACCCACCTGCGCGGCTACGAAAATGCGCGCCCGGTGCGAATCGGCAACGATGCCTACCGGCAACGCCAGCACGATGTCTGGGGCGCGGTGCTGGATTCGGTGTACCTCTACGCCCGCCAGCAGGACCAAATCGACGCACGAGCCTGGCAGCTGCTGGGCCGAGCGGTGAAGAGCGCCCTCACCTACTGGCGCGAACCCGACCATGGCATCTGGGAAGTTCGGGGGAAGGCCCAACACTTCACCTCCAGCAAAGTCATGTGCTGGGTCGCCGCCGATCGCGGCGCGCGGTTGGCCCGTATCCACCAGGACCCCGAGCACGCGCAGCGCTGGCAGCAGGCCGCGGACGAAATCCACGCCGACATATGCGCCCATGCGGTCGACTCCCGGCGGGTGTTCACCCAGTACTACGGCAGCACAGCACTGGACGCATCGACTCTGCTCATCCCCTTGGTTCGGTTTCTCCCCCCGGACGACGATCGGGTACGCAATACCGTGTTGGCCATCGCCGACGAACTGACCGAAGACGGCCTGGTACTGCGGTACCGCGTCGAGGAAACCGACGATGGATGCGCCGAGGAAGAAGGCGCTTTCACGATCTGCTCGTTCTGGCTAGTCTCCGCACTATCGGAGATCGGCGAAAAGGAGCGAGCGGAACAACTGTGCGAGAAACTACTCGGTTACGCCAGCCCGCTCGGCCTCTACGCCGAGGAGATCGACCCCCGAACCGGCCGGCACTGGGGCAACTACCCACAGGCGTTCACCCACCTTGCCCTGATCAATGCCGTGATGCATGTCATCCAGGACGAACAAGCGGTGCTTCGACGAGCACTCGGAGGAGAATCGATCGCCCCGCGGCTGAACGATGCGCCGTTCACGCTCGGCTACCTCCACCACTGATCAGGACGGCAATGGTATGTCGTTGTCCGGTCGTCGAATTCGTGCGGCGCGGCTGAGTTCCCAAGTGTTCCCGGCCGATCGTGCTCGCCGACCGCAACCGCTTCCGACCGCCGCCGGCCGAGGTAACGCTGCGCCACGACAGTAGGCCGGCTCGGATCGTGGGGTCGACGACCGGCACTACCCGTTCAACGCTCCAGCGGGTCCGGTCAGGCGCCGACGTAGGTCGCGAGGTGCTCGGCGGTGAGAGTGGCGCGGGCGGCAACGAGATCAGCGGGGGTGCCCTCGAAGACGATCCGGCCGCCGTCGTGGCCTGCCCCGGGGCCGAGGTCGATGATCCAATCGGCATGCGCCATGACCGCCAGATGGTGTTCGATCACGATGACCGACTTGCCGGAGTCGACCAGCCGGTCGAGCAGACCGAGCAGTTGCTCGACGTCGGCGAGGTGCAGACCCGTGGTCGGCTCGTCGAGGATGTAGACGCCGCCTTTCTCGGCCATGTGGGTGGCCAGCTTGAGCCGCTGCCGCTCGCCGCCGGACAGAGTGGTGAGCGGCTGGCCCAGACTGAGATAGCCGAGCCCGACATCGGCGAGTCGCTGGAGAATGGTGTGCGCGGCCGGCGTGCGCGCCGCACCGGTACGGAAGAATTCCGCCGCCTCGACCACCGACATCGCGAGTACCTCGCTGATGTCGCGGCCGCCGAGATGGTGCTCGAGCACCGATGCCTGGTACCGCTTTCCCTCGCAGTCCTCGCAGGTGGTGGCGACTCCGGCCATCATGGCCAAGTCGGTGTAGACGACGCCGGCGCCGTTGCAGTTGGGGCATGCGCCCTCGGAATTGGCGCTGAACAGCGCCGGTTTCACGCCGTTGGCCTTCGCGAACGCTTTCCGGATCGGGTCGAGCAATCCGGTGTATGTCGCCGGGTTGCTCCGGCGCGAGCCACGGATCGCACCCTGGTCGACCGACACCACGCCGTCCTCGGCCCGGATGGACCCGTGCACGAGCGAGCTCTTGCCGGAGCCGGCGACACCGGTGATGACGACAAGCATCCCGAGGGGAATGTCGACGTCGACGTCACGCAGATTGTGCGTCGTCGCGCCGCGGATCTCCAGCGCGTCGGTGCACTTGCGCACCGTCTGCTTCAACGCCGCCCGGTCGTCGAAATGGCGGCCGGTGATGGTGCCGCTGTCGCGCAGCCCGTCGACGGTGCCTTCGAAGCAGACGGCGCCGCCCGCCGTACCCGCGCCGGGGCCCAGGTCGACGACGTGGTCGGCGATCGCGATCGTCTCCGGCTTGTGCTCCACGACGAGCACCGTGTTGCCCTTGTCGCGCAACCGCAACAGCAGGTCGTTCATTCGCTGGATGTCATGCGGGTGCAGGCCGATGGTCGGCTCGTCGAAGACATAGGTGACATCGGTCAACGCGGAGCCGAGGTGACGGATCATCTTGACGCGCTGCGCCTCGCCGCCCGAGAGCGTGCCCGACGACCGGTCGAGCGAAAGGTAGCCCAGCCCGATCCCCACGAACGAGTCGAGCGTGTGCCGCAGCGAGGCGAGCAGTGGCGCCACCGATGGCTCGTCGAGGCCGCCGACCCAGGCGGCCAGGTCGCTGATCTGCATCGCGCACGCGTCGGCGATGGTGATCCCGCCGACGCGCGAGGAGCGGGCCCCCTCGCTGAGCCGGGTACCACCACATTCCGGGCAGGTGGCGAACGTCACCGCACGGTCGACAAACGCCCGGATGTGTGGCTGCAGCGAGTCCGCGTCCTTCGAAAGGAAGGACTTCTGCACTTTGGGGATCAGCCCCTCATAGGTGAGATTGACGCCGTCGATCTTCACCTTGACCGGCTCCTTGTAGAGGAAGTCGTGCAGCTCCTTCTTCGTGTATCGCCGGATCGGCTTGTCCGGGTCGACGAAGCCCGACTCCGCGTAGACGCGCACCGTCCAGAAACTGTCCGACTTCCAGCCGGGGATGGTGAACGCACCCTCGGCGATCGACTTGGAGTCGTCGTAGAGCTGGGTGAGGTCGATATCGGACACCGTGCCCCGACCCTCGCAGCGCGGGCACATACCGCCGGTGCGGGTGAAGGTCTGTTTCACAGCCTTGGTCTTGCCGGCGCCACGTTCGACGGTAATGGCGCCGCTCGCCCGCACCGAGGGGACGTTGAAGGCGAACGCGCTGGGCGGGCCGATGTGCGGCTGCCCGAGTCGGCTGAAGAGGATGCGCAACATCGCATTGGCGTCGGTGACGGTACCGACGGTGGAACGGGGGTCGCCACCCAACCGCTGCTGGTCGACGACGATCGCGGTGGTCAGCCCTTCGAGTACGTCGACCTCGGGCCGTGCCGACGTCGGCATGAAGCCCTGCACGAACGCACTGTAGGTCTCGTTGATCAGCCGCTGCGATTCCGCGGCGACCGTGCCGAACACCAGCGAACTCTTCCCCGAGCCGGAGACGCCGGTGAACACCGTCAGCCGGCGCTTGGGGATCTCGATACTGATGTCCTTCAGGTTGTTCACCCGCGCGCCGTGCACGCGGATCACATCGTGGTTGTCGGCGCCAGACGGCACAGGCGACTGGTTATCCGTCCTGGTGGGCGTGCTCATCGTGTCTCCATCTGCTATGCGGGGCCGGCTTCACAGTCTCCGTCGGCACGCCCGGCTCGATCTAACCAGCTTCGACCAGTCGGTCTGGTTTCGCTTCGTTGATGCGGTCGCACCAACGGTCCGCTGTTCTCCGGCCGGGGGTGGCGCTACGGCCGGGCCGGTACCCCCGGTCCCGGCCGTCCGGACAGCTCTGTTGTGGGTGAGCCGATGCTCGATCCCGCGGCCGGCACTCATCAGACCGGAAACAGCTCGTGAACGTCGCTCTCGCGATCAGTCGCGGTGACCGCCGGTCGGCCGCAATCGGACGGCGTACGCGGTCCCGGCCCGGTCTTGTCTGAGCAGCTCATGACGAGCATCGTCGTGAGCTGCTCAGCGCAGCTGTTGAACGCGGATCAGGTTACCCGCGGGGTCGCGGACGGCGAAGTCGCGAACCCCGTACGGCTGCTCGGTCGGCTCCTGGACGATCTCGGTGTCGCTGGCCTGCAACCGTGTGAAGGCCTCGTCGAGGTCGGGGGTAGCCAGCAGAATGCCGCCGTAGGTCCCCTTCGCCATCATCGCCACGATAGTGCTGCGCTCGTCCTCGGTGATGCCGGGGTCCACCCCCGGCGGATGCAGGACGATGGACGTGCCGGGCTGGTTCGGAGGGCCGACTGTGATCCAGCGCATCCCGTTGAATCCGACGTCGTTGCGGACCTCGAAGCCGAGGGTGTCGCGATAGAAGGCCAGGGCTGCGTCCGGGTCGTCCTGCGGGAGGAAGCTCGAGTGAATGCTGATATCCATGCGGTCACGATAATTGCGGCTCGATAACCGGCGCTTCTCGATTCCTGATCGGTCTGCTCACCTGTTTCGCGACGCACGAGGGTATCCCCGCCGTCTCGTCCGCCGATCGGCGTCGATAGACACTGGGCGGGACACCCACCAGCTCGGTGAAGCGACTACTGAAGGTCCCCAGCGACGAGCAGCCGACCGCGAAACAGACCTCGGTGACGCTGAGGTCGCCACGACGCAGCAGCGCCATCGCGCGCTCGATACGTCGCGTCATCAGGTAGGCGTACGGCGACTCGCCGTAGGCGAGCTTGAACTGGCGGCTGAGGTGCCCGGCCGACATGTTCACACCGCGGGCGAGCGCCTCCACGTCCAGCGGCTGCACGTACTCCCGGTCGATCCGGTCGCGCACGCGGCGCAGCAGCGCGAGGTCGCGCAGGTGCTGCGCGGCGGTAGGTCTGCTGGTCACCCATGGGATCGTGCCACATCGCAGGGATCGATGATCGCGGGCCCGAGCGGTCGAGCGCTGCCCTGCGTCGCGAGCGCCCGCCACCGCGACACACGACCTACCGACCTGGTTGACCGAGGCCGGCCGGGCTCGATGTGCGCAGCGTGCACGCCGTGCTCCTGTCCGGCCCTGGGTACTGGACCCGCCCCATGGATTCCATGGGTGACCGCAAACGCTGTGCGCCTTCGGCGCGACCGTCATTCGGATCGCCACCGGCCCAATGGAAATCGTCGGTATTGGCACTTTTCCACGCACGCCGCGCCTTATAGCGTTCAAGCGTACGAGGAAGAAGTGTTGGAACAGACGAAAGAACTGCCATTCATCGAGATGGCGCAGGTCGCCGCTCCGTTCACGCCGGCTGTCGCGTCGCCGCCGGGCGACCACACCCATGCCGTATCGCCTCGCCCGCGCCGAGAACGTAATCTGTTAGGACATCCGATGGCCGCACCCGAGCAGTGGCACGATGGAAATGATCGAATTCTCCTCCGGCTGCGCGCGATAGCTGGAGAAGTTCTCGAGCTAGCTGCCGAAGCAATCGATATCGGCGCGCATTTTTACGATGACCTGGGCGTTTCCTCGTTGGAGAAGGCAGAGATACTGTCGCGGATCGAACGAGAATTCGGCGTGACGCTCACGGACGGCTCGCATACCACCGTGAATTGCCTCGGCGACGTTTCGGCGATCGTCGACCACTCGGGAGGTGCTCGTCGGTGAACCTGATCGAGTACTTCGTCGGAAAACACGTGGATTCGTCTCGGAAAGATTGTGTGGCCTATATAGATTCCGACATCGGGAATGTCACCTTCACCGAGCTGTTCAGGGCGGCAGGCGCGTTTGCTGTACTGCTCGCGGACGCCGGGGTGGCCGCGCGGACGCGCGGCATGGTGCTGGCAGACGACTCCGTGGCAACAGTGGTGGCCGTCCTCGGACTCTGGTGGCACGGGTGTTCCGCCGTTCTGGTGAACCCGGCCTTGTCGGACAATGAGATCGGATTCATCGCCGCCGACAGCGGCGTGGAGTTCGTCCATGTCGATGTGCCCGCATCCAGGCGGAGTGGCCTCGCAGCAGTGTTGCCGGACACTGCGCAACTCGACGGTGACGCCATCCGAGAGCTGGTCATCCAGCAGCAGCGCTCGACCGAAGTCTCCGAATGCCCCGGGCCGGCGCAATGGTCGCCCGATCAGGAAGCACTGCTGCAGTACACATCCGGCAGCACCGGGGTACCGAAGGGGGTTGCACACCGGGCCGACGCCCTCCTGTCCGTGCCTGCCGGGTTCGGGCGCATTGTTGCGCTGGCGCCAGGCGACACCGTGCTGTCGACCGCGAAGTTGTCCTTCGCCTACGGCTTCGGCAACTCCCTGCTGTTGCCGCTCAGCGCAGGCGCAACCACAGCGCTGATCCGGGGCGGGGTGGACGCCCAGGTCGTTCGCGGCGCGCTTCGCCGCTACAACCCGACGGTACTTTTCTCGGTACCACGCCTCTACGCGTCGCTCGCGGAGTCGTTCGACGGCTCCGGCGGCGGTCGATTGCGCCTGGCGGTCTCGGCCGGCGAAGCTCTTCCCGCCGAGCTCAGCGAACTGACCATGCGCCGCCTCGATGTTCCGCTGGTGAACGGCCTCGGAACGACCGAAGTGCTGTACATCGTCGTGGCCACATCGCCGTCGGATCCGGCGCCAGGCACTATCGGTGTGCCGGTGCCCGGGGTGCACGCCACGGTACGCGATCAGGACGGCCGGGTCCTGACCGGTGACGATGTGGAAGGCCGGCTCCACATCGCCTGTCCCTCCGTCGCGGCCGGCTATCTCGACCGGCCCGCCGCGACGCGGGAAACGTTCGCCGCCGGTGGCGCGTTCACCGGTGACATCGTTCGGCGATCACGGGGCGGCTCGATCAGTTACCTCGGTCGAGTCGATGACTTCTTGAATCTGGGCGGGTACAAAGTCGCGCCCGCCGAGATCGAGAGCGTGGTCCGCACCGTGCTCGGGGTTCGTGACTGCGCTGTGGTCGCGGTCGAGGACCGGCACGGGCTTGCGCAAGCGGTGGCGTTCGTCGTCGCGAACCGCGAGTTCGAACCCAACGCGGTACGTCGCGCGGTAATCGCATCCCTGCGTGCCGAGCTCGCCTCGTTCAAGCGCCCCGGTCGGGTCGAGATGGTCGATGCCCTGCCGACCACGTGGACGGGCAAACTCGCGCGCAACCGGCTGCGCGCAATGGGAGTCGGCTGATGCCGTGGGATATCACCGGGATGGCGGCCACCGCGTCCATCGGCGACTCGCCCGACCAGATTTTCGCTGCGTTGTGCGCGCGACACAGCGGAATCGGGAGCCTGCGCGCGTTCGACGTGACGAAATATCGGACCCGCCACGCTTACGAGATCGATGACCGCGGATCGAGCGGCGACCGGCCGTTCCGGGCAACGCAGTGGCTTCGAACCGTGATCACAGCGGCACTGGCGGACTCGGATCTCGCGGCGTCGTCGCAGCGGTACCCGGTGCTCGTCGGAACCACACTGCGAGAACAGCGATCCGTCGAACTCTGGTGGAAAGACGCTGGCGCGTCGACATCACTCGATCCCGATCGCCTCGATTTCGCCGCAGCGCTCCGTGACACCGCGCAGATCGGCGAGGTGTACACCGTCGCCAGCGCGTGCGCCGCGTCCCTGTACGCACTGGGAATGGCGACCGACCTGATCGAACTCGGTCTTGCCGACACAGTGATCGTCGCGGGCACGGATTCGATCACCGAAAGCGCGTTCGGTTCGCTCGATCGCGTGCAGAACAGAACGCCTAACGCGTTGCGCCCGTTCGATACCGATCGAGCGGGCATGATCATGGGCGAGGGCGCGGCAGCGATCGTCGTGCGTCGAGCCGAAACCGGAGCCGCTCGGCATGCACGACTTCGCGGCGTCGCGATGAACTGCGACGCGCGCCACGCCACCGCGCCGGATCCGGCGAGCATCCAAGCCGTCATCAGGGACGCCCACAAGCAAGCAGGCGTCGATGCCGACGACATCGACCTGGTGATGCTGCACGGCAGCGGCACACCGCTCAACGACGCCGTCGAAGCGTCGGCGCTGACCGAAGTCTTCGGCGGGCTCGTCGCACCACCGGCGATGACGGCGATCAAATCAATGACCGGTCACACGCTTGGCGGGTCCGGATTGCTGAGCCTGATCATGGGGGCAATCGCGTTGCGGCGCGGGCTGGTTCCCCCGATCGCCGGACTCACCGACCCACTGGACGAGGCAGCGAAGCTGCACCTGGCGCAGGACACGGTTCGGGCCGACATGACGATCGCACAGATCGATGCGTTCGGATTCGGTGGCATCAATGCGGTCGCGGTCATCGAGAAGGGCACGAGGTGATGCGCCAGCCATCGGTCGTCACCGGCGTCGGCCTCGCGGTCACGGGGCTCGCCACCGGCGCGGGCCTGAACTCGCTGGACTCGAACGACGGTGGGTTCGACTCGTCGGTCGACCTGGGCGGACCGCAGATGCGACATAAGGACCGCGCGTCGAGACTGGCCTTGCGCTCGGTCGAGCGCGCATTCGCCGACGTGGACAGGTCGACCGGGACAGCGAACTCGGTCGATCACGCGACGACGGCCACGGTGGTCAGCTCCAACTACGGCAACCTCGACACCGTCTGCGAATTCACCGATCGCATCGCAGAAGTGTCCACAGCCGGCTTGAGCCCGTTGGGGTTGCCCCATGTGTCGTCCAACGCCATCGCCGGCTGGATCGCGATCCGGCACGGACTGCGCGGGCCGAACATCACCTTGTGCAACGGCCGCACCAGCGGAATCGACGCGCTGTATTGGGCAGACAATCTCATCGGCGCCGGCCGTGCCGACGTCGTGGTCGTCGTCGGTGTCGAACCCGATACGCGTCAGGTGCGCCGCCTGTTGAGCGCCGGTCCGGATGCGCAGGTGCTCGACGGCGCCGCGGCCGTGATCCTGGAATCGGAGGCACACGCGGCGAATCGGCAGGCACGGGCGCGGGCCGTCCTGGGGAGCCGTTCTCGTGCAACCGATATCGGGCACGTGGTCGCCGCGTTCCGGGATGAGACACCAGTGCCGGGACTATGGCTGACCCCGTCGGCACTGCCACCGGATATCTCGCCGCTCATCTCGGTCCTCGACCTCACCCAACGGCTCGGGGAGTGTTCGGGGGCTCTCGGGGTGCTGCAGTGCGTGGCGGCGATCGCTCACCTCGACAGCGGAGATCCGGGGCCGATCTACGCGACGTGCGGCGGTGGGCCACGCGGCGACCTCGCGACGCTGCAATTCCTCCGCCCGCGTGACCCCGCGACGACACCGTTTCCGGTGCGACACCACTCCGGAAATTTCCCACTCGATCAGGAGGGAAGATGACGAGCAACCCATGGTCGGCGGCGGATATCGAGGATCTGCGGGAATTGGTCGCCCGCGTCCTGGAGGTGCCCGCGTCCGAGATCACCGAAGACACGCATTTCGTCGACCAATTCAATGTTGACTCGCTGCTCGAACTCGAGATCGCCGCGCGCTTGGAGGAGAAGTACCGCATCGAGATTCCCGCAGCCGAGATCACGTCACTGACGTCGTTCGGGCATGTTCGGGCGCTCGTCGACCGGCTGCGCGACGCGGAATCACCCCGTGCCGAATCGAATACCTGAGATTGGAGGACCAGGTGACCTCAGCGGAATCCGTGCGGATCGAGGTGGCGGTCGACACGGTGACCGCGATGTCGCGCCTCGCGGGATCGAATCGGTTCGGTGACTACGTCGTCTACGAACGGCCCGGTCACTGGGTCTTTGCGGCAAGTCCCCTCGGTCACGTCCAGCTCGACACGGACCAAGTGCGGGTGAGTGTTGCCGACCGGCACACGCTCGAGCAGTGGAACGACCGGCCGGTCGAGACGCTGCAGCGAGCGTTGGAGTCGTTGCGTGTCGGCTGCGGCGCAGGGGCATCGGGTACCGCGTACGGGTGGATAGGATTCGAGTTCTGCGCCTATTCGTTCGGCGCCGAGCGCCACCTCCGCGGCAAAACCGGCTTGGCGCATTTGATCATTCCTCGTATCGAGGTCGCGATCACGGAATCGGAGGTGACCGTGAACGGTGCGACAGCCGCGGAAATCGACGTGATCGAAGAACTGCTCGGCGCGCCGGTCGAGCCGCCACCGGTGGCGCATCCCGTCGATACCCGCGCCGACACAAGCGGCTACTGCGCGCGGGTAGCCGCAGCCGTTGCCGAGATCGCCGAGGGCCGCTATCAGAAGGTGATCCTGTCGCGTCGGGTCGAATTGCCGTTCCGCGTCGACCTGCCTGCCAGCTACCGGCTCGGGCGGGCACACAATACCCCCGCACGCTCGTTCCTCCTGCGGCTCGACGGATTGGCGGCGGCGGGGTTCAGCCCGGAGTTGGTCGTCTCGGTCGACGACGAGGGCGTCGTGTCCACCGAACCGCTCGCCGGTACCAGAGCTTTCGGTCGGGGTGCGGCAGCGGATCTGGCTGCCCGAAACACTCTGGAATCCGATCCGAAAGAGATTGTGGAGCACGCTGTCTCGGTGAAAACGGCGCTCACCGAGGTGGCGTCGATCGCCGAACCGGGTTCGCCGGTAGTGGCCGATTTCATGACCGTCCGCGAACGCGGAAGCGTCCAGCACTTGGCGTCGACAGTCCGCGGCCGCCTTGCCCGGCATCGGACCAGCTGGGATGCGCTGGAAGCGCTGTTCCCCGCCGTCACCGCGTCGGGAATACCCAAGCGGGCCGGCGTCGACGCCGTCTTCCGCCATGATGACGCACCGCGCGGTCTGTACTCCGGGGCGGTGGTGACGGTCTCGGACAGCGGTGCGCTGGAGGCCGCACTGGTGCTGCGGGCGGTGTACCAGTCCAGCGGCGCCGCATGGCTGCGTGCGGGCGCGGGCATCATCGGCCAGTCCCGGCCCGACCGCGAATTCGAGGAGACCTGCGAGAAATTGAGCAGCGTGGCGCCATACCTGGTGCGCGCGAGGTGATCTCGCGGTGAACGGACCGACGACAGGCGACGACCCCGGCGCGCGATGGCCCGACAAGCCGTGGTTGTCTCGACGTCGGTCGCCCGAATTGCCCTGCCACGTAGGAGTTGCGTCATGGTGGCGCATGAGTAAGCTCCCGATATGCTCGGCCGGACCCACTCATGAGCGCGACGCTCACGGCTTTCTCGGCGGGTGCGGCACGGCGCCTTCCACCCTCGATGTCCGGCCGCATCCCGTCGCTCGCCAGCCGACGAGGCTGACCGTGGACCTGCACGTGACGTTCGAGGGTCGAGGGGACCTCGGTGGCCAGATCTACCGGCAGATCAAGGCCGCGGTGCTGGACGGGCGACTGTTGCCGGGACAGCCACTGCCCCCATCACGAGAGCTCGCGCGACGGTTGGCCGTCTCGCGCAACACTGTGACCGGCGCCTACGATCGACTGGCTGCCGATGGACTGGCCGAGAGCCGCGTCGGAGCAGGGATATTCGTGCGGGCAGCGATCAGCGCGCCGGGCTATCCACCCATACCGCGCGGTCGCGAATCCGCAGTACTGCCGTTGCCTTTGTGGGCAGACCTCATCGTTCCCGGCCCCAGCTTCTTTGCGGAAGCGCCACAGTACGACCTTCGTCCGGGTATCCCGGATGTGCGGCTCTTCCCCTTCGAGGCGTGGCGGCGATTGACCTCGCAGGTGCTCCGAGCATCGTCCATGGGGACGGGAATGCCCATCGACCCGGCGGGGCTGCTCGCACTGCGGGCCGCTATCGCCCGCCATATCGGCGTCTCCCGGGCCGTGCACGCGACCGCCGAGAACATCATCATCACGCAGGGAATCCAACAGGCGTTGGACCTGGTCGGACGCGTACTGCTGCGTCCGGGCGACTGCGTGGCCATCGAAGATCCTTGCTACCCCCTTGTGCGGGAGCTGTTCCGGTCCATGGGCGTCGAGGTCGTAGGCGTCGAGGTCGATCCGGAGGGCTTGCGCGTGGATGCGCTTCCCGACCACGCACGGATCGTCTATGTCACTCCGTCGCACCAATTCCCGCTGGGTATGCCGATGTCGATGCCGCGCAGGCATGCGCTGCTGGATTGGGCGCGCGGTCGCGACGCCATCGTGATCGAGGACGACTACGACACCGAGTTCCGGTATGGCGGGCGTCCGCTTCAACCGCTGCACAGCCTCGATTCCGCCGGACGGGTCATCTACGTCGGGACCTTTTCCAAGATCATGCTTCCGGTGCTGCGCATGGGGTTCGTCGTCGCACCCGCCGCGCTCTGGGCAGCGTTGCGGGCCGCGAAGTACGTCGCCGATTGGCATTCACCCGAGCCGACGCAGGCCGCACTTGTCGGGTTCATCGAGGAAGGCTTGTTGGCCAAGCACATCCGTCGGATGCGCCGAGAGTATCAGGCGCGGCACGATCGAATTGTCGATCTGCTGGCGACGGATTTCGCGGACACGTTGACCGTCATTCCATCCGCGGTGGGCCTGCACGTGGCAGCGTGGACACGCCCCGGCATCGACGCACGTGCTTTAGCCGCCCGCGCTCGCGCTCGCGGCCTGGGCCTGTTCCCACTCTCCCAATTCCGCATGAGCGAGGGCGCCGACGGCCTGATAGTGGGATACGGCGCCATCCCGCTGACCGATATCGACGAGGCCCTCGACCTGCTGCGCTCGTCAATCGAAAACAACCGGTTGACGACTGCTACGCACCCCGTCCGGCGCGCTGGTCCATGAGTCGACCGCGGCGCTTCCCTTGCCCGATCATGATCAGCCGAATTGTCGCGCGGCCACATTCGGCCAACCTTTCGGTCTCCGACCGCGACGCGGCGTCGATGGTCCTGTATTCGAGTTATGGAAGGCGAAGTATCACAGCTCTGAGCCCATGAGTCAGAGGCTAGGTTCGGACTGCGATCTTGAACACGAGGTTGGTCAGGGCGCCGAAAGCGCCGCGTGCACCGATGTAGAGCCGTTTGGTGTCGTAACCGGCGACGTCCTTCATGTTCTCGCCGCCGAAGCGGGCGGTGGCTTGCTTGTCGATGATGGTGACGTCGGTCCCGAGTAGAGCGTGCCTCACGTGAATCCGCTCGTCGCCAGTCGCGGTGGCCACCAGTTCGCCGATAGTACGTTCTTCATCCGAACTCGGGATGGCAGCGCAGGTCACATTGCGCTCGTCGAGGTAGCGGTTGATCTGCTCCAAGGTGGCTTCGGCTCCGACGACCAGGCTGAGGTTACCGAGGTCGACGGTGATGTCAGTGTTGCCTCCTGCGGCCACCACAGCGGCCGGATCCTGTGACAGGTTGCCGGTCAGCGCGTTGCGGACGGCGGCACCGAACGTGCTCACGTCCGGCTCTTCGGGTGCCGGATCGGGCAACATGATGCCTGGATTGAACAGCCCTGCGCGGTCGAAGGCCGTCTTGATCGCGCGTTGTGCGGCAATCTCGACCGGAGTGAAGCGCTTGGTCATGAATTGACGCTTCTCGGTGCCGACCCCGTGCTCGCCGGTGATGGTACCCCCCAAACCGAGGGCTGCGTCGATGATCTCGTTGTTCGCGGCTTCCAGCGCCGAGGCAGCCTTGGGGTTGTCCTTGTCGAAGAAGGTGGTTGGGTGCAGATCGCCGTCGCCGGCGTGGCCGGTCACGGCGATGAACAGCAGCCCGTCGGTGTGGCGGGCGGCGGCGCTCTGGATCGCCTCCTGCATGTCGGGGATCCGTTGGCGGGGGACGGTGACGTCGCCGATGAAGAAGCCTTTGCCGCTCTGCACCACCGAGTCCGGGGCGTGCAGACGGCCGTACCACAGCGCGGTACGCGATTTCTCGTCCTCGGCGACGCGGACCTCGGTGGCCCGCTCGCGTAGCACCTTGTCCACGATCGGCTGGTCGCGGGCGACCTCGGCAGCGGTGCCATCGACGTCGATGAGCACGATGGCATCAGCATCGAGCGGGTAGCCGGTGTCGTAGAACTGCTCGAGCCCGGCGATACCGTCTCGATCGAGCCATTCCACCGCAGCTGGGACGACACCGGAGGCGATCACCGCTGCGACAGCATCGGCGCCCTCGCGGGCGGAGCCGAACGCACCCATGAGGCTGTGCGTTACCTCAGCGATCGGGCGAAGCGCGATGGTGGCCTCGGTGACGATCCCCAAAGTTCCCTCTGAGCCGATGAGAACGCCGAGCAGGTCGGGGCCGTCGTCGTCGGCGCTGAGGGTGAGGGTGGATCCGTCGGAGAGTACGACCTCCACCGACAGGATGTGGTTGTAGGTCACGCCGTACTTCAAAGCATGGGGGCCGCCGGCGTTCTCGATGATGTTGCCTGCCACGGTGGCCAGGTGCGCGGACACCGGATCAGGGGAGAAGCACAGCCCGTGCGGGGCGAGCCGCTCCTGCAAATCCGAGTTGATGACGCCGGGTTCGACCCGTGCGCGGCGGTTGGCGACATCGACCTCGAGGATGTGGTTCAGGCCGGAAAGGTCGAGCAACACACGGCCGGCGGCCGGCATCATTCCCGCGGAGCAGTTCGACGCACCACCTCGGGGGACGATCGGGACGTTGTGCTGGGCGGCGATCCGCACGATCGCGGCGATCTCGTCACGATCACGAGGGCGCAGCAGCAGGTCTGCGGTGCCGCCGAAACCCCAGAAGTCGTGGCCACGCTCGGTGCGGACTGTGCCGTCGGTGATCACTTCGCCCTGCCCGGTGACCGCGGTGGTGAACTGTTCGATGGTTGCGCTATCCAGAATGGTGACGTTTCCTGAAGCGTGAGTGGTCATTTCGATCGTTCCTTCGATCGTGCGATCGACTTGTCGCGGTCGGTCGGTTCGGCGCTACGCCGACGGCTGGACTTCGACAGGTTCGGTGCTGATGTGGCTCAACGCGGGTCGCTGCCGACTACCGGTTCAGATGACCGCGTCGACCTGCGATGGCGTCTTGTAGCCGATTCTCGAGGGGTAGAGAACAAATTATAGAAGGTCCCAATTATAGAAGGTCGCAACATATTCCACAACCGAGAACCATCGACGCGGAAACCTTCAATGAATAATACTCTTCTGATGGCATCGCCGAAGAAACTGATCACCGACCGGAGTCTTCTTCCAACAAAATCGTGGAGATTTATCAGAGGAGCTATCGAAAATGGTCGGATACGCTCGACGACGATGCTTGCCGCGTGTCGGCCGAGAAGCCGGCCGACACCTGTCCGAGCTGCGAGCCTTCCGCCGATTCCACTCCTCGGATATGACATGTATCGGAGCACTTCCCGGAACCGACGCGGAGGCGTTCACGACTTGACGTCGGCCGCGAATTCACGTTGCCGACAACGAATCGGGAGTACTGACAACGATGACGTTTCGCAAAAGCGCTGCGGTCGCGGCAATGGCCGCCATGGGCGCTGTCGCCGGCACCGTCATCGTCGGAATTCCCGCCTGATCGCCGCCGGAATTAAATTCTGTAAACGACACGCACGGAACACCCGATAGAGGTCGTGACCAGGACATGTCGGGTCCACTACGACACCACCCATTCAGCAGCGATCCGCACGCGCGAACACCCGTCGTCCGGCCATCCGGATCGGCACTCCGATACCCCGAAGACGTCCATCGTTATGCGCAATTTCGGCAAACACGGTGTCGAGGCAGCTCCGTTGTGCCTAATTTACTCGGTGATAGCGGGTGATGCACTCCAGCGACTACTCTCGGGTGCTATGTCGGCGACGCACCGAGAGCGTGCCGGGGGTCCGGTGGCGGCAACGGATGGTTTCGTTGGTCGTGGTGCAGAGCTGGACCGGATCAGTACCTTGCTGGTGGGCTCGGCCCGATTGATCACCCTGATCGGCCCGGGCGGCATCGGCAAAACACGACTCGCCACCGAAACCCTGCGCCGCTTCGCCAAAGCCAAGAACACCCCCGTGTTCTGGGTACGACTGGCCCGACTGGCCAAAGGATCCGACACCCAGGCGATCGAAGAAGAAACCACCGCCGCGGTAGTCGAGGCCGACTTCTCCGGACGCTCCAGCTGGACCGCCCTGATCGACACCCTGACCAGAACCGACCCCTCCGGACGCCCCAGGCAAACCATCCTGGTCATGGACAACTGCGAACACGTCCTCACCGGCGCCGGACACCTCATCGCGCAACTACTCGACGCAGTACCCGGATTGACC
>NZ_JBEZDE010000046.1:0-40603 GCF_040648115.1 Nocardia sp. NPDC049190
GCCCGGTCCCATTCCGAACCCGGAAGCTAAGCCTGCCAGCGCCGATGGTACTGCACTCGACAGGGTGTGGGAGAGTAGGACACCGCCGGAACATCTTTCACCGAAGGCCCTCGACAAGTGTCGAGGGCCTTCGGCATTTCCCCCACACGACAACACGTCACGACAATCTCTCGGGGAAGTGGCAGAGTACGTGGAGCGCGGGTACCGACAATGGATGACGGTGGCAGATTTCCGTCGACGCGCGACAACGGAGGTACGAATGGTCGTCACCGCGACGCAGGCTGACCGGATGCCGATCGATCGCGGCGCCTCGACGCGGTCCCGGTGGTGGCAGCCGCGATTGCCCGCAACGGCCGGATACTTGGCTGGTCTGGTCATTGTCTCAGCGGTCTTCTCGGTGCTGAGTGACTCCGCTCAGACCAGGATGGTTCGCGACGCCAGCACCAACCTGCACAACCTACTGAACGGCCGGGTCGGGACGCTGCTGTCCAGTGCGTTCGTGATCGGAGATGTCACGGCGGCGTGGGTCATCATCCCTCTGCTGGCCTGTCTGCTCGCGCTTGCCGAATTGCGCTTCGGCGCCTTGCGCTTGGTGCGCGTCTTCCTAGCCGGCCACATCGGGGCCACGCTGCTCGTCGCGGCAGGCTTGTGGGTGGCGGTGGAAGCCGGGTGGGTGCCCGCGAGTATCGGCTCGGTCGAAGATGTCGGCGTCAGCTACGGGGCGATGGCGTTGGTCGGTGCATTGGTCGCGGCTGTGCCGCGCCGCTGGCGCATCCTCTGGGCGACTGTGTGGTTCACCGTCGCCGCGGAGGGGGTGCTGATCGGTCAGACCTTCACTCACGTCGGTCATCTGGTGGCGTTCACCATCGGGTCGGTCGTCGGATTCGTCATGATCCGCCGGGTATCGACGGCGGTGCGCCGGCTCACCCGGGGCGAATCCGTGTTGTTTGTGGTGAGCGCGGTTCTCGCGGCCATTCTGCTGATGGGCTGACGGAAGTCGCGGTCGGGCACTCGCCTACAGTGCTTGGGTGCGCCTAGTGATTGCTCGCTGTCAGGTCGACTACGTAGGGCGACTCACCGCCCATCTTCCGATGGCCCGTCGGTTGTTGCTGATGAAAGCGGACGGCTCGGTCCTCGTTCACTCCGACGGCGGCTCGTACAAGCCGTTGAACTGGATGAGCCCGCCGTGCCGACTCGAGGAGCGCAATGGTGACGCGCAGCTACCGGACGGAGCGAAGGCGCTCTGGGTCGTCACCAACAAGGCGGGGGAAGAACTCCGCATCACCGTGGAGGACATCGAGCATGACTCCTCGCACGAACTGGGGATCGACCCCGGCCTGGTGAAAGACGGGGTGGAGGCTCATCTTCAAGAACTTCTCGCCGAGCACGTGCAGACTCTCGGTGCGGGCTACACGTTGATTCGGCGCGAGTACATGACTGCGATCGGCCCGGTGGACCTGCTGTGCCGGGACGCGCAGGGCGGTACGGTCGCGGTGGAAATCAAGCGCCGTGGCGAGATCGACGGCGTCGAACAGCTCACCCGCTACCTGGAACTGCTCAACCGAGACCCGCTGTTGACTCCCGTCGCGGGGGTCTTCGCCGCCCAGCAGATCAAGCCGCAGGCGCGCACACTGGCTGAGGATCGTGGCATCCGTTGCCTCACACTCGATTACGACGCTCTGCGGGGCACGGAGAGCAACGAATTCCGCCTCTTCTGAATAAACGGGTTTCGCTCCTGTCTGTCAAGTCTGGGTGTGCGGAAGGCTCCTTGCTTACGGCGTCGACGAGGTCGAGGTGGATCGTGACGCTGCCGGGTGATTTGGTGCGTGCCCGGGTTCCCTCGCGCGCGAGGTGGACCATTAGCGGGGGCGTAATAGGCTGGTCGCATGCCTCGTCGGAAGCCGCGTCCGGATCGCCATGCCGATCGGTCGCAGTTGAGCAGCACACCGATCGGGGGCCTCTTCGGGCGGACCGAGCCGGGGCCGGGCGGCGAGACATATGTGGTCCGCGCCATCCCCGGCGCCCGCGCGATCAAGATCTATCGGTGCCCCGGCTGCGATCACGAGATCGCGCCCGGCGTCGCGCACATCGTGGCCTGGCCTTCCGATGGTGGCGAGGACGACCGCAGGCATTGGCACCGTGGCTGCTGGACTGGTCGACAGACACGCGGGATCACCCGGCGCTGGTCCTGACCGGCCGTTGAATATCGTTCTGGTCGTGCAGGTCCGGAAAATTAGGAAGGCCGCCCCGGGCGGGGCGGCCTTCGGTGAATTCGGTTCAGATACTGCTAGTCGCCGGGGGCGTGACGTCAGTTGCTGATGTCGGCGTTCTCGCGCTCTTCCGCTTCGAACTCGTCATCCTCGGTGCTGACCTCGGGGATCGCCTTCTGCCGCGAGCCGGTGACCGACTTGGTGCCGCCGCCGATCGACTTGCGCTGATCCGGGACGCCATCGAGCAGTTCGCTTTCCCGGTTGACCGCGGCGAGCATCGCGGGCACCGAGTCGAGCTGACCGCGGATACCCAGCAGCTGGGCGAGCACGCGACCGCGCAGCACGCGCATCTCCTCGGCCAGTTCTTTCGCGTGCGCGATCTTGCGCTCAGAGGTCTGCGTCGCAGAGGTGATGAGGCGGTTGGCCTCGTCGGTCGCGTCCTTGATCCGCTGTGCGGCCTCGGCGCGGCTGGTGGCTTCCAGCTCTTCCATGGCACGGGTGAGCTTGGTGCGGCGCTCGGCCATGGTGGCCTCGAAGTCCTGCTGGGTGGCCTTGCGCTTGGCGTCGGCTTCCTTGCCGATGCGGTCGGCCTCGGCCTGGGCGGCCTCGATGATCTTGGCGGACTCGGTGCGTGCGTTCGCGAGGGTCTGCTCGAATTCGATTTCGAGCGCTTCGCGCTTCTCCTTGGTCTCGGCCAGCAGCGACTCGTACTTGCCACGCATTTCGGTGGCCTGCTGCTCGGCGATCGACACCATCTCTGCTGCCTCGGCCTGCGCCAGGGCACGTACTTCGGACGCCTCGTCGGAGGCGAGCCGCAGCATACGAGAAATGCGGTCGGACATCCCTTCCGCGGTGGTCGGCGGCACCGAGAGTCGGTCGACCTCCTTGCGGAGCTCGTCGATCTCGTCCCGCGCGTCTTCCAACTGGCTTGCGAGGTTACGTGCTTGTGCTGCAGCGGCATCGCGGTCGGTGGCGGTGACTCTCAATTCCGCGTCGAAGCGGTCGAAGTAGTTACGCACCTCGTCTTGCGCATAACCCTTGCGCACAACGGTGAAGGGCAGTGCAACGAAGCGATTGCGATCGGACTCGGGTGACGACATGGCACACAAACTACAGCCTTAGTCCACCCGATGGTGACTCGACTGCGAATGTCATTCCAACGAGTTTTCCCGACTTGACGTCGATACTAGTGCGTAACATGCGCGCTCGGCTCGACCAACTCGATCAGCACACCACCAGCATCCTTCGGGTGGATAAAATTGATGCGGGAATCGGCTGTTCCCCGCCGTGGAGCCTCGTACAGCAAACGCAACCCCTTGGCGCGCAGGTAGGCGCAGACCGCGTCGATGTCGGTCACGCGGTAGGCCAGTTGTTGTAGCCCCGGCCCGCTACGGTCGATGAACTTCGCGATGGTGGATTCCGCGTCGAGCGGGGCCAGCAACTGGATGGCGGTGGCTCGGTCCGGTGCACCGGGCAGCGAAAGCATCGCCTCATGGATCCCCTGGGCCTCGTTGATCTCGCGATGCGTTTCGATCATGCCGAGGTGTTCGGCGTACCAGGCCGCAGCGATATCCAGATCGGGCACCGCGATGCCGACGTGGTCGACCGCGGTCACGTAGTCCGCGGGGATGAAAGAAGACTGGTCCATACCGTTGCTCACACCTCGAACGTAGCGCTACCTGGCCGGAGTGGTGGGGGCTGTACCCGCTACCGTTGAGTACATCACCGGTCGCAGCGCGCGTGCGAAGGCTGCGCAGGTGTCGCAGGTCCGATCTACGAATGCGAGGCTCGTCGTGACCACTTCCGTGATCGTCTCCGGTGCACGTACCCCGGTCGGTCGGCTGCTCGGCGGTCTGAAGGACTTCAGCGGATCCGCCCTGGGCGGATTGGCCATCAAGGCGGCGCTGGCAAAGGGCGGCGTCGCACCCGAGCAGGTCGATTACGTGACCATGGGACAGGTACTGACCGCGGGTGCGGGACAGATCCCGGCACGCCAGGCGGCCGCGGCGGCGGGCATCCCGATGGATGTGCCCGCGCTGACCGTCAACAAGGTGTGCCTGTCGGGCATCAACGCGATCGCCCTCGCCGACCAGTTGATCCGGGCCGGCGAGTACGAGATCGTCGTCGCCGGCGGCCAGGAGTCGATGAGCCAGGCGCCGCATCTGCTCGACAAGAGCAGAGAGGGCTTCAAGTACGGCGATGTGACGCTGCGCGACCACATGGCTTTCGACGGTCTGCACGACATTTTCACCGACCAGCCGATGGGTGCGCTCACCGAGCAGCGCAACGCGACCGACCGAATCAGCCGGGAAGACCAGGACGCGTTCGCGGCGGCCTCGCACCAGCGTGCGGCGGCGGCGTGGAAAAACGGTGTCTTCGACGACGAGGTGGTCCCGGTCGCGGTGCCGCAGCGCAAGGGGGATCCGGTGCTGGTGACCACCGACGAGGGCATTCGGGCCGACACCACTCCCGAGTCGCTGGCCAAGCTGCGCCCCGCGTTCCGCGCGGACGGCACGATCACCGCGGGCACCGCCTCGCAGATCTCCGACGGCGCCGCCGCGGTCGTGGTGATGAGTAAGGCGAAGGCCGAATCGCTCGGCCTGAGTTGGCTCGCCGAGATCGGCGCCGCGGGTGTAGTGGCCGGCCCGGATTCGACGTTGCAGGATCAGCCCGCCAATGCGATCGCCAAAGCCTGCGCGCGCGAGGGTATCGCGCCCGCCGACTTGGATCTGGTGGAGATCAACGAGGCGTTCGCGGCGGTCGGTATCGCCTCCACGCGCAAGCTGGGAATCGACCCGGCGAAGGTGAACGTCAACGGGGGCGCCATCGCCATCGGCCACCCGCTGGGTATGTCCGGTGCGCGCATCCTGCTGCACCTGGCTCTGGAACTGAAGCGACGCGGCGGCGGCGTCGGCGCGGCCGCGCTGTGCGGTGGCGGTGGTCAGGGTGACGCGCTGATCGTCCGCGTCTGACCGTGGGCAGCCGGCATCCCCTGCCGCCCGCTCAACTGCTTGAACTGCAGACACCCCACCCGATGCCCGCCCATTGACGCAACCACATCGGCCCCACACACGTTTCCGGGCGTAGCTGTTCAGGGCACTACGCGCTCCGCCGTGGGTGGGGAAATTCGCTGTGTGTAGTGGTTGTGGTCACTACAACTACGACGGATCGACCCCGCACATCATCATCAGCTCGTGGTCACCCCCTTTTTCGTGTCAGCGAGACCAAGCATTGCTTGAAGGCACTGCCGAACCCCCACTCATCCCCTCCAGCTCAACCCCCACTTCCGAGCGAAGCGAGACCGAGCATTGCTCGGACGCGAGCCACACAGGGGCCGCGAACACGCAGCGCCGCAGGCGCTGCCAAACAAACACTGTGATCCGTTCAACTACGACGGTGCGTAGTGCGTCCGGCAGAATGGTGCGCATGGGCAATGTCTTCGACCTGAGCACGGTCGCCAAGCGGTTCCGTTTCGTCGCCGTGCTCGAGGCGATCTCCTGGGTCTTCCTGATCGTCGGCATGGTGTTCAAACGGCTTCCGGAGCCGGTGCTGTGGCCGGTGAAGGTGTTCGGCATGACGCACGGGATCATTTTCGTGCTGTTCGTGATCGCCGCGATCGTCGCGGCACGCGAGCTGGGCTGGAGTGCCAAGACCACCGTTCTCGCGCTGCTGTCCAGCATTCCACCGTTCTTCACGGCGCTCTTCGAGGTCTGGGCGGTACGCACCGGCCAGTTGGGCGAGCTGAGTGCCGCCACGCCCGTCGACTCCGGAGCACCCGCGTCCGTCACGTCGTGACAAACTGGAACCTGTGACTCGACCAGCCGCACGCCGTCCTTCGCCCGCAGCCGCCGCCGCTATGTCCGGCGCGGTGGATTTGTCCAGTCTGAAGCAGCCCGCCGGGGGTGCCGGCGGTGCGGCAGCCGGCGATTACGCGGTGAACGAGGTCGATTTCGAGACGAAGGTGTTGCGCCGCTCGACGCAGGTTCCGGTGGTCGTCGTGCTGTACTCGCAGCGCAGCCCCGGCAGCATCGAGTTGGTCCGGACGCTGGAACGTCTGGTCGCCGCCGACGGCGGCGCCTGGGAGCTGGCAACCGTCGAGGCCGAGGCCAATATGCGGATCGCGCAGGCGCTGCGGGTGCAGGGCATCCCCACGGTGATCGCGATCGCCGGCGGCCAGCCGCTGGCCGACTTCGAGGGCGCCCAGCCGGAGCCGCAGGTGCGGCAGTGGTTGAAGGCCGTTGTCGACGCGGTCGCGGGCAAGCTCGAGGGCGGCGCGGCGGAGCCGCAGCCCGCCGAGGACCCACGCTTCACGGCGGCCGAGGACGCACTGGAGCAGGGTGATTTCGCGGGCGCCGAGGCGGCATACGAAGCCATTCTTGCCGCCGAGCCGACGAACGAAGAAGCCAAAGGCGCGCTGCGTCAGCTCCGGTTTCTCGCCCGCGCGCAGCAGATTCCGGACTCCGCTGTCGCCACCGCGGATGCCGACTCGACCAACGTCGAGGCCGCGCTCGACGCCGCCGACCTCGAACTGTTCCAGCAGCGACCCGAAGCGGCGTTCGACCGGCTGATCGGTGTCATCAAGCGCACCGCGGGCGACGAACGCACCACGGCGCGCACTCGGCTGCTCGAGCTGTTCGAGCTGTTCGATCAGGCGGAACCGTTCGTCGTTGCCGCGCGCCGCAAGCTGGCCGCCGCACTGTACTGAGTTCGACTGGAGTCCGACGCTGATCGGCGCGGTGCCCTACTGCGTCGGCACGCTCTCGTCGGGGTGAGTGGTTCGCTCGGGTCAGGCGGGACGCAGCCAGACCGCGCTGTTCGGTGCGAGTGTCACCAGGGCCGACGCCGGACGATCGTGCCATGGGTCGTCGGTGGCCACGACCGCACCGAGGTTGCCGAGACCGGATCCGCCGTAGGGGACCGCGTCGGTGTTCAGGATCTCGATCCAGCGGCCCGGCTGCGGAAGGCCGACCCGATAGGTTCCGTGCAGCACGCCGGAGAAGTTGTAGACGCACGCGACCACGGAACCGTCCGAGCCGTAGCGCAGGAACGCCAGGACATTGTTCGCGCGATCGTCCGCCTCGATCCAGGCGTAACCGCCCGGCGCGGTGTCCTGGCTCCACAGCGCGGGATAGGCGCGGTAGACCGCGTTGAGGTCGGTCACCAGCGCCGCGATGCCTTGGTGCAGGGGGTTGTCCAGTTCGTGCCAGTCCAGCCCTCGATCGTGTGACCATTCGCGAAACTGGCCGAAGTCCTGGCCCATGAACAGCAGTTGCTTGCCGGGATGGGCCCACATGTAGGCCAGCAGCGCCCGCACCCCACCGGCCTTGGCGAAATCGTCCCCGGGCATCCTGGTCCACAGCGTGCCTTTGCCGTGCACGACCTCGTCGTGGCTGATCGGCAGGACGTAGTTCTCGCTCCAGGCGTACACCAGCGAGAAGGTGATCTCGTTGTGGTGCCAGCTGCGGTGAATCGGGTCGCGGCCGAGGAACCCGAGGGTGTCGTGCATCCACCCCATGTTCCACTTCATGGTGAAGCCGAGCCCGCCGACGTCGGTGCCGCGTGTGACCCCGGGCCAGGTGGTGGACTCCTCGGCGATGGTCACCACGCCGGGGTGGTGGCGGTGCACGGCGTCGTTCAGGTCCTGCAAGAAGTCGACTGCCTCGAGGTTTTCGCGGCCGCCTCGCGCGTTGGGTTCCCACTCGCCCTCGCCGCGTGAGTAATCCAGGTAGAGCATGGAAGCGACCGCGTCGACCCGCAGGCCATCGATATGGAACTCCTCGATCCAGTAGCGCGCGTTGGCAACGAGGAAGTTGCGCACTTCGGGTCTGCCGTAGTCGAAAACGTAAGTGCCCCAGTCCAATTGCTCACCACGGCGTGGATCGGCATGCTCGTAGAGCGGGGTGCCGTCGAAACGAGCCAGCGCCCATTCGTCCCGTGGAAAATGCGCCGGAACCCAGTCCAGCAGCACGCTGATGTCCGCCGCGTGCATACGATCGATGAAGGCGCGGAAGTCGTCCGGGGAGCCGAAACGTGCCGTCGGCGCATAATACGACGTGACCTGATAGCCCCAGGAACCGCCGAACGGATGCTCGGCGATGGGGAGCAGTTCGATGTGGGTGAAACCGGCGGCCTGCACGTATTCGGCCAGCTGGTCGGCCATTTCGCGATAGCAGAGGCTGGGCCGCCAGGAGCCGAGATGTACCTCGTAGACGCTCATCGGCGCACGGGTCGGATCGGTGGCCGCGCGCCGGTCCAGCCAGGCGTGGTCGTGCCAGACGTAGTGGCTCTCGCTGACCACCGACGCCGTCGCCGGGGGCAGTTCGGTCGCGAAGGCCAGCGGGTCGGCATGGTCGACGGCACGCCCGTCGGCACCGTGCACGCGGTACTTGTATGTGGCGCCGGGGCCGACGCCGGGGACGAAGACTTCCCAGACGCCGGATGATCCGAGCACGCGCATCGGCGCGGTGTTGCCGCTCCAGCCGTCGAAATCGCCGATCACGGTGACGCCACGCGCATTCGGCGCCCATACCGCGAACGACGTGCCCTCGACCTCGCCGTCGAGCGTGGTGTAGCGACGCGGGTGCGCGCCGAGTACCTCCCACAGTCGTTCGTGGCGGCCCTCGCCGAGCAGATGGAGGTCGAGTTCACCCACGGTGGGTAGGAAGCGGTATCCGTCCGCGCCGAGTACGGTCTGGCCGCCCGGATAGGTGGTGACTATCCGGTAGTCCATCAGATCCGGGTACGGCACCACCGCTGCGAACACGCCGTGCCCCAGCGACTGCAACGGATGGTCGACCCCGCCGATACGCACGGCCACCGCTTCGGCGTGCGGGCGCAGCACCCGGACGGCGGTGCCGTCGTGATGTGGGTGTGCGCCCAGCACGGTGTGCGGGTCGGTATGAACGCCCGCGGCCAGCAGCAGCAGATCGCGCCGCTTCATCGCAGCGTCCTACGAAAGGCCAGTTCGGTGCGGGCCTGTTGCGAAACCGGAGGCAAGGTGAGAATGTGCGCGACCGCGCGGGCGGGATCGAGCCGCACATAATTCGTCTGGGCCCAATGGTATTCCTCGCCGCTGACCTCGTCGTACACCACCGGATGGTCGTGCCACTCACGGCCGATGGCGGGCAGGTCGAGCGAGAGCATGCCCCATTCGGCGCCGAACGGGTTCAGATTCACCACGACCAGCACGGCGTCGCCGCCGGCCGGGTCGACCTTGGAGTACGCGAGCAGCGCGTCGTTGTCCACGTGATGGAAGTGCAGGCAACGCAACTGTTGCAGGGCGGGGTGCGCGCGACGGATCTCGTTGAGCCGGGTAATCCACGGCTCCAGCGACTCTCCCCGCGTGAGCGCCTCGGCGAACGCACGCGGGCGCAGCTCATATTTCTCCGAGTCGAGATATTCTTCGCTGCCCGGTCGCACCGCTTGGTGCTCGAACAGCTCGAACCCGGAGTAGACGCCCCAGCTCGGCGCCAGGGTGGCGGCAAGCGCCGCACGCAGGGCGAACATCCCGGGTCCACCGTGCTGGAGGCTCTCGTGCAAGATGTCCGGGGTGTTGACGAAGAGATTCGGGCGGGCTTCGTCGGCCTTCGCGGCCAGCTCGTTGCCGAACTCGGTCAATTCCCACTTCGCCACGCGCCAGGTGAAATACGTATAGGACTGGCTGAATCCGCGACGGGCCAGCCCATAGAGCCGAGCCGGGCGGGTGAACGCCTCGGACAGGAAGATCACGTCGGGATCGGTGCGGCGCACGGTGGTGATCAGCCACTCCCAGAAGTCGGCCGGCTTGGTGTGCGGGTTGTCGACCCGGAAGATCTTGACGCCGAGATCGATCCAGTGCCGGACGACGCGCAGCACCTCGGCGTAGAGGCCGTCGGGGTCATTGTCGAAGTTGACCGGGTAGATGTCCTGGTATTTCTTCGGCGGGTTCTCGGCGTAGGCGATGGTGTCGTCCGGGAGGGTAGTGAACCACGCGGGGTGCGCTCGCACCCATGGATGGTCGGGCGCGCACTGCAGCGCGAGGTCGAGTGCCACTTCGAGGCCGAGCCGCGCTGCCGCCGAGACGAACTCGACGAAATCGGACTCGGTGCCGAGATCGGGGTGCACGGCGTCGTGACCGCCACGTTCCGAGCCGATCGCCCACGGCGAGCCGACGTCGCCCGGCTCGGCGGTGATCGCGTTGTTGCGGCCCTTGCGATTCACCTCGCCGATCGGGTGGATGGGCGGCAGATACACCACGTCGAATCCCATGGCGGCGATCCGGGGCAGTTCCTTGGCCGCGGTCGCGAAGGTGCCATGGATCGGCGTGCCGGTGGCGTCGCGGCCGCCGGTCGAGCGTGGAAAGAACTCGTACCACGACCCGCACAGCGCGCGGTGTCGCTCGACCTGCACGGTGTGCTGCGGGCCGCGCGTGACCAGGTCGCGCAGCGGAGTGGTCCGGAGGATCTCGGCGATCTCGTCGGTGAAGGCCGGAGCTACACGCGCGGGCAGCTGCTCGGCACTGCGCAGGGCTGCCGCGACCGCGCGCAGCCGCTCGAACTGCTTCTTCGGCACTGCCTGTGCCGCACGGTCGAACAGCCGGGCGCCCAGTTCCAGATCATTGGCCAGGTCGGCGGCACTTTGCCCGACGGCCAGCTTGGCTTCCACCGACGAACGCCACGTGGTGAGCGGGTCGCTCCAGCCTTCGATGCGGTAGGTCCAGGCGCCGGGGACATTCGGCGTAAATGTCGCGTTGAATACGTCGGGCTCGTGGTCCGGCACCATCCTGACCCGGACCGGTCTGGATCCGCCGGGCGCACGGACGACCAGCGTGGCTGCCACGGCATCGTGGCCCTCTCGCCACACCACGGTGCGCACCGGGAAAACCTCACCGATCACGGCCTTGGCAGGCCGACCGCCTGCGATGGACGGGGCAGTGTCATCGATAGCGATGCGGCCGGTCACGGGACCAACCTACCGGCAGGCGGGCGCACGGACCGGATCAGTGCGTAGACCAGGCGGATTACCGCACGGTTCGAATATGCCCCGCGCACTACCCGGCCGCGATGTCCGGGAGTGCGACAGCCGTGCCGGTGCGGCCGGCCTCGGCGCGCGGGACACCCATTCGACGTGGAAGACAGACCCGTATCTCAGCGTGCGTCGATGGCGAGCCCGAGGCCGAGGGCGACCAGGATCGCGCCGAGCGCGCGTTCGAGCCGCTGCCGGACGCCGGTCCTGCGCAGCCAGGCGCCCGCGCGGTCGGCGGCCAGGACGACGCCGACGCACCACGAGGTGTCGACGACGAGCTGGATGAGCGCAAGGATCACGACCGTCGGGAGCACCGGTCCGCTGGACGGAAGGAACTGCGGCAGGATGGTCAACCCGAAGACCGCCGCTTTCGGGTTGGCGGCGATCGACACCAGCGACGCGCGGAAGGCGGCGCGGGGTGTCCGTCCGGACGGCAACATCTTCGTCATCGTGCTACCGAACTCGTCGTCCTTTCGCGCACTCCGCCACGACTGGATGCCGAGCCAGATCAACACCAGTGCTCCGACGACGTGCACCGCGGCATACATGACTCGGTTGGCGATGAGCAGCACCGAAAGCCCGGCCCCGCCCGCGAGCGTCCAGCCGAGCACGCCGATCTCGTTGCCCACCACCGCCGCCAGTCCCGCTGTGCGGCCGTCACGAACGGAGCGCTGAAGAAAAAGGGCGGTTGCCGGACCGGGGAGCGCCGCAAGAATCAGACAGGCCAGAAGGAATTGCGGAAGAACGTGAACCCAGTGCGGCATCAGCTGATGCTGCCAGTTCTGTCCGGTACTTGCCAAAGATTTTCTGGCGTCTCGGGTGGGGCCGAAGTGACCCGCTGATCTATCGGACGTCGTGCTGGTGTTACGGGTCGGGGATCGGTCACCCGGCGGCGAGTTCGGTAGGGTTCGCCGGGTGAAGGCATTGCGTCGTTTCACCGTCCGTGCCCATCTGCCCGAGCGTGTGGCGGCCCTGGGTGAACTCGCTACGAATCTGCGCTGGTCGTGGCATCCGCCGACGCAGGACCTGTTCGCCGAGCTGGATCCGCGGCGGTGGCGGGACATGGGCCACGACCCGGTCCGGATGCTGGGTGAGGTGTCCGCTTCCCGGCTGGATGAGCTGGCCGCCGACGCCGACTTCGTCCGCCGCGTCGACGCCGCTGCCGCGGACCTGCGCGCCTACCTGGCGGCGCCGGGCTGGTTCCAGCGCCGCACGGGGGAGGGGGACGTTCGCGGGATCGCCTACTTCTCGATGGAGTTCGGCGTCACCGAGGTGCTACCGAACTACTCGGGTGGTCTCGGCATTCTGGCGGGCGACCACCTCAAAGCCGCCTCCGATCTGGGGCTGCCGCTGATCGGTGTCGGATTGCTGTACCGCTCCGGTTATTTTCGCCAGACGCTGTCCGCGGACGGATGGCAGACCGAGCGCTACCCGGCGTTGGACCCGCAGGGCCTTCCGCTGCGTGCGCTCACCTCCGACGGTTCGCCGGTGCTCATCCACGTGGCCGTGCCCGACAACAGGGTGCTGCGGGCCCGGGTATGGATCGCGCAGGTCGGCCGGGTTCCGCTGCTGTTGCTCGACTCGGATATCGCCGAGAATGATCCGGAACTGCGCGCGGTCACCGACCGGCTCTACGGCGGAGATCAGGAGCATCGGATTCGGCAGGAGATCCTGGCGGGTGTCGGTGGTGTGCGCGCGGTCCGCGCGTACACGGCGGCGGCCGGACTGCCCGATCCCGACGTCTTTCATATGAACGAAGGTCACGCCGGTTTCCTCGGTGTCGAGCGGATCCGTGAATTCGTCTCTGCGGGCGAGGATTTCGATTCCGCGCTGGCCGCGGTTCGGGCGGGCACCGTGTTCACCACCCACACCCCGGTACCCGCCGGCATCGATCGGTTCCCGATGCCGATGGTGCGCCGCTATTTCGGCGGTGCACACGGCGAATCCGAATCCGCGCTGCTGCCCGGCCTCTCCGTGGACCGGATCGTGGCGCTCGGTCGCGAGGCCGATCCCTCCGTCTTCAATATGGCGCACATGGGGCTGCGTCTCGCGCAGCGAGCCAACGGTGTCTCGACATTGCACGGCGAGGTGAGCCGGGCCATGTTCGCCTCGCTGTGGCCGGGATTCGACGCCGCCGAGGTGCCGATCGGGTCGGTCACAAACGGCGTGCACGCCCCGACGTGGGCCGCGCGCGAATGGGTCGACAAAGCACGCGAGCACATCGGCACGGAGTTGATCGAGGAAGGGCGCGGGTGGGAACGGCTGCGCGATATCGACCTGGGTGAGCTGTGGTCGACGCGGAATATGTTGCGCGCCGACCTGGTTGCCGAAGTTCGCCGCCGGGTGCGCGCGTCCTGGCTGGAGCGCGGCGCCGCGGAGGCCGAACTCGGCTGGGTGAACAGTGTTTTCGATCCGGACGTACTGACCGTCGGATTCGCGCGCCGGGTGCCGACCTACAAGCGCCTGACCCTCATGCTGCGTGATCCGCAGCGGCTGCGGGCGCGGCTGCTGGATCCGCAGCGCCCGATGCAGCTGGTCGTCGCGGGCAAGAGTCACCCCGCCGATGACGGCGGCAAGGCACTCATCCAACAGGTCGTTCGCTTCGCCGACGATCCCGAGGTGCGGCACCGGATCGTGTTCCTGCCCGACTACGACATGTCGATGGCCCGCTCGCTGTACTGGGGTTGCGACGTCTGGCTGAACAATCCGCTGCGCCCGCTGGAGGCGTGCGGTACCTCCGGCATGAAGTCCGCGCTCAACGGCGGTCTCAACCTGTCGATCCGGGATGGCTGGTGGGACGAGATGTACGACGGTGAGAACGGCTGGGCCATCCCGACCGCCGATGGCGTTCGGGATGAGCAACGCCGCGACGACCTGGAGGCCGCCGCGCTCTACGACCTGTTCGAGCGCGCCGTGGCACCGCGCTTCTACGATCGTGACCCGTCCGGGATGCCGGTGCGCTGGGTCGAGATGGTCCGCCATACCCTGCAGACCTTGGGTCCGAAAGTACTGGCCTCCCGGATGGTCCGCGACTACGCGGTGGAGTACTACGCGCCGGCCGCCGCAGCCCATCGGCGCGCGACCGGCGCTGATTTCGCCGGCGCACGCGCCATCGCCGAGTATCGCCGCCGGGCGGAGGCGGCGTGGCCGTCGGTCAAGGTGATCCAGGTGGACAGCGCGGGCCTGCCGGATACGCCGGTGCTCGGGGCGCGGCTGTCGCTGACCGCGCGGATCGAACTCGGCGGCTTGGGTGTCTCGGATGTCTCCGTGCAGGCGGTGCTCGGCCGGGTGTCCGCGGACGATGAGTTGTCCGATGTCAGCACGATCCCGATGACGCACAGCGGTTCCGATGCCGGTGTCGAACTGTTCACCGTCGACACTCCGGTTCCGCTGTCCGGCGCCGTCGGCTACACGGTGCGTATCCTCCCGCACAACGACCTGCTGGCCTGCGACGCCGAACTCGGTCTGGTGTCCGCGCCGCACGCGTAGTTTCCGCCTCCCCAGCACTTCGGCATCGTGCGGCACGGGGCCGGGCTTGTGCGGTCTCCATCCCGGGCATGGCCCCCGGAGAGTCTCGGGTCGGTGAAACGTCGGCTACCGTGCCCTGGCACCCTCGTATCGTTTTCGACTGGAGATAGCCATGGCCACCGATGTTCTGAACCGGACCCGAGGACGCCTCGACGGGTACTTCGGCGTCCGATCGACCGGGTCGACCATCAGGCGTGAACTCATGGCGGGGACGGTCACATTTCTGGCTATGTCCTATGTGCTGGCGGTGAACCCCGCGGTACTCGGCGACCAGGGCGCGCTGGGTGACAAGGGCATTCCCATGCAGGCAGTATTCACCGCGACGGCTGTCGCCGCGGTGTTCGGCAGTCTGGTCATGGGCTTGTGGGCGAACTACCCGATCGCGCTCGCACCGGGTATGGGACTCAACGCGTTCTTCGCGTATTCGGTGGTGCTCGGCATGGGGATTCCGTGGCAGGTGGCGTTGTCGGGCACCTTCCTGTCAGGTCTCGTCTTCTTCGTTCTCGCGGTCACGAAGGTTCGCGAACGCATCCTCGACGCCATCCCGATGCAGTTGAAGCTGGCCGTCGGGGCGGGCATCGGGTTGTTCGTCGCATTCCTCGGTCTGAAGAACGCGGGCATCGTCGTGAACAGCGATGCGACGCTGGTCGCGCTCGGTGACTTCACCAAGGGCACGACATTGCTCGCGCTGTTCGGACTAGTGGTGACCGTGATATTCCTCGTGCGGGGCTGGCACGGAGCGGTGCTCTACGGCATCGTGCTGACCGCGCTCGTCGGCATCGTCAGCGGCCTGGTCGAGCTGCCCACGGGGGTGGTCTCCGCGCCCAAAGGGCTCGAGCACACCTTCGGCCAGGCGATCATCCACCTGCCGGACGCGTTCACCGGTCAGCTGGCTGTCGTGGTGCTGACCATGCTGTTCGTCGATTTCTTCGACGCCTCCGGCACGTTGATCGGTGTCGCGAACCAAGCCGGGCTGCTGGACAAGAAGGGCAAGTTGCCGCGTGCGGCGAGTGCGCTGGCGGCGGATTCGGTGGGCACTATGGCGGGCGCCGTCGTCGGCACGTCGACCACCACCGCGTACGTCGAATCGACGGCGGGCGTCTCGGCGGGCGGGCGCACCGGCCTGACCGCGGTCACCACTGCGGGCTGGTTTCTGGTCGCGATGTTCTGCTACCCGGTCTTCGCGGTGGTGGCGGGCTCCGGCGAGGTGACCGCTCCCGCGTTGATCGTGGTAGGCATCCTGATGGCTCGCGCGCTCGGTCAGATCGACTGGAATCGGCTGGAGTATTCGGTCCCCGCGTTCGTCACCATCGTGATGATGCCGCTGACCTATTCCATCGCCAACGGGCTCGCCATGGGCATGCTCCTCTACCCGGTCGTCATGGTGGCCAGGGGGCGGATCAAGGATGTGCACCCGGCCATGTGGGCACTGATGCTGGTTTTCCTCGCCTATTTCTTCGTCCTCGCGGAGTGACGCGCCAGCGCGCCTGAACCATCTCGCCGTCTCGTACGTGGAATATGACGAGAGAATCGGAAATTCTCTCGCTCGTCGATAAATCGGACCGCAGTCTGATTTGTCGCGACGTGATGACCGTGTCAGGGAACTCGACTTCGCAGGGATGAGGACCACCATGACGACGAAATCCATATCGGAACACGCTACGAACGACAAACTGGATGACATCTCGACCGATACCGGACTCTTGCTCCTGCGCGTCGTCTTCGGCGGTCTGCTTGCCGCGCACGGCTCGCAAAAACTTTTCGGGTGGTTCAGCGGGCCGGGCTGGCGAGCCAACGCCGATGGCTTCCAGGAGATGGGCTACAACCCGGGGAAGCTGTTCGGGACGATCGCGGGCTTGAGCGAGTGCACCGGTGGTGTGCTGCTGCTGCTCGGTCTGCTGACGCCACTGGCGTCCGCGATCGTGATCGGCACGATGATCAACGCGATGAACGCGTCGTGGAGTGGGGGGCTGCTGACCGGCAAGGGTTATGAGTCCGCGCTGCTGTTCGCGGTGGCTGCCGCAGCGATCGCGTTCACCGGCCCGGGCAAGTTCTCGTTGGACGCGGGAAACCCGTGGCAGCGTCAGGGATTCGTCTGGGGTGTCGGTGCGGTTGCCCTCGCGGTGGTGGCAGGCGTGCTCGCCCTGATCTTGAAGTGGGTGCTCTGAGTCGGTGGCACCGCCAGGTCCCGGCGGCCTGCGATCGCCGGAGTGACCCCACCGCAGGCTCGGCCTCTTCACAGCGACCGAGCCTGCGGCTTTTCGACCGGTGTCCGAACTCGACGGCTCAGGCCCCGGCCTCACCGAGCAGACTGCCACTCGGCTCCGACATGTCAAGCGTCGCCGTCATCCCGACACCCCGGTGCGGGATGCACGTCGACCCAGGTGAGCTGGAGTAACCTCGGCGATGCCTCGGTCTCCCTCGAGGAGTGCCACGGCCACTTCGGCCCCGGCCTGCACCGGGGCCGAAGTGCTGTGGCCGGGTTGTGCGCCGGGCGAACCTACGCGGCGCAGAACTCGTTGCCTTCCGGGTCTTGCATGATCCACCAGTGCCCAGCGGGTCCTTTGTCGATCTCGCGGACGCGGGTCGCTCCCAGCCCTTCCAGTCGGGCGACGAGGGCATCGAGGTCGCCGTGCTCGCGGTGTACATCGAGGTGCAGTCGGTTCTTGCCCGACTTGTCCTCGGGGACATCCTGGAAGAGTAGTCGTCTCCCATGGCCGACACCGCTGGTCTGGTCGAACGGATCGTCGGGATGACGGATCGCGGCGTAGCCACGGAAGGTCTTGCGGCCGTTGTGCTCGACGACCGCATCCTCGCCGAGCCGGCCGGCAGCCAATAGTTGCTCGATGAGAGCGCTGGGGTCTTCCAGCTCGTACTCCAAGGCGGCGACCCAGAAGTCGGCGAGAGTGGCGGCGTTTCTGCTGTCGATGACCAGCTTCCAGTTCAATGCCATCCGAAATCCTTCCGGGCTTGTTGTCCTGCCGGTGGTCGTCTCGACCGTGTCACTTCACCTACCGGGGCGAGCTGATGCTCCGCGACCATGATTACAGCGACCACCGACATGTCGGGCTTGATGCGAGCAGAATCGCGAACCCCGCTTCGGCGCGCGGTTATGGCGATCCGGAGGCGCCGCGTATAATGCCGCTGACCGTTGCAACCGGAACGGCGCGGGCCTGGAATATTGTCCCGGTCGACGCGGTGGCTGAACAGGTAGGTGATGGGGGCGTGGCGCCGACGCTCGAGTGTGTGGCCCCCGCGCCTCATGCAGGGGTAGGCGCGGGGACCGCCGATACATTCGATGTGGGAATTGGGGCGCCACCGAAGTATCAGGAATCAATCTACTTCCGTATGGAAATTTCTTCCGTCGGTGTGTTCGGTTTCACAGTGCGGCAGCCGTGAGCCGTCGGAGTGCTTCGACAACGACATCCGGGTCGGTGGTTTCCCAGTAGGGCGGCAGCGACGCGCGGAGATATCCACCGTAACGGGCGGTGGCGAGGCGTGAATCGAGAATGGCGACGACACCACGATCGTCCACGCTGCGCAGCAGGCGTCCGGTGCCTTGCGCGAGCAGCAGCGCCGCGTGATTGGCCGCCACGGTCATGAACCCGTTTCCGCCGCGCAGCTCGACCGCGCGCTGACGGGCCGCGAGCAGCGGGTCGTCCGGGCGAGGGAACGGGATGCGGTCGAGGATGACCAGGCTCAGCGAAGGGCCGGGCACGTCGACACCCTGCCACAGCGACAGTGTGCCGAACAGCGACGTCTCTGGATCGTCGGCGAATTTGGCGACCAGCGCGCCGGTCGCGTCGTCACCCTGGCACAGCACGGGGGTGTCCAGTCGCTCGCGCAGCGCATCGGCGGCGGCCCGCGCGGCGCGCATCGAGGAGAACAAGCCGAGCGTGCGCCCGCCCGCTGCCCCGATCAGCCGCTCGATCTCGTCCAGGTAGGCGGGCGCGAGCCCGTCACGCCCCGGCGCGGGCAGGTGTTTGGCGACGTAGAGGATGCCGGACTTGGCGTGGTCGAACGGTGAGCCGACGTCGAGCGAACTCCAGCGGACGGTGTCGGCGTCCGACGGCGCTTCGGCGCCGTTCGCGGTGGCCGCGTCGGTGCGGTTGCCCGACTGGGCGGGCAGGCCCCAGGTGGTCGCGAGTCCGTCGAACGAGCCGCCGATCTGCAAGGTGGCCGAGGTCAGCACGACCGTGGCGGTCCCGAAGAGTCGGCCGCGCAGCAGCCCGCCCACCGACAGCGGCGCCATGCGCAGCGAGCGGCGCACCACACCGCGCGTCTCGTCGGCTGCCAGCCAGATGACATCGCGACGAGTGGCAGGGTCGGGCTCGTCGAACGCGGTCAGGGCCCGGACCGCGCCGTCGTGTATTTCGTCGATCGCGGATAGTGCCAGATTTCGGGCCGCCGCGTTCTCGGGATCGCCCTGCGCGGTGGCGCCACCCTGGGGAGCGAGCGCGGTGCGCGCGTTCCACGCGGCGTCGCGAATCAGGGCCAGCACCGGCGCCACCCCGCCGGGCAGGGTGTCCCATCGGGCGGCGGGCAGGTTGTCCAGTATGTCGTGCCACGCCTCCGCGGCGCCTTCCAGGCGGTCCACCTCTTGCTCGTCGACAAGCTTGGCGCAGCGGCGAGCGGCCGCGCTGATCGCGGCAGCGGCGAGCTCGGCGGTGGCGACGCCGGTGACCCGGTCGACCAGCTCGTGTGCCTCATCGATGACCACCACATCGTGCTCGGGGAGCACCTGGATGCCGCTGATCGCATCGATCGCGAGCAGCGCGTGATTGGTCACGACGACGTCGGACTGCGCCGACTCGGCCCTGGCGCGCTCGGCGAAACAGTCCTGACCGAACGGGCAGCGCGACTTGCCGAGGCATTCCCGTGACGACACGCTGACCTGCCGCCATGCGCGATCACTTACTCCCGGGGCAAGCTCGTCCCGGTCACCGGTCTGGGTGTCGGATGCCCATTCGTTGAGCCGCTGCACCTCGCGTCCGAGGCGCGAGATCGCGAACGCGTCGAACAGCTCTGCTTCGGCGGGCTCGTCCGGGATCGCACTGTTGATCTTGTTCAAGCATAGATAGTTGTTGCGTCCCTTGAGGATCGCGTACTGCGGCGTCCGCCCGAGGGGCTTGCTCAGCGCCTGGGCGAGCCGAGGTAGATCCCGGTCCACCAGTTGGCGTTGCAACGCGATCGTCGCCGTCGACACGACCACTGTGCGTCCGGTGCGGACCGCGTGACGCAAACTCGGCACCAGGTACGCCAGCGACTTGCCGGTGCCCGTCCCGGCCTGCACGGCGAGATGTTCCTTAGTGTCGATCGCATGGTCCACCGCCGCGGCCATGGTCAGCTGTCCGACCCGCTCCTTGCCGCCGAGCGCCTGCACGGCGGTAGCCAAAAGGTCGGAGACGGGCGGCAGTTCGGGCACGCGAGCAGCCTACTTGGTGCCCCCGACACGGCAGGGCGGTCGGCGAGACCGGACGGTCCTATCCGTTGATGCCTCCTTCGAGATCGATGCCCGCGGTGCGCATCCGATCGAGTGCGGCGCGGGTGGTGTCCGGCGCGACCCCGGCGGTGAGATCGAGCAGGACCCGGGTCTCGAAGCCCTCGATCCGCGCATCGAGGGCGGTGGCCCGCACGCAGTGGTCGGTGGCGATGCCGACGATGTCGACGGCGCGGATGCCGTGGTTGTGCAGCCAGTCGGCGAGCCCGGTGCCGTCCTCGGCGGCGCCCTCGAACCCGGAGTAGGCCGCGCAATACGCGCCTTTGGCGAAGATCTGTTGGATGGGCCCGGTGGTCAGCGCGGGGTGGAACTCGGCGCCGCGCGTACCGACCCGGCAGTGCGGCGGCCAGGTGTCGAGGTAGTCGGGTTCGTCGGAGAAGTGCGCACCGGGGTCGATGTGGTAGTCGCGCGTCGCGACGACCGCGCTGTACTCCGTGGCGGCGAGGTGTTCGCTGATCCGTGCGGCCACCGCGGCGCCGCCGGTGACGGCGAGCGACCCGCCCTCGCAGAAATCGTTCTGGACGTCGACGATGATCAGGGCTCGGGTCATGGTGACCTCCCGCAGGTGAACTGTATGGCCCTTCTCGATTCTGCCGCCAGGTCGAACGACCGGTTCGCGCGACGCGCGGTGAATCCGGTGCCGCTCGGGATCTGGCGCCGCATCGCCGTTCGTCGGCGCGGACGTCAGGCGAAAGTGGTCGCGATCGCGGGCTCGCCCGCCGAGAGTTTCAGGCCCTCCCACGGCAGGCTGATCAGACCACTCGCGACCAGGTCGCGGCTGTCGGCCAGGGTGGGCAGCCCGGTCACCTGCTCGCCGCCGCGGATCAACGGAACGAGCAGCTCGCGCGATTCGAGGCCGTTCACCGCCGGTTCCGGTCCGGCCGCCGGGTACACGATCTCCTCGACGATCGTGCCGGTGCCGCGGGCCAGCCGAATCGCCTTCTTCGTGCCACCGCGGGACTGCTTGTGCGTGCTGCGCTTGGCGACCGCCACCCCCTCCACTTCGACCAGTTTGTAGACCATTCCCGCCGTCGGCGCGCCCGACCCGGTGACCAGCGCGGTGCCCACCCCGTAGACATCGACCGGTTCGGCGCGCAGCGCGGCGATCGCGTACTCGTCGAGATCGCCGGAGACCACGATGCGGGTCATGGTGGCGCCCAACGCGTCCAGTTGATCGCGCACCTGCCTGGCCAGCACGCCGAGATCGCCGGAGTCGATCCGCACGCCGCCCAACTCCGGGCCCGCCACCTCGATCGCGGTGGCCACGCCCTTGGTGATGTCGAAGGTGTCCACCAGCAGTGTCGTCCCGATCCCCAGCGCCTCGACCTGGCTGCGGAACGCGGCGGCCTCATGTGCGCCATCGGCGCCGCTGTGCAGCAAGGTGAAGGCGTGCGCGCTGGTGCCCGCGCCGGGGACCCCGTAGCGGCGTACCGCCTCGAGATTCGAGGTGGCGTCGAAACCGGCCAGGTACGCGGCCCTGGCGCTGGCGGGCGCGGCGAGCTCATGGGTGCGCCGCGAGCCCATCTCGATCATTCTGCGACCACCGGCCGCACTCACCATGCGCGCCGCCGCGGAGGCGATGGCGCTGTCGTGGTTGAGGATGGACAGGATCAATGTCTCCAGGACCACGCATTCGGCGAAACTGCCGCGCACCGAGACGATCGGGGAGCCGGGAAAGTAGAGTTCGCCTTCCGCATAGCCATCGATGTCACCGGTGAATCGGTACTCGTGCAACCAGTCGAGCGTCCGTCGATCCGAGAACGACGCGATGACGGCCAACTCGGCTTCGCCGAAACGGTACTGCCGCACTGCGTCCAACAGCCGGCCGATGCCCCCGACCACACCGTAACGCCGCCCGTTTGGCAAACGTCTAGCAAATACCTCGAAGGTGCACCGTCGATGTGCTGAACCGTCGCCGAGCGCCGCGGCGAGCATGGTCAGTTCGTACTGGTCGGTCAGCAGCGCTGTGCTGGTGACGCCGTCGTGCAGGTCCACGTCGCCACTGTAGACACGACGGTCGGATCGCAGTGGCGGGCATCGAGCTGGTGAATCGTGGAATGCGTGAATCAAGGCTGTGTGGGTGTTGTTTATTCGGAGTCGAGTCGTACCCTTGACCTTATGGCCTTGTGCAACATAGTCCGAGGTGACGTCGTCGTGGGCGCTGCGAGCGTGACGTTGTCGGCGGCACAGGCGAGCCCGGAGGCGATCGAATACACCGAGATACTGGAGGCGGAGGACCGCCCCTGGGTGACCGTTGTGTGGGACGACCCCGTCAACCTCATGCACTATGTCGCCTACATTTTCCAAAAGCTGTTCGGCTACAGCAAAGCCAAGGCGACCGAGTTGATGCTGAAGGTGCACAACGAGGGCAAGGCGGTTGTCTCCTCGGGTTCGCGCGACAAGATGGAACACGATGTCCAGCGTCTGCACGCCGCGGGACTCTGGGCCACCATGCAGCGGGATGGCTGACCGGGACGACTACCCTGACGCCGTGCGTAAGTGGAGCAGGAAGAACTCGCTGAGCGGTCTCAAACTGCGGTCCGAAATGGACGCACGGGAGGCCAACGTGCTGCGGTCCTTGGTCGGCGCGGTCACCGGGCTGTTGACCGAACGTGCCGCGTCCGCCCCCGAAGACGATCTCACCGCGCTGACCGGTCTGCGCTCGGGCAACACATCGCCGCCGGATGATCCGCGGTTACGCAGACTCCTGCCCGACTTCCACCGCAGCGAGCCGGGGTCGCCGGACGCCGACCGCGCCGATCTCAACAGCGCGTTGCGCGGCTTGCACGAGCCGGACATCATCGACGCCAAACTGGCGGCGGGGTCGGTCGTGTTGGACACCGTGCCGACCTCCGGCGGCAGGATCGCGCTCACCCCGGAGCAGGCCGACGCATGGCTGGCCGCGCTCACCGACGTACGACTCGCGCTCGGCACGGTGCTGGACATCGACGCCGACACGCCCGACCACCTGGACCCGGACGACCCGCGTGCTCCGCACCTGGACGTCTATCACTGGCTGACCTGGATGCAGGACTCGCTGCTGCAAGCGCTGGCGCCCTGATCCGCAACGACAATCGCCGGCGCGGGCACGTTCCGCGGCGCCTGCGCGACAGTGAGGAGCGGTCATCGTGAATGCCGTGGCTGGGCAACGTAATTCGCTGACCGACGTACCAGGGCTGTTGGTCGGCCACCACCATGCGCTCGACCCCGCGGCCACGCTCGGCGCCGGCGCGGCGACCGGATGCACGGTCGTGCGCGCACCGGGCGGGGCGGTCGCGGCGGTCGACGTGCGCGGCGGCGGCCCCGGCACGCGGGAGACCGACCTGCTCGATCCGCGCAACACCGTCCGTCAGGTCGACGCGATCGTGCTGACCGGAGGTAGCGCCTACGGCCTCGCTGCCGCCGACGGAGTGATGCGCTGGCTGGAGGAGCACGGCGCCGGCATCGCGATGGACCCGGCCGACGCGAGCCGGGTGGTGCCGATCGTCCCCGCCGCGGTGATCTTCGATCTTCCGGTCGGCGCGTGGGACATTCGGCCCACCGCCGAGTTCGGGTATCAGGCGGCAGCGGCTGCCGGGGAGGACTTCGCGCGCGGGTCGGTCGGCGCGGGCGTCGGCGCACGCGCGGGATCGATCAAAGGCGGTGTGGGCACGGCGAGTGTCGTGCTTGCCGAGGGCGCCGCGGCCGGGATCACCGTCGCGGCATTGATCGTGGCCAATCCGGTTGGTTCGGTCTTCGATCCGCGCACGGGGTTGCCCTGGGGAAGCGGCACCGACGGTCCCGACTATTTCGGACTGCGCCCGCCGACCCCCGAGCAGGTGGCGGCGGCCGGCGCGCTCCCGGTGAAAGGCACGGTGCTCAACACCACCATCGGTGTCGTGGCCACGGACGCGGCGCTCGACCCCGCGGGGTGCCAGCGGATGGCTGCCACCGCCCACGACGGCTTGGCCAGGGCGATCCGCCCCGCGCATTCCCCACTCGACGGCGACACGCTCTTCGCGCTCGCCACCGGGACGGCCGAGTCGGCCGCCACCGTCGCGCTCCCGCCCGCCTTCCCTCCGGACCTGCTTGTGCTCGACGAGGTCTGCACGGCGGCCGCGGTCTGTGTCGAACGCGCCATCGTCGACGCGATCCGCTCGGCCCACGCGGTCGCGGGCATCCCGGCCTATCACGACCTGTTCCCGGGCTGACCCGGTCGCACCTCTCGGCGCTCGAAACCCGAGTGGCCGCGCCTGAATGCCGGAACCGGGGACCGGCCTCGGGTGCCCGGGGAATAGCCGAATATTCTGGCTCGTTGTCGACTGCGTCGGGTCGGCGTTGCGGAAGGGTGATCGAGAAGTGCTGGTGATCAGAGTCGACCTCGTGGAGGCGATGGTGGCGCACGCACGGGCCGATCATCCGGACGAGGCGTGCGGCATCATCGCCGGCCCGGAGAACTCGGACCGTCCGGAGCGCTTCATCGCCATGGTGAACGCGGAGCGCTCGCCCACCTTCTACCGCTTCGACTCCGGTGAGCAGTTGAAGGTATGGCGCGAGATGGACGACGCCGACGAGACCCCGGTGGTGATCTACCACTCGCACACCGCGACAGAGGCGTACCCGAGCCGGACCGACGTGTCCTACGCATCCGAGCCCTTCGCGCACTACGTGCTGATCTCGACTCGCGATCCCGAGCAGCACGAGTTGCGCAGCTACCGGATCGTCGACGGCGAGGTCACCGAGGAGCCGGTGCAGATCGTCGACACGTACCAGAACCAGACCGCTGCCTTTTCCTGAACCGAGGAGTCCCCATGTCGATAACCGTCTCCATCCCGACCATCATGCGTGGTCTCACCGGGGGTGAGAAGCGCGTACAGGCCGAGGGCGCCACGCTGGCCGCGCTGATCGACGATCTCGAGGCCAATCATCCCGGCCTCGCCGAGCGCCTGCTCAAGGACGGGAAGCTGAATCGCTACGTGAATATCTACGTCGACGACGAGGACGTGCGCTTCGCCGGCGGTCTGTCGGCCGAGGTGCCGAAGGAGGCCAGCGTCACCATCCTCCCCGCCGTCGCGGGAGGCTGACCGTTCCCGTGGCGCGCTACGAATCGCTGATCGCGACCCTCGGCAATACCCCTCTGGTGGGCCTGCGCACGCTGTCCCCGCAGTGGGACGGTGACGATCACGTGCGTCTGTGGGCGAAGCTGGAGGACCGCAACCCCACCGGCTCGATCAAGGATCGCCCGGCACTGCGCATGATCGAGCAAGCGGAGGCCGATGGTCTACTCCGACCCGGCTGTACGATCCTGGAGCCCACCAGCGGCAACACCGGCATTTCGCTGGCCATGGCGGCCAAGCTCAAGGGTTACCGCCTGGTCTGTGTGATGCCGGAGAACACCTCGGTGGAGCGGCGACAACTGCTGACCATGTTCGGGGCGCGGATCATCGATTCACCGGCCGCGGGTGGCTCCAATCAGGCGGTCGCGCAGGCCAAGCAGATTGCCGCGGAGAACCCGGACTGGGTGATGCTCTATCAGTACGGCAACCCCGCGAACGCGCTCGCGCACTACGAGACCACCGGCCCCGAGATTCTGGCGGATCTGCCGGAGATCACCCATTTCGTCGCGGGGCTCGGTACCACCGGCACGCTGATGGGTACCGGCCGTTTCCTGCGCGAGAAGGTGCCTGCCATCGAGATCGTCGCCGCCGAGCCGCGGTACGGCGAGCTGGTCTATGGGCTGCGCAACATCGATGAGGGCTTCATCCCTGAGCTGTACGACGAGACCGTGTTGACCTCCCGTTTCTCGGTCGGCCCGTACGACGCGGTCAAACGTACCCGCGAACTCGTGCTCGAAGAGGGCATCTTCGCGGGCATCTCCACCGGCGCCATCCTGCATGCCGCGCTGGGTGTCGCCCGCAAGGCGGCGAAAGCGGGTACCCGCGCCGACATTGCGTTCGTGGTCGCGGACGGTGGCTGGAAGTACCTGTCGACCGGCGCATACGACGGCACCCTGGAAGAGGCGGAAGAACGACTCGACGGCCAACTCTGGGCCTGATTTCCAGACCTGCCGGTACCCTCGGAGCAGCGGAGTCGCGCCCCCGCTTGACCAGGAGGTGTCGGTGACCGGAAGTGCGGGACTCGGGCCGCCGTCCGATCCGAACCGAATCGCGGCGCTCAAACGGCTCTGGCTGCGGGCCGGGGGATTGATCGTCGGATTCGTCGGGCTGCTCTACAGCATCGAGGGGGTCGAGACCGTCACCGGCCATGATCTGGACTCCGCGGGTATCGAGCCGCGCCGGGCCGATGGACTGTCCGGCATCCTGTTCGCCCCGGTGCTGCACGGCGGCTGGGACCACCTGATCGGCAATACGCTGCCGGTGCTGGTGCTCGGCTTTCTCGCATTGCTGGCCGGCATCGGCCGCGGCCTGGCCGCGACCGCGATCGTCTGGATCGTGGCGGGCGCCGGCACCTGGCTCACCGGCGCGGCGGGCTCGACGCATCTGGGCGCCTCGTCGCTGGTTTTCGGTTGGCTGACTTTTCTCCTCTCGCGCGGCTGGTTCGGACGTAACCTCGGGCAGATCGCGCTCGGTGTCGTCGTGCTGGTCCTCTATGGTTCGCTGCTGTGGGGAGTTCTGCCTGGGCAGCCCGGAATCTCTTGGCAGGGCCATCTTTTCGGGGCGGTGGGTGGACTGTTCGCCGGCTGGGTACTCTCTGGTGATGAACGTCGACGTCGCCGTGCAGATCGGGCCGGAGTCAGTGTGTGACCGCGGTGCGCGTTCGGCCCACCAGGAAACGCGGGGGACGCTTTCTTGAGCGGGAATTCAGCGTGGCAGCATGAGGGAATGCGCCTTACCGTGCTCGGGTGCTCGGGCAGTGTGTCCGGACCGGACTCGCCAGCGTCGGGCTATTTGCTGACCGGCCCCGACATGACGCCGACGGTCATCGACTTCGGCCCGGGCGTGCTCGGCGCGCTGCAGCGCTTTGCCGATCCCGGTGAGGTGGATATCTTCCTGACCCATCTGCATGCGGACCATTGCCTGGATCTGCCCGGTCTCTTGGTCTGGCGGCGGTATCACCCGACACCGCCGGAGGGAAAAGCGACCGTGTACGGCCCGTCGGACACCTCGCTGCGGATCGGAAACGCCTCCGCCGAGGTCGGTGGCGAATGCGACGACTGGTCCGACGTGATCGACATGCGGCCGTGGGCCGCGGGGGAGGCCATTGGATTCGGGCCCGGCCACACCGTGACGCCGCGCCGGATGTTCCACCCGCCGGAGTCCTACGGTCTACGGATCGAGACCGCGGGCGGGCGAACTTTCGTCTACACCGGCGACACCGCACTGTGCCCGGAGGTCTTCGAACTCGCGCGGGGCGCCGACATCCTGATGGCCGAGGCCTCGTGGACCCACGACCCAGCCAATCGACCACCCGGTATTCACCTTTCGGGCACCGAGGCGGGCCAACTCGCCGCCGAGGCCGAGGTGCAGGAATTGCTGCTCACCCACATCCCGCCGTGGACCTCACGAGAGGATGTCATCGCCGAAGCCAAGGCCCAGTTCTCCGGCCCTGTCCACGCGGTCGCACCAGGCGAAACGTTCGATCTCTGACCAACCCGCCCCATATCTCCCGCGCCGATGCCTGCTGTCGGCACGACGAGCGCGAGCGGATTCACCAGTGCCTTCGACCTGACCGATCGTGCGCTCGCATTGGTTCTGCGCAATGACGCCTTCCCGACACAAAGGTCCAGCAACCGCGCATAGCAACCGCGAGGCTGGGACCCAGCCACCTCCGCGCGAGTCTAACGAGCGCCGTTCGCGGCCCGTCTCGCGTCCTAGTGGTCGCAGCGCATACGACGAAGTCGCGAGTCGCGACCACTCGGACGCGAGACACACAGGGGCCGCGAACACGCCGCGCCGCGGGCGCGGCACATTCAACCCAGTAGGCTGTCGCCGTGTCGAGACGAGCCGATGGCAGGGCGGACGATGAACTCCGCGACGTACGGATCACCCGTGGATTCACCACGCATCCAGCCGGTTCGGTGCTGGTCGAGTTCGGCCAGACGCGGGTGATGTGCACTGCCAGCGTCACCGAGGGCGTGCCCCCGTGGCGCCGCGATTCCGGGCTCGGCTGGCTGACCGCGGAATACGCGATGCTGCCCGCCGCGACGCATACCCGCAGCGGCCGCGAGTCGGTGAAGGGCAAGGTCGGCGGGCGGACCCAGGAGATCAGCCGCCTGGTCGGCCGGTCGCTGCGCGCGTGTATCGACTTGGCGGCCATCGGTGAGAACACGATCGCTGTCGACTGCGACGTATTGCAGGCCGATGGCGGAACCAGAACAGCCGCCATCACCGGCGCGTATGTCGCGCTGGCCGACGCGGTGACCTATCTCGGTGCTGCGGGTGGCTTGGCCGACCCGCAGCCGATCTCCTGTGCGATCGCCGCGGTGAGTGTCGGCGTTGTCGACGGCCGGGTGCGCTTGGACCTGCCTTATGAGGAGGATTCGCGGGCGGAGGTCGACATGAATGTGGTCGCCACAGACACCGGCACTCTGGTCGAGATCCAAGGTACCGGCGAGGGCGCCACGTTCCCGCGTTCGACGCTGGACAAGTTGCTCGACTCCGCGCTCGCGGGTTGCGAGCAGTTGTTCGTCGTACAGCGAGAGGCGCTGGCGCTGCCGTATCCGGGTGTGCTCCCGGAGCCTTCCGAGCCGAAGAAGAAGTGATGACCCGCATTCTGGTCGCCAGCCGCAATGCCAAGAAGTTGAACGAGTTGCGCCGCATTTTGCACGATGCCGGTGTCGCCGGTATCGAGATCGTCGGGCTGGATGACGTTCCCGCTTACGACGAGGCGCCCGAGACCGGGGCGACGTTCGAGGAGAACGCGCTCGCCAAGGCCGCGGATGGCGCCGCGGCCACCGGATTGGCCTGTGTCGCTGATGATTCCGGCCTCGAGGTGGACGCGCTGAACGGAATGCCGGGTGTGCTGTCGGCGCGCTGGTCGGGCCGGCACGGCGAGGACGCCGCGAACAACGCGCTACTGCTGGCGCAGCTCGGCGACGTTCCGGAGCAGCGGCGCGGCGCGCGGTTCGTCTCGGCGTGCGCGCTGGTGGTGCCGGGCGGTGCGGTCACTGTGGTGCGCGGCGAATGGCCGGGTTCGATCGGTCGGAAGCCGGTGGGCGATGGCGGTTTCGGCTACGACCCGCTGTTCATCCCGAATGGTGGCGACGTCACCGCGGCGCAGTTGACGTCCGCGGAGAAGGACGCGGCATCGCATCGCGGGCGGGCGCTGGCGCAGTTGCTACCGGTGCTGGCCGGGCTCGCCGAGGCCTGACGCGGAGCCGATCAGACGCCGAAGTCCTGCTTGACCTTCCTCGCATTGACGTGTTCGACGAAGAACGACAGCAGCGGGATCGTACCCGCGAGCAGGGTGCCGACGGTGCGTAGCACCGGCCAGCGGACCTTGACCGCGAGGTCGGCGGTGACCAGCAGGTAGACGAAATACACCCAGCCGTGCACTACGGCGATCCAGCTGGGGGTGTGCACGCCGAAGCCGTACTTGGCGATCATTTCGCCGGTGAGCAGCAGCAGCCAGAGACCGGTGATCCAGGCCAGGGCGCGGTAGCGCAGCAGGGCCGAGGCGATCTTGCCGGTGTTCGGCGTGGGCGCGGGTGCCTGTGTGGGCGTGACGGCGGTCTCGGTGGAATTCTCGCTGGTGGTCAACCGGCGCTCCTCTCGCGTGTGTGCAGGCCCGCTGCGCGGACCTGCTTATCGATGTCGTTGGCGTGCAGCGTCGCGAGGTAGCGGTTGTACTCGGCGAGCACGGGGTCTTCGTCCTGAACGGCCTTGGGGCGCTCGGGCAGGAGACCCGCCGGGATCTCCCTCGGTGTCACGGGTTTCGTGGCACGCCTGCGTTCGGCAGGCTCGTGCTCGACGGTGTCCGCAGTGTCGGGGGGCTCGTCGGTGTGTTCGGTCTCGCGTTCGAGCCGGACGAACCGGAAGTAGGCGAAGACGGCGAACCCCGCGAACAGCGGCCACTGCAGCGCATATCCGAGGTTCTGGCCGGTGCCGCTGGAGGACTCGAACCGTTCCCACTGCCACCAGGCCAGCGCCAGGCACGCCAGCGCGACCACGATCACCAGCACGATGAGGGCCGGGCGATTGTGTGTCGAGCGGGGGTGCGGAGCGGACACGGCTACTACGGTACCCGTTCTACTACGTGGCCCGTAGAGCCAGGTGGGGTCCTGGTTCGCGGTGGTGATCGTGGTCATCGCCGCGCGAAACCCGAGTGCTGGCCGTCAGCGCGGCGGTCCGATCGGCTGCGGGGATCTCGGCCGCGGCGCAGCCCGGTTCGCTGTCTGCGCCGGACCGCCGCGGCGGCGGCGAATCCGCTGGCGGGCGGGCCGTCGACGAGGTGGTGCCGACGGTCGGCGGCCCGCCCGCGGTGGGCGGGCCGGTCGGCCCGGGACGTGCCGGTTCAGAACTGGTAGGTGACGCCGGTCAGCCGTTCGGATTCAGCCCACAACTTCGTCCACAGGTCTTCGTTCTTCGAGAGCCGGCTCGACGGCGACGCCTTGACCGGGCCTCGAGTTCCGAACAGCCAGGTCGGTCCCCAATACACCTCGGGGTCGGCGTCGGGCATGGTCGCGGCGAACAGGGACGACTGCGCGGCCTTCGCGGGGGAGTGCCCGACCAGGCTGACGAACGGCTTGGCGATCCAGTCGAGCGGCGTCTCGGTGCGAGCGAAGAGGTCGGTGGCCGAGACCCCGGGGTGCACGCCGTAGGAGCGTTTGACCGAACCGGCCCGGGTCAACCTGCGCTGGAGTTCCCGAGCGAACATGAGATTGCAGAGTTTGGACTGTGCATAGGCGAGGCTGCGCCGATAGCGCCGATGTTCGTAGTCGAGATCGTCGATCACGAGCTTCGGAGTCTGCTTGTGCGCGACGCTCGACAGCGTCACCACCCGGTCGGTGATCCGGTCCAGCAGCAGCCCGGTCAGCGCGAAGTGGCCGAGATGGTTGACGCCCCACTGGGTTTCGAAACCGTCCTCGGTCCGGGAGAAGGGGATGTTCATCAGGCCGGCGTTGTTGATCAGCACATCGAATTCGCCGCTGTCGTCGGCGAATCGGCGGACCGACGCCAGGTCGGCCAGGTCGAGTTCGGCCACCTGTACGTCGCCGTCGATCCCGCCGGCCACCTCTTTCGCCTTGGCCGTGTTGCGGCAAGCCATGATGACGGTGGCACCGTTCGCCGCGAGGACTTCGCTGGTGACGGTGCCCAGACCGCCGTTCGCCCCGGTGATGACGAAGGTGCGTCCGGTCTGGTCCGGGATTTCGGTAGGTTTCCACGCCATGAGCCCAACCTTACTTTGGAGTAAGTTCTTAGGGAAGCCTCCAGGGTGCGTCGGCATGATTGTCTCAGACGAGTTTGTCGATGTCGCCTATGGCGACGCGAGCGTCGCGGTCACGATCCGGCGACACGAACATCGCTGGGAGATGTGGATGTGCGGCTCGCCGACAGGATGGCTGGATCCGAAAATCGCCGCCCGGTACCGCGGAATCCAGCTCTTGCGCGCCATTACTCGCGCACGTATATTCGTAGACGAATAGGAGGTGCCCGTGGCCAAGAAACGCAAAGTCGACAACCTGCTCGCACTCGCGGTGCTCTCCACGATCGTCGAGCGGCCGATGCATCGGTATGAGATCGCGCAGACTCTGTGCGAGCGCGGCAAAGACCGGGACATGGCCATCAAATGGGGCTCGCTCTACACCGTCGTACAGAACATGGCGAAGGCCGGATTTCTCGAGGTCGTCGGCAGCGAGCGCGACGGCGCGCGGCCGGAGCGGGTGATCTATCGAATCACCGACGCGGGCCGCGTCGAGATGGCCGACTGGACCAGGGAATTGTTGACCACTCCGGAACCGGAACACCACCGGTTCGTCGCGGGCTTGTCCATTCTCGCGGTGCTGCCGCCTGCCGAGGTGATCGAGCTGCTCGGTGCGCGTCTGGACGCGTTGGGGCGCATCCTCGAGGTCGCGCGCCGGGAGCTCGGCGATCTCACCGGCACGCTGCCGCGGCTGTTCCTCGTCGAATCCGAATTCGGGCTGGCGATGCTGGAAGCCGAAGCGGCATGGACGCGTTCGCTGCGCGACGAGTTGATCGAAGGCAGCTTCGACGGACTCGCGCAATGGCGGGACTGGCACGACCGTGGCATGCGGCCGTCCGAAGTCACCGCATCGATCGAGAGGGGGGTGGCCGAGAACTAGCCGAGATCGGACCCGGCGGGGTGCGGCAACACCGCCGCCGGACCCGATCGAACAGTCTCGAACCGCGCCCGCGAACGCGCACCCGGCTACAAGGCTGGCAACCACAGGATAACCGGGTGGGTGGCGCGCGAGTCGGTTCGGGGAACCGAAATCCGTATCGCACGAACCTGGAGACACCCATGTCCACAACCCGTACCGCCCTCGTGATCGGCGGCGGCATCGCCGGGCCCGTCGTGGCGACCGCCCTGCGCAAGGCAGGCATCGAAGCCTGCGTCTACGAGGCGTATCCCGGCCCGTCCTATGGCATCGGCAGCGGGCTCGCGCTGGCGCCGAACGGTGTCGCGGCCCTCGACATCATCGGCGCCGGCGATCCCGTCCGCGATGTCGCGGTGCCGATCGCAGGCATGAGCATGTCCATCGGAGACAAGCTCCTACGGATGCCCGGCTTGTCCGATGTGCCGCCCCTGCAGGTGGTCGATCGCAGCGAACTGCACCGAACATTGCACCGGCACGCAGTCGCCGCGGGCGTCCCTTTCGAGTACGGCAAGCGCTTGTTCGACGTCCGTGAGGAGGCATCGGGCATCACCGCCCGATTCACCGACGGCAGCACGGCCACCGCCGACGTGCTCATCGGCGCCGACGGTATCCATTCGACCGTGCGTGGGTTGATCGACCCGAACGCGCCGGGCCCGGACTACACCGGCATGCTCGGCTTCGGCGCGATCACCGAGTACGACGCCGCCCTCGCACCCGACACCATGACCTTCGCTTTCGGCAAGCAGGCGTACTACCTCTACTGGCCGGTCGGAGACGGGCGGGTGGCGTGGGGCGCGAACCTGCCCCACAAGGAATATCTTTCGCTCACCGCGGCGCGGGCTGTTCCGAAAGCACACTGGCTCGACGTCCTGCGCGGGACCTACCGAGACGACACTCCCGGCGGTGAACTGGCCCGGCGCACCACGGAGGAGCAGCTGGAGGTGGTCGGGGCGCTGCACATCATGCCCCCGGTGCCGCACTGGTACCGCGGGCGCATGGTGCTGGTAGGCGACGCGGTGCATGCGCCGTCGAACAGTTCCGGCCAAGGTGCGTCGCTGGCGATCGAGAGCTGCGTGCAGCTGGCCCGGTGCCTGCGCGATCTGCCGACTGCCGAGGCATTCGCCGTCTACCAGCGGTTGCGGCGCGGCCGGGTGGAAGGGATCGCGGCGCGCGCCGCGAAGGTCAACCACAGCAAAACGCTGGGTCCGGTGGCGCGCAAGGCGATGCAACTGCTCGTGCCGCTCATGGCGAAGACGGTCATGAACCCCGAGAAGACGATGGGTCCCGAGCAGCGCTACCGGATCGACTGGGACGCGCGGGCCGACAGCGAACTCGCCATAGCGTAGAAGGTGCTCTTGCTGGTTCGGTGAAAAACCGGCCGGCTGCCGACGCTGTCTCCGTCATACGCGGAGGCGGCGTCGGCCCCTGCTAACGCTGTGCGGCGAGGTCGCGCAGGATACGCGCGGTCTGCTCGTTCGCGGGGAGGAACGCTTCCAATTGCAGCTCGGCGAGCGTGATGTCGACCGCGGTGGCGAACGAGGTGAGCGTGGTGATCAAACTCAACTCGCCGTCGGCACTGCGCAGACGTAGCGGCACTGCGAAGCCGAGATGGTCCGGGCCCGGATCGGTCTGCGACAGATAGCCTTCCAACTCGGCGATCAGCTCGTCCATCGCCGGATCCGGGCTGCGCGCGACCTTCCCGCGCAGTGCCTCGGTCACGTGCCTGCCCCATTCCGGCAGGTTGAGCACTCGGGCTGCCAAGCCGGCGGGGTGCAACGCGAGCCGCAGCACATTGACCGGAGGTTCGAGCAACCATGGCGCCGCGCCTTCGGTGAGTACGTCGAAGGCGGTATTGGCGGCGAGCAGAACCCCGTGCGGTCGGGTGATCAGTGCCGGATAGGGCAGGTGACCGTCCAGGATCGTCGTGAGCGCTTCCAGCGCCGGCGCCAGTTCCGCGGCGCCGGGATCGGATTCGGGAAAGAGCGGAGCATAGCCGGCGGAGAGCAGCAGTCCATTGCGCTCGCGCAGGGACAATCCGAGCGACTCGGCCAGGCGCACCACCATGGTGCGTCCCGGGCGCGACCGTCCCTGCTCCAGAAAGCTGAGGTGGCGTTGGGTGGTATCGGCGCGGATCGCGAGGTCGAGTTGGCTGACCCGCCGCAACGTTCGCCAATATCGCAGCTGCCGGGCGAACCCGGGCTCGGTCGCCGTCGTCATCTGATCAGTATTGATCGACGCCTATCGCTGTGCCATTCCCCGCAGGGAATCGCACAGTGCCGTCGGGCCCGGCGACACTCTGCCGCATGAGCAGACAATTCTCTGAGCGGGAACTGGCGCACTTCACCGAGCGGTACATCGCGATGTGGAACGAGCCCGACACCCAGGCGCGCCACCAGCAGGTCGAGCAGCTGTGGGCGGTGAACGGCGCACAGGTGCTGGTAGACGCGCCGCAGGCGATGCGAGAGGCGCTGGCCGTGCTGTCCTTCCCGATCCCGACGGTCGAAATTCGCGGCCATGACGCGCTGAACCGTCGCGTCGATCGCGCGTACGAGATGTTCGTCGCCCCCGGCGAGTACCTCTTCGTGCCGGGCGGGCAGGCGGTTGAGCTGTCCGCGAACCTGATCGGTCTCACCTGGCTGATGGTGACCGCGGCCGACCGGACGGTCGCGGGCGGCGGATACGACGTCATCGCGCTCGACGACGAGGGCCTGATCCGGTGGGACCACCAGTACATCGGGGTCGCATGAACGCCGTGGCCTACCACTTGGAGCCGTCGCGCGGCGCGGCCGGTTTGACCATCGCAGCGCAGCCGATGCCCGAGCCGGGGCCGCATCAGGTCGTGATCCGGGTGCGGGCCGCGGCACTGAACCGACGCGACCTGATGCTGCTGGACGGTAGCTATCCGTTGCCCGCCATGCCTGGTGTCGTGCCGTTGTCGGATGGCGTGGGCACGGTGATCGCAGTGGGGCACAGTGTGACTCGCGCAGTGGTGGGTGATCGGGTGACCGCGACGTACTTCCCACGGTGGATCGACGGCCCGCAGCGACGGTCACATGTCGTCGAACAGTACGGCGCCACCCGGCATGGCATGCTCGCCACCTACGCAGTGCTGGAGGAGGATTCGGTGGTGCACGTACCCGAGCACCTCACCGACGCCGAGGCGGCGACGCTGACCTGCGCGGGTGTGGTGGCCTGGGCGGCGCTCACCACACCGTTGCCGGTCCTGCCCGGGGAGAGCGTGCTGACGGTCGGGAGCGGAGCCGTCGCGCTGTTCGGTGTGCAACACGCGAAAATACTGGGGGCCGAGGTTATTTCGATCACTTCCGACCTGGGCAAGGCCGAGCGGCTGAGCGAGCTCGGAGCCGATGCGGTGATCGACCGGAGTCGGACGCCGGACTGGGAGCGCGCGGTGCTCGACCACACCGACGGTCACGGGGTAGAACACGTCCTGGAAGCAGTGGGGATGGCGACGTTGGGACAATCCGTGCACTCGGCCGCCTACAACGCGCGGATCACTGTGGTCGGCGCGATGCCCGCTCCGGGCGTGCCGACGGGTAACCCTTTCGGGACGTCGTACCTGTCCATTCGCAAGATCGCGGTCGGCAGCCGAGCCGATTTCGAGGCGATGAACCGATCGATCGCCGAGCACCGCGTGCGGCCGGTCATCGACCGAATCTTCCCGTTCGACCGAGCCGAGCGGGCCTATCATCACCTGCGCACCGGCGATCCGTTCGGCAAGGTGGTTATCGAGGTGTCGTAGGAATCAGGGGCAGGTGCGGAGTTCTCGGACCATCACGTCTTTTTCGGCTGAGGTAACCCAGAGCCGGTAGGCGGCCTTCACCTGGATTTGCCTGGTCAGGTAGGCGCAGCGGTAGCCACGGCTCGGGGGGAGCCAGGAGGCTGCGTCGGAGTCGCTCTTGGATTGGTTGGTCGGTCCGTCCACCGCCTGCAGATTGAGCGGATCGTTGGCCAGGTCGCGACGACGCTCGGGCGAAAGCTCCTGTGCACCTTTCTGCCAGGCATCCGAGAGAGCGACGATGTGATCGATCTGCACGTCGTCGGAGGACTTGGGGCCGCGCTTGAAGTGGATGATCTTGCCGGTGTAGAGGTCGTTCAGTGTGCCGGTCGATACGGTGCAGTCGCCCGTCTTGAAGGTCACGTCGGTCATGTCGCGCACGAGCATGTCGTTGCGGGTGTCGCAGCCGTTGTCGCCACCGGGTACGGCGACATTGTCGGACCAGGCCGGGCCGAATTGCTCACGGCTGTAGCCGGTTTTCGCCGCGCGATCGGCGACCCGCAAGGTCTCGAGCAGGGCGAGCGCATCGCGGCTCGGGATCGGTGCGGGGGCGTCGCCGCATACGCGTCCGGCGCCGCACTTCGTTGCGGTGGAGGCGGTGCAACCGGTGGAGAACGAGGCCAGTCCGACGAATGTCGCGACCACGAGGCCTATCAATGCCGACCGCCGTGCTGTGAACTTCATCGAACTTCCTAACGCCAACGCCCATCTGAACTGTAACCGGCGTCAAGGTATCCGGTGGGCGGTTCGGCGGGATCCAGCGGCGCGTATGAGATTCGGCACAGCCGAACGGTATTCGCCCGCACGTCACGGCGATGGACAGCGCGATGTAAGGCGGGAGCGCCCCCGAGCCGACGTGCCGGCGCCGGCTCGGGGGCGGTTCATCACGAGAGAGATGGCTGGCGCGACTGGGCGGACGGGTGTCCAGTCCGGGGCCGCACGGTACGACACCACGGGGCTGATGAGGGGGAGGTCCCGAGCTTGTCGGATCGCGCCTGTGCTCAGCTCGCTCGTGATCGGGGGTGAAGTGGAATTCGGTCGATGTCGGCGATCCGTAATCGGGTGCCCACCAGTTGCTGTCGGACCGATTTCCTCCATGGCCGACGGCGCCATTCGCTACGTATCAAGACAGTGGATAGCGGCCGGAACCTTGGCGAGGATGTTCCTTCGGTCCTGAAGGTTTCTCAGCTGATCGTCAGTGTCGAGTGCTCATCGACTGTCGCCATGTCTGCGTCCCCGTTGTCGCGGACGCTCGTGTGACGAGCATCACTCGAATGTTCGGTCACAGCCGCCGGGATCGTGTGTCTAACCAGGCATAAGAAGGCACATCGATACCTGGAGGACCGCATCATGCCTACCGTCGACGTTCTCGACTCCTACATCAGCTACCGCGACACCGGTGCGGGAAAGGTGCCGGTGGTGTTCCTGCACGGCAATCCGACGTCGTCGTATCTGTGGCGCAACGTGATACCCCACGTCGCGGAGCGAACCAGGGTGCTGGCGCCCGATCTGATCGGGATGGGTGAGTCGGGCAAGCCCGATATCGGTTATCGCTTCACCGATCACGCCGCGTACCTGGATGCCTGGTTCGACGCACTCGGCTTGGACCAGGTGATCCTGGTCGGTCACGACTGGGGCGGCGCGCTCGGCATGGACTGGGCCGCACGGCATCCTGGCCGGGTGCGTGGCATCGCCTTGATCGAGACTTTCCTGCGACCGATGCGTTGGGACGAGTTGCCCGCACTCGGCGCAGAGCTGTTCCGCAGATTCCGGTCGCCCGAGGGCGAACGAATGGTGTTGGAGGACAACACCTTTATCGAGTTCAATCTGCCGCGAGGGGTGGCCGACCTCGCGGCCGAGGATCACGACGTATATCGGGCGCCGTACCCGACCGCGGAATCCCGCAGGCCGATGCTGGTGTGGCCGAGAGAGTTTCCACTCGACGGCGAGCCCGCCGACGTGGTCGCCATCGTGCGAAACTACGGCGCCTGGGCAGCCGCGACCCCCGAGGTCCCCAAACTGGTGATGGCACTGGAGAACGGTGTCGGCCTCGGATCGCCGGAGGCGATCGAGTGGGCCGCGACCACCTTCGCGAGCGTCGAGGTCGCGCCGATCGGTCCGGCCGGGCATCACGCGCCTGAGGACCGGCCGGAAGAGATCGGCCGGGCGGTCGCGGACTGGCTGGGCAGGCGCGCCTTGATCGCGGAGTCCGCCGCATCATCCTGACCGGGACCGGCCTGTCTTGCGCGCCCGGCCCGTGGGCCGAATGATGGCCGGATGGGCACGGAGTACGACCTGGTCGCCGACGAGGAGAAAGCGATGGTCGCCCGCGCGATCGCCGGTGACCGGGACGCCGTCGCTCACCTGGTGCGGCTACTGCAGGACCCGCTCTATCGGCTGGCTCTGCGCATGGTGTGGCGACCCGCGGAGGCCGAGGACGCGACGCAGGAGATCCTCGTGCGTGTCCTCGGCCACCTGCACAGCTGGCGTGCCGAGGCGAAGGTGCTCACCTGGGCCTATCGGATCGGCGTCCATTACCTGCTGAACCTGAAGCGGCAGACCCCGCAGGAGGCTGTTCAACTCAGCCTGGAGGCCTACCGAGAGGGGCTGGCCGACGGACTGGCGGACGCGGACTACCGTGGGCCGGAGGCAGCCCTGCTGACCACCGAGGTGCGCCTCACCTGCAGCCAGGCCATGCTGCAATGTCTGGTTCGCGACGAACGGATCGCCTTCGTGCTCGGCGAGGTGTTCGAGCTGAGTTCCGCCGAGGCCGCCTGGATTCTCGACATCACTCCTGGCGCCTACCGAAAGCGGTTGCAGCGGGCCAAGAAACGGCTCGGCAACTTCCTGAACGCGACGTGCGGCCTCGTCGATCCGACGGCGTTGTGCCGATGCGCACGTCGGGTGAACACGGCAGTCGCGCTCGGCCGTGTCGACCCGCGCACGCCGACATTCGCCCGGCACGCGGTGAGCGCGGGCGGTCGCACTGCCGCCGCCGAGCAGCAGATGATCCACCTGCACGACGCTGCGTCGGTCTTGCGTGCGCATCCGGATTACGCGGCGCCGCGCGCGAAGCTGGAAGCGATCGCCGGGTTGCTCGACTCGGGTCGTTTCCCGCTGCTGGAGTAGCGGGCCGGCTATCGAGCGGTCGCGTGCGTCGCACGCAGCAGGCTGCCGTCGCCTATCCCGCGGGCGGTCCGCCGCGCGACGACTACCCATGCACCGACCAGTAGGGCATACAGGCCGACCGCCGCGCTGGCGAACAGGTACGCGCCGGTGTGTTGGTAGAGCACGGTACTGCCGGTGACACAGGTCCCGAGCGGGAAGGTGAAGCCCCACCAGGTCATGCCGAATTTCAGCTCGCCGGCCCGAGCGGTGCGCAGCGTGACCGCCGCCGCGAGTGCGAGCCACAGCATGGCGAAACCCCAGGCGCCGACGCCGAAGAGGACCGAGAACACCATCAGTCCCACGGCGTAGCGGTCGGGCAGCGCCGCCGGCGCGACGGTGGCGAGCAGTCCCGCGGCGGTGACCGATTGCCCCAGCGGGCCGAGCACGATCCACAGGGTCGGCACCAGGTTTGCCGCCGGGGCGCCATAGTGCACCAGTCGCGACCAGACCATCGTGATGATGACCGATGCGGCGATCAGGCTGAGGCCGAACATGGCCACACAGGCCAGGGTCATCGTCAGGCGCAATTGCCCGGCGGGGGTGTGCGGAATCAACAGTGCGCCCATGGCCGCCGAAACCATCGGTGGCACTACCGGCATGAGCCAGCCGCCGAAGGCGGCGTCCGGTGCGACGCGGTGCCGAGTGATCATCCGGTAGGGGACGGCGAACGCGGTCAGCACGCCGAGCGCGCTACCCGCCGACCACAGGATCCAGTCGACCGCGACGGCCGCGGGCGTCCCGATCACGTCGCTGCCGAGCAGTAGGGTGGCGCCGCCGACGCTCAGCAGCGCCATCGGCGGCGCACCCAGGAACTGCGACATCACCGGGTGGTCGCGATGCTCGCGCGCGGTCTCGGGAAAACGCACTCGGTGCACCGCCCAGGCCGCGCTCAGCCCCGCCAGCAGCAGCACCGACAGCGCCCACACCGTGGTCGCCGCGGCGCGCAGGCCGGGGAACTGCGCAGGAAGGGTGGCCGCCGCGTTCGCGACGATGGCGGTGCCCATCACGGCGGCGAACCAGTTCGGTCCTAGACGAGTGATTCCTAACGTTAGTGGTCGTAGGCGGTGAGTGATCGGCTGGTGGGGGCGTTGGTGGCGAGGTTGTGCCAGATTGCGGCGGCC
>NZ_JBEZDE010000047.1:0-40043 GCF_040648115.1 Nocardia sp. NPDC049190
ACACCCATCATCCGATGGCCTGCGGAACCAACTGAACACGGAACGAAATCACCCGGCTCTATTTCCGGGTGGTCTCGTCATCGGGGACCGCTCACTTCGAACGCAGTCATCTCGATCTGTCCAACTGGCGTTCCACTGATGGTGCCCGCGCCGCTCTCGCACACCAATGCGATCTTTGTCACGTGAGATAACCGGGATGGCATGTCGCTGAAATTTCTGGGCGATATCGGAGAGGATATGGATCGATCGTTGTCATGGTCGCCGGTGTCGGCGCTCGTGTTGGGGCATGGTCATCGAACGCATCCGTGCGGAGGGGAGACTCGAAAAGTTCCCGTGGTACTGCCACAGTCTGCGGCACCCTCGTGCGCGAGGTGGAGCTACAGGTGCGTGATATCTGTCGCCGATTTTCGCCGCGTGATGAAGGATTGATCACCTTTCTCCAGCACTGCCTGCACCGCGACATACCGGTGTTCGTCCATCCGTGGATATGCCGGCCTCACCTCGGCTGGACCGCTGGATGGCACGGTGGCTCACGGGGATGCCCGCCGAGACACATCCGTCGATCCTGTCGATGATTCTCGGCGGCGTTTTCGACCGTGTCGGACGCGAACTGCGGATCGCTTTCGCACATGGCGGCGGTTCGTTCGCCTACTAGCTCGGGTGCCTCGAAAGCGCCAGGCACGAACGTAGCGATATCATCGCCACATCGGCGCTTCCGCCGTCACGGTATGTCGACCGATTCAGTGTCGATTCCGTAGTTTCGACCCCGGCATTGCGGCTTCTGATGGGCACCATGGGATCAAAGCAGGTCATGGTCGGCGGCGATTACCCGTACCCGTTGACGAAGCGTCCCGCAGCGCCGCTGGTTCGCAACGCCGACTTCCTCACCGAGACGGCCCGGCATCATATTCTTCTTCGAAACGCCCGGACCTACCTCGGACTCGTGGACTCTCGCTGCCCCGGGGCCTCCGGCCGCCGACACCACGTGCGATGTCGGCGATCCGCGCCCCGTGCTCTGCTCAATGAAGTTGTGCTGCATGGTATTACGAATTCGTGGGTAGCCTGAATCCGTGATTACGCTCAGGAAAGAAGACGGCGCCGCGGATCTCGGCGGCATCACCAAGTTGAGTGTGGGGGTGAGTTGGGATCCGTCCGCCGGCGCGAGCGGGGGAGCGTTGGGCTGGGCGCGTCGCAAGCGTGGCGTCGACCTGGATCTGATCGCGATTCTGATGCAGGGCAGTGAGCCGGTGCGCTTCGCGGGCCTGGACTCATTGGATCCGTTGAGCAACGGCTCCGTCCTGCACAGTGGCGACGAGCAGACCGGTGCGGCCGTCGGCGACGACGAGACGGTGCATGTCACGTTCGCCGAGGTGCCCCCGGCGATCGACGCGATCGTCTTTGTCGCCGCAGCCTTCAAGAAGGGCAGCTCCTTCGAGAAAGCGAACAATATCTCGTTCAAGATCTACGACGCCACGGGAGGCAGTAGCCAGCAGGTTGCCGACATCTGGCCTTCGCTGCTCGGCACGGAGAATGCCAATGCCATTGCACGGGCTTTTCGCAACGGAAGTCAATGGCAACTGGAAGTCCTGGACCGCAAGGGAAAGATCAAGCAGGGCGACAAACAGGCGCTACTGCGCTTCGCCATCCAATAGCGCGATCCTTCTGCGGCGCAGTTGCTCGGTCCCGCGGGCGAGGATCCTCGGTCCATTCCCGCGGGGCTTCGCTCAGCTCACACCGGAAACGCGAACAGGTTGTCGCCGATGACGTTCGAAGAATCGGCTGAACTCTGCGTCGCCAGCACCTGCCATCCAACGCCTCGGCGCCTTGCGCCAGGTTCGATCACCGCGGGGGTCGACCGGACCGGCCGAAACCGCGACACCCGCCCGGATCGGCGACCGACGGTCGGTCTGGCGAAACGCGTACGGCCCGCGGACAGGAGGTCGCGGGACCGAGAGCGTGTGGGGCGAAGGAGGCGATCCTCGCCACACCTACGGCGAATGAGAAGATTCCATCGAACTGAGTCGGATAGCGCGGCTGCCAAGCGAAACCAGGCGCGAGTGCAGCTCGAATCCGCGATACACTTCTTCGATTGCCCGCCCGCCCGCCGTAAAGTTACGACGCGCTGGACTCTTGGTTGTACTGCTGGACCACCTCGGCGGCGATTCGTCCGCGGCTGGATACCTCGATTCCTTTCCCGCGTGCCCAATCCCGGATAGCCGCGGTCTGCTCCTTACTGTTTGCCGAACGGCCCTTACCGCCTTTTCCGCGCGATGCGCGCCCGATCCTGCGGGCATGCGGCGTCCAGTGCTCGAAAACGCCGCGCAGGTTGTTGGCGTTGAGGACGGACAGGTCGATCTCGTAGGCGACGCCGTCCAATGCGAAGGTCACCGTTTCCTCTGCAGGGGACTGGCCATCGTAGTCATCCACCATCTCGACAACGACCTTGCGTGCCATGAATTCATTCCTTTCCAAAACAAGGGGACACAGGTGTGAACGGCTAAGCCTAACCCTGTCTATCGATCCCGCTGATCATCGGCGGGTCCGGCGAGACCGGCGACCGGGTCATCGCTCACGCGCTCGCTGCCGTCATATTCGTGCCGTGCCGTCGTTACCGTGCTCGGATTCCGCTATCAGGCATCTCGGGCCGCTCGGTCCGTATGGCGGGAATGGCCATTCCCACATCTTGGGGAAGATCTCCGAAAAGTGTGATAGATCTCCTCTTCTTTCGGGTGGTCGGTCACCGCACCCGCTGGATGTCACCGGCAGCGCCTGCGGCGGTGGCGAACCGCCCTCAATGAGTCTTCCCATTCCAGGGAGGTTCCGTGTATTTGGGTGAAAATCAACCCCGAGCACGCTCTGTTCTCGCATACTCACGAGAGCACTGTGTTGGCGTAGGCCAGCGCACTCGGCAAGACCGGACCGCCGTAACGACATGCAGGAGACATCGGTGAGTCAGCCGCCGCGGGTCGATCCGGGCGAACTACGCGCGATGATATCGACGCTGGAACGACTCATCGCCGAGGCATCCCGAGCGGTCACCACGCTGAAGGCTGCCATCGCCTCAGCCGAAGAGTCTTCGGGGAGCGTCCGTCGCGAGCGGCACGCCGAGAGGCCGATTCCGGCGCGAGCGACCACGGCGAGCGATCCAGTACGACGCATCGTCATCGGCCGCGCGCCACGGCCTACCCCGTGGTCTCGAAAGCCCGCGGCAACACCGTGGTCGAAGCGTCGCACTGTGCAGTGCGCACCGCCGCCCGACCGTCCGGTTCGGGTATCGGCGGCCCCGTCGCCGGCAACCGTTCCGACCACGGTGCTTTCATCGCCCTACCGGCAGCGGGCTGTATTCGGTCCGCCGGTATCGGCGGTTCTTCCCCAGCAGGCCGTGTTCGGTGCGCCGGTGTCGGAGGTTGTGCAGCCGGCTGTGTTCAGCCCGCCGGAGTCGGTGGTTGCTCAGCAGGCCGTGTTCGGTGCGCCGGTGTCGGAGGTTGTGCAGCCGGCTGTGTTCAGCCCGCCGGAGTCGGTGGTTGCTCAGCAGGCCGTATTCGGTCCGCCCGTATCGGAAGTTCCTCAGCAGCAGCCCGTATTCGGTCCGCCGGTGTCGGCGGTTCCTCAGCAGGCCGCATTCGGTCAGTCGGTGCCGGAAGTTCCGCAGCGGGAGGCTGTGATCGGTCCGCCGGTGTTGGAAGTTCCGCACCAGCAAGGTGTCTCTGGTTCACCGGACGCGGCGACTGTCCGGCTGCAGACCGACATCGGCCCCGGTTCCGAGATCGCCCGAATCACACGCGAATTGGCGACTCGACACGGCCTGGAGGTCATCGGATTCGATACCTCGGGTGTCGGCGTCCCCACCATTCACGAGATAGCCGCTGCTCTCGATGACCTGCTCGCCAAGTACCCGATCCCACTGCGCGGCATCGAGATCACCGGCCGGTCCGAGGGCGCGTCCACCCACTCGGTGCGAGACCGCCGGGCAGAAGCCGGGCGGTCGGACGCACCGGCGTTGTGGATCGTCCTCGACACAGCCGCATTGACAGACGCGGTCCCACCAGAGGGGATCCGTCAGAAGAAGCGGGGGAGACGGCGCCGGCACCAGGCCGCCGATCGGTCGGTGCAGACGGCGATTGCTCGCGAATTCGCCGGCGCGCTCGACATCGCAGGCGGCTTCCGGGCGCGGCAAGAAGCCTGGCGAGCGCTGATGGCCGAGTCCCTTCGGGCTGGCGGACGCGTCGACCATGGACTGCTGGAGCCCCGCCAAGCGTTGGTTCAGGCGTTCACCGAAGTGGAACTAGCTGGGGATCGCGCTGGCGAGCTGGCAAAAGTACTGCACGGCATGTTGGTGAAAATGGCGCGCGCCGATTCGCCGAACTTGTCGGCTTGACGGGTCTGCGGTGCGGGTCGGCGGGCGGGTGACGGTCCCGAACCGAACCTGTGGTCCGACGGCTGATTGATATCGACGCCCAGGTGAGGGTACCCGCCAGTCGCACCGTCCGTATCCCGCGACCACCGACGATCTCACCACAGAACGGACCGTCGATGCCCCTCGTCACGTGCTATCGCTGCGCGCGATGTCCTGTGACTCTAGTCATCCTTCGATGTGTGTACCCGGTCTCGCACTGCATATTTGTGAGGTGAACAGTACTCTTTTCGGAGTGACGGAAAGATTCACTGGCACAGGTGGATTGGCGCTGCCGCCCGTCACCCGTATGCTCTTGCGCGCGGACGGATCCACGACACTGTTGTTGGAAGCCATACTGGACGAGCCGCTGTCGCTCGATCTGGTCGACCAACGGACCGCCGGTGCCGACGAGCTGTCCTCCGGGGTGCGCTCCGTGCTCGGCTGCGCACCCGGCGACAAAGTCATCCGGCGGCGATCAATTCTTCGAACGGCCGACGGAATTGCGGTGTCTCACAACGACGTCACCGTTGTGTCTCGAGATCAGGAGCTCACCGGCATCCTGACGCACGGTCGAATCCCGATCGGGCACGGGCTTGCCGCCGCGGGCCGCCGACTCGGCCGCACCGTGTTGGCCACCGGGTGGACCATCTGGCCGCTGACCGAATCCAATGGCGCTCGTTGCGTCTACAAGGAGTACATCTTGCTGGACCAGGAATCGACTGTGGTGGCACATATTCGGGAGCGGTTCAACCCTATGCATGTGCCGGACCGGATCCGCGGATGAAGGTCCTGATCGTCGGCGCTGGAATCGGGGGACTCACGACGGCATTGAGCCTGCATGCCGTCGGGATCCAAGTCATCGTGATCGACACTGTCACCGAGTTGCGTCCACTCGGTGTAGGCATCAACCTACTGCCGCACGCCACTGGCGAACTTGCGAAACTCGGCCTGTACGAGAATCTGGCCGACATTGCCATCCCGACGATAGAGTGCGTGCATCTCGATCGCTTCGGCAGTGAGATCTGGCGTGAGCCACGCGGATTGGCCGCAGGACACCGGTGGCCGCAGTATTCCGTGCATCGCGGTGAGTTCCAGATGTTGCTGTTGGACGCGGTATGCGATCGTCTCGGCCCAAGCGCGGTGCGGACCGGCATGCGGTTCGAGAGCGCGACTCAAAACGTCGATGGCGTACGTGTTCGGATCCACGACCGAATCCGTGACGTGGTCGTCGAGATGGTCGTCGACGCCGTGGTCGGCGCCGACGGACTACATTCCGTGGTGCGCAAGCGCATACGACCGGGCGAGGGGGCGCCGCTCTGGAACGGCATACGAATGTGGCGGGGAGTAACCGACGCTCGGCCCTTTCTATCAGGTGCGTCCATGGTGATCGCGGGGAGTAACCATGCGGCGAAGTTCGTCGCTTACCCCATTTCCGCCGCCGCGCGTCGACATGGGCGCGCGCTCATCAATTGGGTTGCCGAGGTGAAGGTTTCGGACACGAACGAGCAGGCCCCGGACTGGAATCGCGCCGGCCGACTCGAGGACGTATTGCCGCACTACGTGGGATGGCAGTTCGACGGCTTGGACGTGGGCGAGCTCATGGCGGCGAGCGAGAACATTCTCGAATACCCCATGGTCGATCGAAACCCGTTGTCGCGCTGGACCGACAACCGGATCACGCTGCTCGGCGACGCTGCGCACCCGATGTACCCGATCGGCTCCAACGGCGGTTCGCAAGCCATTATCGACGCCGGTGTCTTGGCACGTGAATTGGCCGCGACAAGCGATCCGTCTGTGGCACTCGACGCCTACGAGGCCGCGCGACGCGACGCGGTGAACGCCACCGTGCTCGCCAACCGAGACATGCCGATGGACCGCGTTCTCCGGTTGGTGGCCGACCGCGCTCCCCACGGCTTCGACCGGATCGAAGAGGTGTTGACCGCGCGCGAGATCGACGCGATCGGCACGGCATACCGACACACCAGCAGGTAGAACGCCCCAGCCGCCGGACGCGGGTCCGGATTCCGGTGCGGGGATCGGTCGATCTCCCGGAACATCACCGGGCCTGGTGGCCGCATCGCACGCGGCTCGATGTCACTGCCGGGAACTCACACGCGCGGTTTCACCCGGAGCCTGCTCGGTTTGGGGAAGGAGTTCGCGTCTCGACCCGAAAGTGGTGCATCCTGCGAGCGGCGAAACAACCACTGCCGGCGGCCTCGAGGTTTGGTATTGAGGAGCATGATGTTGCCACCGTAGTGGGCGAGCACCCGATGATCCATGACCGCTCTCCAGAGCGGAGGCACCGCAGCCAGCACAACCATGGTTGCATAGCCAGCTGGTAGCTGAGGTGCCAGATCAGAGCTGCGCAGGGTTTGGTAACGACGGCCGGGATTCGCGTGGTGGTCGCTGTGGCGTTGCAGATGGAACAGGAACAAGTTCGTGACCAGACGGTCGCTGTTCCAGCTGTCGCGCGGCGAGCACCGTGCGTAACGGCCGTCTACGCGGCGCGGGCGAAGCAGCCCGTAGTGCTCGACATAGTTCACCGTCTCCAGCAGCCCCGCGCCGATCAGTGCCTGCAGCGCCAGGAAGGGGATGACGACCGGCCCGAACAGCAGGATCATCGTGCCGAACAACGCGACGCTCATAGACCATGCTTGCAGGAGATGGTTGTCCCGGCTGAACCAGCGCTTTCCCTCACGCGCAAGCCGCTCGCGTTCCAACTTCAGCGCCGAGCGAAAACCGCCGAACATGGTGCGTGGCAGGAACGCCCACAAAGACTCGCCGAACCGTGCACTGGCCGGGTCTTCGGGCGTGGCGACGCGCACATGATGGCCTCGGTTGTGCTCGACGAAGAAATGCCCGTATCCGGACTGCGCCAGTGCGACTTTCGCCAGCCAGCGTTCGAGGTGCTCGGCTCGATGCCCGAGTTCGTGGGCAGCGTTGATGCCGATGCCCGACACGAACCCCAGGGTCACGGCCAGTCCCAGCTTGTCGGCCAGGCTCAGTTCCGCTCTGGACCAGAGATAGCCTGCGATGAGCAGGCCGATGAACTGGATCGGCAGGAACAGATAGGTGCACCAGCGGTAGTAGCGATCGTTTGACAGCGCTTCGTAGTCCTCGTCGCGCGGATTGCTCCCGTCATCTCCCACCGCCCAGTCCAGCAGCGGGATCGCGACCAGCACGATGATCGGACCGATCCACCAAAACACTTCCAGTCCGGTATGAGCCACCAGCTGCGAGGGAACCAGTGAGCAACCAGGGGCGATCAAACCGAGAATCCAGAGGTAGCGCTTGGGATCGCGAGCTTGCGTGTGCTTGAAGATCGTCATAGGCGTCTCGCTCGTTCAACAGAACCACACCCAATCGAGAGCGTGGCCGCCGAAATCGGTTGCGCTGAACTTGTAGCTCTAGAATAGCTGCTTCTATGCTGCAAGCCAGCAATCTGACAAAACCACCGCCTGACCAGGCGGCGTCTCCGCTGGTATCGCTCGTCGATGATCGGTCGCCTCGGATATCCCGGAGCCGCCGAGGCATCCGGCGGAACATTGGACGAACTCGGCGGCATCGCATCGCGAGGCACCGCGATCTCCTCGATCGGGTCGGCCGGTGCCGCGGTTCGACCTCGGGGCCGAACCGCGGCCGGCATCGTGCGATCCGATCGGGATACTGACGGTGTCGAAATCGGCTGCGTGTCCGAAGTTACGGCAACGCCGCGCAGTTGGATGGGGCGGGAGTGTCCGTGAGCCGATCGGTCAGCCACTGCCGCGAGGCTGCCAGTGACGGGAAGAAGGCCAACACGTGGGTGATCGCGATTCCGGAGAGGCTGGGAATCTGGGCGTTCGATTCCAGCTGAACGGGCACACCACTACCGCACCACCCGGCGGCCACGTCGCGGATGGGCGGGAACGGCGCTCCCTCGTCGTTCATGGCCGAAGAGACGAGGACGGGCACCGCGGGTGTGAGAGTGCCGATCCGCTGCTGGTTGAAAGCCGCCCGCAACGCAGGTGATTGATCGATCACGGCGGTCAGAGGTTGTCCACTGGTGGTCCACTGGGACGTGTTCTGATATTGCTGGGCCAGTCCGACCGGGACTGCGCATTTGTCCTGAGACTCGCGCAGGATCGCTTTACCCGTGTCATTGAGTTCCGCGTCGAGCACCGGGCGGGTCTCGGGATAATCGGCGGCGATGCCGTTGAGGATCCAGGCGATGGCGGGCGCGGACGAGGCTCGGCCGTCGTTGTACCCGATGAAGTACTCGTCGTCCACTACTGGCCCGCCGATGTAGGCGCCGCGGACGTTCAGATCGGGGGCGTAGCTCGGTTGCAGCTCGGCCGCGCCGGCAGAGGCCATGCCGCCCTGGGAGTAGCCATAGAGAATGACCGGCGTACGGGGGTTGAGGCTGGTGCCGGGCAACCGAAGCGCGGCCCGTGCGGCGTCCAGCACCGCGTGGGCTTGGGACTTCCGGTTGAGGTAGTCGTGTACGTCGGGTGTACCGAGGCCGTGGTAATCGGTCACCGCCACCGCCATGCCGGCGGCGAGCAACGTATACAGCGCCAGCACATCGTATTCGACGATGACATCGAACGGTGGCTGATAGTGGACGAACTGCGACAGCAGCTTCGAGGGCGCGCAGTTATCGCCTTGCCCCTTCGTCCCGACCGCGTACGCGATCAGCGGTCGCTCGCCAGGGCCGGTCCACGGCGCGGCCGGTTCGAGATATGTTCCTACCGTCGCGGTCGGCGAGTCGTGCGTGTCGCTGCTGACGTACATCATGCGCGTCGCCGTCGCCGGGATCGTTCCGCCCATTCCTGGGACCGACAGTGCAAGGTGTGACGGTTCGGCGCGGACGATAGTGCCCGGTCCTCCCGGCAGCGCTGCCGGCGGTATGTAGAAATCCCCTGCGGCATCCACGGCATCCGCGGCCGGCTGCGTCCATGCGTATGGTGCGGAGATCGCCCCGCCTCCGACCACGAGGAGGGTTCCGGTCAAAGCTGCGGCCAATCTGCCTATTCGGCTCCTCACGATTCGATCCTTCCTTGCGATTTGGGATACCGCCGGAATCTACAATCGGATACTGAGAGTATCTGTAAGAAGTATCGGTTGTCTGCGAATCAGGATGAGAATCGGCGTGTCTGTGAATCCGTATGAGAATCGGCGAGGGTTACGATCCGCGCATTCGGCTCGACCCACCCGAGCCCAGAGCCAGTCACAGACGCGCGCCGTGCTGATTACCACCGCCAAGCGGCTGTTCTTGGCGGACGGATATCAGGCCACAACCATCGATAAGGTCGCCGCGGCCGCCGGGTTCACCAAGGGGGCGATGTATTCGAATTTCCGCACCAAAGACGGCCTGTGTCTGGCCGTGCTCGACGAGATTCGTGGCGAACGGGTGGCCGAGGTCGCCGACATCATCGCCACGCCGACGACCGCCGACCGCCTGCAACGGATCGCCGCATGGTCCGAACATGTCATCGGCGATCCGAACTGGACCCAGTTGGAACTGGAGTTCGGCGTCCAGGCGCGGCGCAACGACCACCTCCGCGTCGAGCTCGCGACCAGGCTCAACGCCATCGTCGACATGATCGGTACCGCGCTGCGGGCGACCGACGAGTTCGATACCCAGATCCCACCGGCGGAAGCAGCCGTCGCTATGCTCGCGCTCGGTGTCGGGTTGGGTATGTTCCGAACGATGGATCCGGGGATCCCGGTGGCAGGAATGATTCCCGCCCTCCGTGCCATCGCAGGACTTTCTCAAAAGACCGACGCGACCGGCGGATTCCCGCTTTCCGAAGCATGAATGGTCGCGGTGCGCGGCGGTCGCGCCGGATACAGCCGCTGCTGGACAGATCAGTAGATGGCAGTCGAGTCTCACTCGCCGGTGCTCGGAGCGTATGCGAAACAGGGCTGCCTGCAAAAGAATTGCGTCTTTGCATCGCATCGGGCAGAGAAAGCGAATGGTACGGATTCATTCGATGCAAACACCTATTGAATCACCGCGGTCGACGAGCATCTTCGCTCGAGTGGAGGTGGTCGTTCATACCGACGACGTGCCGTGCGACAACGACGTCGACGACGGATAGTCTGATTCGTCGGCACTGGGACGAGTGCGTTTTCAGTCCCAACGAATGGGCACATCGGGAAGCCGCTGATGGGCCGGTCGGCGGATAGGGCAATGTCGATGACCGGTGTGACCGAGGGGTGTCGACAGATGCGGGGGAGGTCCGCGCATCCGCAGCGGCTCGTCAGTTAGCGAGGGACGACCCCGCTGAGTTCGTTGGGGGCAGCTGGTAGCGTTGCAGTCGCCGCGACCATACCTGCAGCCAAGTCGATTCGGTGCACCATCTTCATGGCAGGGTCGGTCACGTAGGCCATATCGCCGCGGACAAACAGCGCGGGCCGCGGCTGCTGCCAGTGCTGGGGTTCCTGCCATGCATCGATGACGGGGATGGTGCGGGAAACCGTGCCCGCGACCGGGTCGAGCACATGGATTCGACCGTCGGTGCCGAGCACCAGAGCCTCCGCCGCAGGGCCACGGGCCAGCGAGCGAAACGTGTAATTGGTGCCGATGTCGACCAGACGCATGTTGCCCACGGCGGTGTCGATCAGCGAGACCTGTTGCGACCCTGCGAGTTCGGCCTGCTCGCCGTACTTGAAGTCACCGAGTACGATCGCGGAGTTGTCACTGCCGACCAGGTTGCCGATGCGGCCGTACGGGGTCGGACCGGGCACCTTGCGCAGTACACGGTTGTGGTAGACGAGGGCCCCGTTCTGGCATCCGACCACGACGGTTTCGTTCTCGGCGGTTGCCGAACCGTGCGCACCGGGACAATCCTCGTTCCGCGCGATTTCCTTGCGGTCCTTGTCCAGTACCGTCACACCGATCCGCTTCTCCTCGGCGCCGAGAGTGACGACCAGTTCGCCGTTGGTCAGTTCGATCGCCGCTCCGTGGTGGGCTGCGGCAGCCCGATAGACCGCGGTATCCGGCTTCCCGCTGCCGAGCGTGGTCGGATCGAAGGTGATGACCTCACCGGAACCGTCTGCGAACAGTGTGGTGCGACCAGCGTGCGGTACAACGTGGCCGGGCTCCGCCGCTGAGAAGTCGATATCGGTGAACTCGGCGTCCAGGGCGTCCAGGATTCGAAATCGGTCCTGCGTCGACACGATGAGGTGGCGGTCGTCGCCTGCGGGGCTGAGTTCGTCGAGGCCCGCGATCGCGACCTCACCGGTCTGCCGTAACGACATTGAGTACAGGATGTAGATGCCGCCGTCGTAGCTGACCGCGATCGGCGATGACCCTGGCGGGTGTGCTTGGCGGGCATCACTGTCCATGTGTGCGCCACATCCAGTAGTCATGGCTACTATTACCAGCCCGGAGACAGCTACCGCTTTGGTAGCTCGCGAACGAATACGCATGCGTTGTCTACTTTCTCGTGCGGTGTATCACGTGTCCGGCGCGGCGGGTCGGGAGACGCGCAAACCGCCCTCATCGCTCGTTGCGAGCGCCACTTGAACGAGCCGAACCGGTCGATGAACCATATCTCATAATGGAAATGGTTATCATTATATGGGTACGCGGCTCGGGCTGGGTCGCGTACCAGCGGAACCGTCGGTGTGGCGGCGTAGGAAGCGGAGCGCGAGGGAGGAGGTCCGGTGCGAGGGTGCCGCCGGGGCTGGTCTCCAAGGAGGACCGCAACCGGCAGTGGGCCTTCAACCGGCTCCCATTTTCGATGACAGCTTCAATGCGATAGCAACGCTCGTACTCCGGGAGTGTCCAAGCCCTGCTCCAGATCCGCCCGCGTCACGCCGTAGCGGTCGAGGTCGCAGACCGGCAGGCACAGCCGCCCGTCGTGCAGGTCCGTCCTCGAACACGTCGGTGAGGAAGACGTGCGCTGCGACCCGTCGGCGAGCAAGCGGGCGAAGGGCATGAAGTTCCGGGTCCGCGGCCAGGCCCGGCGCAATTTCGACGGCGACCAAGAAAGACGGCAGGACAACCGTTTCGACGTAACGCCGATAGTCAGGCTTCCTGAGCGAATCCAGGGAAGTCCAGGTCGATACGAGTCCCCTGCAAATACGAGTCGAGCAGGTGCAGGACAGATTCAGCAGACCGGCGGAGTGCAGATACGGACACAGCGGCGGGACCGAGGATAGTTTCGGAATCCCCTGTGTGACTGTGGATCTGGGGCTGTTCGTGGCGACGTTGCCTGGATGCGCCGGGGGTGTTGGACCGTACGGTGCGTGCGTGCCGACTGTTCGGCGGCAGCACAATATTTTCGGCGCAGAGATTTCTCCTCCTGGGTACCGCTGCGCGGGTTGATTCCGCCGGGGAGCTGCCTCACATGGTTTGCGGCAGCGGCGTTGGTGCGCTACACCGATGACCTGTGCGATCGTGACCCTGTCGAGGGGCGGCCACAGCGGTTCGAGGAATGGTCCGCCGAGGTGCGGACGGCGATGGAGACCGGCAGTTCGCAGCATCAGACGCTGTTCTCGACATTCATCCTGGTCGGAGTGTGGGAGGCGGTGCACATCATCCAAGGTCTGCTCGACCAGCAGTCCAGACTGAAGCCGACGAAAGTACACGCCGATACGCAAGGCCAAGCGCTGCCGGTGTATGCGCTCGCGCACGTGTTCGGGTTCGACCTGATGCCCCGCATCCGCAACTGGAAAGAACTGAACTTCTACCGGACGACCGAGACCAGCCGCAACCGGCATATCGACGCCCTGTTCGGCGAGCCGGGCCGCAACGTCATCGACTGGGAGCTGATCGAACGCCACTTCGACGACGTGATGCGGGTCGTGCTGTCGATCAAGGAGGGCAAGATTTCCTCGGCGATGCTGCTGCGCCGGTTGTCGACCTACTCGCGGCGCAACAACTACTACAAGGCGTTCCGCGAGATCGGCCGCGTCATCCGTACCGTCGCGATGCTGCGGTTCTCGTCGGATCCGAAACTGCGGAGGCGGACCACGGCGGCGACCAACAAGGTCGAGTCCTACAACCGGTTCTGCTCCTGGTGCCGGTTCGGCAACCATGGGGTGATCGCCGACAACGACCCCGACGAGCAGGAGAAGATCGTCAAGTTCTCGACGTTGTTGACCAACGCGGTCATCTTCCACACCACCGTGGACATGATGGGCGTGGTCCGGGAGCTGATCGCCGAGGGTTGGGAGATCACCACGGAGGATCTGGCGGTGCTCGAGGCCGATGGGCTGTTGACCTCGGAGCAACGGGTGGTGGACGGCCGGGTGCGGCGGGTGTATCGAGCGACTCCGAACGGGCTGGCAGCATTGGCCACCGACCGGAAAGCGTTGGCGCGTGAGGTGCTCGGCGAGCACATCGCCTGAACTGCCACTCTCGATGGCTCAGGCGGGCGCCGCACTCACTGCGGCGCCGGGGCGAGTCGTCGGCGCAGGAAGTAGACCAGCGCGCCGGCGGCGAGGACCGCGGTGCCGGACAGGACCGAAGTGACGGGGAGGGCGAAGGCCAGGATTACGCAACCGGCCAGACCGAGAACGGGAATTACGCGCTGCGGGCGGCGTTCACCGGGGGTCAGGGTCCACGCCGAGGCGTTCGCGATGGCGTAGTAGGTCAGCACACCGAAGGAGGAGAACCCGATTGCGCCGCGCACGTCGACGACGGCAGCAAGTGCCGCCACGACCGCGCCGACGGCCACTTCCGCGCGGTGGGGCACCCCGAAGCGGGGATGGACCGCCGCGACCGCGCGCGGCAGATGCCGGTCACGCGCCATGGCCAAGGTGGTGCGCGAGACACCCAGGACCAGCGCCAGTAAAGATCCGAGGGCCGCGACCGCCGCACCGACCCGCACCACCGGCACAAGGGCCGACACCCCGGCCGCGCGCACAGTGTCAGCCAATGGCGCTGTGGCAGAACTCAATTCGTGCGGGCCGAGCACAACGAGGGCAGCGACGGAGACGGTGGCGTACACGACCAGCGTGATACCCAATGCGACCGGGATCGCGCGGGGGATCGTCCGGGCAGGATCGTGTACTTCTTCGCCGAGGGTGGCGATGCGGGCGTATCCGGCGAAAGCGAAAAACAGCAATCCGGCTGCCTGCAGCACCCCACGGACCGAGGTGTCGGACCCGATCCCGAGATGGCCCGCCTCCGCCGTGGAGGCGGTGAATGCAGCGACCACGACGGCGGCCAGCACCGCGAGCACGACCGCGACGATGATCCGGGTCGCCAGCGCCGATTTCTGCACCCCGCGATAATTGACCGCGGTCAGAGCAACCACCGCGGCGACCGCGACCGCATGGGCATGCCCCGGCCACGCGTAGGTGCCGACGGTCAAGGCCATGGCCGCGCACGAGGCGGTCTTGCCCACCACAAAGGTCCACCCGGCCAGATACCCCCAGAACTCACCCAGGCGTTCACGCCCGTAGACGTACGTGCCGCCGGAGGTCGGATAGCGCGCCGCCAAGCGGGCGGAGGAGGTGGCGTTGCAGTAGGCGACCATTGCCGCGACCGCCAGTCCGATCAGCAGCCCGGACCCCGCCGCCGCCGCGGCGGGGGCGAGGGCGGCGAAAATGCCCGCCCCGATCATCGATCCCAGTCCGATCACCACCGCGTCACCGACACCGAGTCGCCGTGGCAACCAGGGCTCGGGATGGCTGGACGACATGACGCAACACTCCTGACTGGCGGGGACCGAACACCGGCCACGATATTCGATATCGGGATCCGATACCGACTCGGTGAACAGGAGTTCGCCCTCCGGCCTCCTGGGCATGGCGCGCCGCGGGTCCGTCGTGCAGGCGCGGGCGCCGGTAGGATCGGGCGTGCCGTATCGGGTGACGATATCGGGAGGCGAGTGCCGATGGTGGGAACGCGGCGGTGGTCGCGGACGCTGGGCTCCGACGGCCCGGCGGCGGTGATCTGCATCCGGGTGGCGGTGGGACTGGTATTCCTCAGCGAGGGGATCCAGAAGTTCCGTTACCCGAACACGTTGGGGCCGGGTCGCTTCGACAAGATCGGGATCCCGGCGCCGACCTTCTTCGCGAACCTCGACGGTGTCGTCGAGATCGCCTGCGGCGCCTTGATCGTCATCGGTCTGCTGACCCGGCTGGCGGTGGTGCCGCTGCTGATCGACATCAGCCTCGCGATCGTGCTGACCAAGCTACCCGAGCTGCGCCCCGGTGGATTCGGAGGTGTGCAAGGCTTCTGGGGGATGGCCCACGACGCACGCACCGATTTCGCAATGCTGCTCGGGCTGATCTTTTTGCTGTGGGCCGGGCCCGGCCGCTGGTCGCTGGACGCTGTGATCGCTCAGCGTATGCAACTCACGCGCGGTACCACCCGGAACCGATAGGGTCCGGTAGTAATCGCCGAAATCCAACGAAGTTCTCATAGTTCGTGGTTAGGTGCGGTTCGGCAATGGGGTCGTTTTGTTCAGGTAGCGGTAGATGGTGGGGCGGGTGACGCCGAACTCGGCGGCGATCGGGCCGACGGTGTAGCGCTTGCCGTGGTCGTCGACTTCGTCGTACATCTGCCGGGCCAGCTGGACCTGCCGGGGCCGAGTTCGGGTTTCTGGCCGCAGTACGTCCGCGGGCTCGGGCTGCGGCCACCCCGTCGCGGGTGCGTCCGGACATCAGGGCGTGTGCAAGGTCTTCGAGAGTTCGATGAGGTGTTCCGGGGGAGCGGCCGAGCCGGTCGAGCTTTGTCACGACCCGTTGGTCCTTGGGCCGGTTCGCGACGAGCAGCGCCTTGGTCAGTTCGGGGCGGGAGGCGAGCTTGCCGGAGGCCTTGTGGATGAAGATCCCCTCGCACCGGCGGGCGGTGAGCGCGTCGTGCTGGTCCTCGGGGTGCTGGTCGCGGGTGGAGACCCCGCCGTAGCCGATTCGCATGTCGCGCAACGTAATGCGAACCCCCGACAGGTTGACGTCGGCGCGTACACGGCAACTGTTACAGATTCGGGTTCATTCGACCTGCGGGAATCCGCAACGGTCCGATGTGTCTCGTGACGATCGTTGGTGAGACACCACACCAGAGATCTTTCGTTGTGCTCGGCGAGCGGCGCCGGGCTCCGGTGCAGCGGGATCGGTTTCGCATTGATGATCGGTCGCGGGCCCGTCACCACCCGCACTCGGCCGTCTATCCAGTCGGCGCGGCGGTTCCCCCCTCCGTGGCCTGGCCGGTGGCCGGAGATACCGGGGTTCAAGCGTCGAGCGCCTCCTCGACGCTGTGGTAGAGCGCAAGGAACTCCTCCAGCCCGGTGATCTCGATCGGACGAATCACCGGCTGGTTGGAGTCGACGGCGATACGCAGCGGCTGTCGGCGGTCCTCGGAAGCTCTGGTGGCTTTGAGTAGGGCGCTGAGGCCGTAGCCGCCCAGGAGTTGCACGGCGGTCAGATCCAGGACGCAGAACCCGCCGCGTGTGTGGTCCAACCCCACGCGCACCGCCTGCATCAACTGGGAGGCAGTCGAGTGGTCGACCGTCCCGCTCACCGCCACGACCGCGACCTCGCCGGCCATCCGATGCTCGACCTCCAGTCGGGAAACCGCCGACGCATCGTCGTCATCAGTCACCTTGCAGACCTTAGCCCTCGGTGACCGCGCGCAGAGCCGACCTCGCCGAGACCCGCCGCCCCCGGCCAGCCAGGAGCGCCGAAGTTTCGTGGTGGCGTGCGAGGGCATCCGGGTGGTGTGACTTCCTTCTGGTTGGACCAAGCCCCGCCAGAAGCGGGGTATCCGCCGCTGGTGCCCGGTTCACGATTCGACCATGTGATCGTCGGTGGTGGTCTGACCGGTGTAGCCACCGCGGTGCTGCTTGCTCGTGGTGGCGCGTCGGTGGCGGTTGTCGAGGCGCGCAGCTTGGGTGCTGTGGCGACGGGTAACACGACCGCGAAACTCAGCTTGCTGCAGGGAACTCACCTGTCGAGCATCGCGTCGAAGCATTCCGAGGCGACGCTGCGCGCCTACGTCGCGGCCAATATCGAAGGGCAGCAGTGGTTGCTGCGATTCTGCGCGGACTACAACATCGCCACCCAACGCGAATCGGCGTTTACCTACGCTCAGACGCGATCCGGCACCGCGCGGGTCGAGGCCGAACTCGCAGCCTGCCGTGCTGCCGGGATCGGTGCGCACTGGGCGGACGAGGTAGAGCTGCCGTTTCCGACGTATGGGTCGGTGCGCGTCGATGACCAGGCGCAGTTCGACCCGATCGCGGTGCTGCGCGGGCTCGCCACGGAGGCGGTGCGACACGGCGCGGTGATCTTCGAGAACACGAGGGTCACCGGGGTGAAAGGTGGGGTCGTCGAGACCGAGCACGGCCCGGTCCGGGCAGGAACGGTCGTGCTGGCGACCGGCACGCCGATTCTCGACCGCGGTGGATTCTTCGCTCGGTTGGAACCGGGACGCTCGTATGCGCTTGCCTTCGAAGTGCCTGAACCGATTCCACATGGAATGTATTTGTCCGCTGACAAGCCGACGAGGTCGTTGCGGTACGCGCCTACTACGCAGGGCCGACTGCTTCTGGTCGGTGGCAACGGGCACGTTGTCGGACGGGAATCCTCGCCGCAGTCGAAGGTCGACGATCTGATCGATTGGACTAGAACATACTGGCCCGGAGTCGAACTGACCCATCAGTGGTCCGCTCAGGACTATTCACCGATCGACGCACTGCCCTACGTCGGGCCCCTGCTTCCCGGAAGCGACCGCATCCTCGTCGCTACCGGCTATTCGAAGTGGGGGATGGCCAATGCGGTCGCCGCGGCGCTGGCGATCTCCGGTCGGGTGTTCGGCCGGCCCATGGATTGGGCTGGTGTCTTGCAAGCGTGGCGGCCCCGCGAACTCGCCGGCCTGGTGACGGCCGCGAGAACCAACGGTGGCGTGGGCCTTGCATTGGCGGGCGGCTGGCTGCGCGCAGGACTACACGGTGACGACACCCGTGCACCGGTCGAGGGTTTGGGGCAGGTGCGACACGTCGGCCTCCAGTCGGTGGGGACCTGCACGGTCGAGGGCAAAACAACCACCGTGTCGGCAATATGTCCGCATCTCTACGGTGTCGTCGGGTGGAACGACGCCGAGAAGACGTGGGACTGTCCACTACACGGATCTCGATTCGCCGCCGACGGCAGTGTGCTCGAAGGGCCTGCCACGCGGCCCCTCACCCCACGGGATCACTCATAAACTGCTTGTAGCAAGCGTCGGATTGGCTCCGTCATTCCTCGCCCGGACCTGGATGACGGAGCGCGAGTAGCGGCCGGTGCCCACCCCAGGAGCGATTGTCTAGATGTACTCGGCCGAGGACAGTCCGCGCGCGGCGGCAGTCTGGATGTAGCCGAGGAACGGGGCGTCGAGCACGACCGGGCAACGCTGCGCGGCGGTTACCGCTTGGCCGACCAGAGCGGCGTACAGGTGGGGGATACGACACGGCGGTAGCAGTCGCTGTCACGATCGTGCGGGTCGCCCGTCAGTTCCGACATCACCGCTTCCTCCAGTTGCGGCGCGAAGGTGTCCTTGTCCAACACCACCGAGTCGATCAATTCCGACAGGAACCGTGTGACCGTGGTCTTGCCTGCGGCGGGAAACCCGCACACCACGGTCACGCCGACGGCCGCAATCGCCGCGACCGTCTGCGATGCCTGGATCGCGTCAGCCGGAAAGACCAGCGGCCGCGGAGGTTTCGCCGTATCCATCACCCGAACTACCTTCCCTCATGCTCTGCACAGAAACAGGGAACTGCCGAAGGTGAAGAACGAGAAGACCCGCAGATCCGTGCTGCTCCTCCGGTGCGGGCACGAGCGAGTCGGCAGGAACGCTGAACGGGTATCGGCCGGGACTGTGGAGGAGCGCAGACTCGACGACGGCGTTGCCCTCTCGTCGTCGAGCTCCAGGACCTCGAAGGTGGAGATGCCGCCCGAGCCTGTCACCACAGGCCGCCACAAGGACCATTTCTGTCTCATATAGGCCGTACGGAAAGATTCTCGATGAGGGGATGCTATCCGTTACAATTTCGGTCATGTCCGGCACGTTGATCGGCTACGCCCGTTGCTCCACCGACGCCCAGGATCTCACCGCCCAACGCGACCGGCTGCGTGAGCTCGGCGTGACCACACAACGCATCTATCTCGACCACGGCCTGACCGGCACCAAACGTCAGCGCCCCGGCCTGGATCAGGCTCTCGCGGCGGTCCGCGCCGGTGACACCCTCGTGGTGCCGAAGCTCGACCGGCTCGCCCGCTCGATACCGGATGCGCGCGCGATCGGTGACGACCTGGCCGCTCGCGATATCAAGCTGTCGCTCGGCGGGCAGGTCTACGACCCGCAAGATCCGATGGGCAAGATGTTCTTCAACATCCTGGCCACCTTCGCCGAGTTCGAAGTCGACCTGCTGCGGATGCGCACCAGTGAGGGCATGGCCATCGCCCGCGCCAAAGGCCGCCTCCGCGGCCGCCAACCCAAGCTCTCGGCCAAACAGCGCACCGAGCTGCGGCGCAGGCACGCCACCGGCGAGCACACCATCGCCGACCTCGCCGAACTGTTCGGTGTCTCCCGGCCCACCATCTACCGCACTCTCCAACGCGACCACGCCGATCAGCCGGTGTGACACCGCCACGAACCGCAACCCCCGCACAGACAGATATGCAAGGACAAGATTCCTCTGATGGGGACTTTGGGCTCGACTCCGCCGCAGCCCGGGCACGGCTGAGGCCCGCGGATCATATGGCCGCACGGACGCTGGTGACGGTGCTGGGAGAAGACGAGAAAGCTGCGCTGATCGAGCCGAGGGCGTTGTTCTGCTGATCAGATCCGAAGAGATTGCGCAGGCCTATGCCCGATTTGCCAGAGGCTTGAGCGGCGAAATTACGATGATGGCACGGGCTGATGCCGAGCACGGCATCAGGTCCTTCGCTCGTAGGGCCGAGGGTGCGGCGAAAGTACTTTCCAACGCCGACAAGGGGTCTCGTCACGCTCTCGATGCCGGCCAGGCCTCCAGGGATGTCCGCGGGGCGGTGGTACGGACTGACAAGGACTCCACACGCCACATCGCTGCCGCGGGTGGTCCGGGTGGTCCGGGTGGTCCGAACCTGCCTGGGAGTGGATTTGCGGACGAACCCGAAGACCTCGGCGTCCAGGAGATGATCGCGCGCAGATCAGCCATGCTGGGCATCCGAACCTCGGCGGAACGCGCCCAGGAAGCCAGCCTCTTGATCGAAGATAATTTTCTGCATGTAGCCCTGGTCGCCCGGCAACCTCGGCCGGAACTGCTGTTCGGCGAGCGAGAGTGGGCCAGTTATCTGAATGCCAGGGTCGCCGCCCGCCGACACGGCGACCAGGAGCTGACAGTGCCGTTCATCGTCGATCTGCACCGCAGATTGTCACAGTTCACCATGCCGGAAGCCGGCGGCGTGTTCACCAGGCCAGAGGGCAAGCGCTGGGGCGTGATGGAGTACCCGTTGTCCGACAGGGAAATAGCCGTCGTAGAGGCCAATCCCCGTCTCACCTGGTTACCCCCGCCGACCGGTCCGCTCGACTACGGCATCATCAAGTACCAGAGCTTTCCCACCAGAGAAGCCGTCGGGGACGAACTACAGTCGCTGTGCGACTGGTACAACACTGCTAGGAGGCAACCCGGACACGATCCGTATCAACTGGCTGCTGAACTCCAACGCGAGTTCGTCGCCATTCACCCGTGGGACCAGGGCTACAACGGGCGTACTTCCCGGCTTCTGATGAACTGGTCTCTCGAACGGGACGGGATGCCGCCCAGCGCAGTGGCGGATTTCGACCGCGACCTGACCATGCCCCTTGCGGAGTGGGCGGACAATGTCCGAGCAGGTAGCGACGCCTACAGCGAACGCGCAGATCGGATCGAACGGTTGGGTAACTCGGCGGATCCCGTGGAAGTATTCGGCTTGGAGCAGGAACGAGAACGGTACCTGGAACTCGGTGGCGAGCCTGCTCCATTCACTCCTGGTGACCAACACGACAGCGCTGCTTACAAAACCATGCTGGCCCGATTGCGGGGCAATGGTGCGTGAAGAACAACATGTACGGTTTCGATCGATAGACTGCGGCCGAAAGCTGCCTCAGCTCAACAGGTCCGGCACGACTCGACGCCAGGCGACTTCCATGTCGCCGAAGTCGAACCCGGGTCGTCGGGGTTGTGGTGGGAGAACTCGAAGATGATCAGTGAGCGTCTCGAGGTGGCGATCGGCCACGCGGCCGGAGATGGCGACAGGCCGCAAGCGGTTTGCGGTGTGACGAGGCTTTTCTGGCGTAATCCGGTCCTACTTCGGGAGGGGCGGTTACCGACAACGCCGGGCCCTCGACTGCCAATGAACCTCAGCCCACTACCGCCCTTGACCGTTCGGTTGTTGGAAAGCCCCGACACCGTTCCACGTCTCGAAACGCTTCACACTGAGCCGTAGAGTCGGCTCCTGCGAGTGATCGCCCGGATCCGGGCCGAGACCGAAGCCGCCATCACGTCCGGTCGGGTACGCGCGTGAACAGCACTCGCGGTTCCAGATCCAGCCGGGTCGCGGGCGCTTCCTCGTGATCGCGCGGATGAGGCGCCCCAGTTCACGGAATGCCCGGTAGAGGCGGTTCTTGTGCGAGTGGTTGCCCAGCCGGCGCAGCAACAACTCGAACCCCACCAGCGCCGCGAGCCCGAATACCGGCAGCGACTGGCCTTGCATGTCGGGGTAGATGGTGTCCGGTTGCATCTCGGAGTCGTTGCGCAGCAACCCATCGATGATGTAGACGGCTTCCCATGCACTGCAGGGCCAACCACCCATGCCGCACCCGAAACCGGCGAATCACCCTCCACCAGAGCACATCCCGAACTTCGCTGGATTTCGGCGGTTAGTACCGGAACCCCCGATAGGCCCTTGCGCAGCTGCTGGTGGGAGTGCAGTAGCGACGCTCCGGTCTGGTCACCCCTTCGCCGAGTCATCGCGAACCGATGGCCTCGTCCGCCGCGGCGCGCGCACGGTCCAATGCGACCGGCACCGGGATCCTGCCGAGAAACATTTCGTCGAAGATCGGATCGATCGCCAACAGCGCGGCCGGAAGTCCGGCCCCTCCACCGGGCCTGAGCTGTCGTCCGCGAAGCACGTCGAAGAAAGCGGACACGTCGATGCCACGACGGGCCCAATAGTCGCGGTATCGCTGCTGTTCGGAAACGACGGCCGGGATGCTCGTGCCGTCGGCCGCGAGGTATCGATTGCCCTCCGCGCTGCCCAACCAAGCCAGCACGCGGCGGACCGCGTCGGGATGCTGGGTGGCGGCGTTACCCGCGACGCCGACCGCGTTGTTGGCGCTGACTCGTCCAGCCGGACCTTCGGGAATGAGCGCCACGCCCCAGGGGAACTTCGCGTCGTGCTCGATCTGTCCGAGGTTGAAGGTGCCGGACTGCAACAGTGCCAGTTTTCCTTGCAGAAAAGCGTTTCTGGCAAGGTCGCTGTTGTTGGTGGTGTCGGCGGCCGAAGGCGCGAGCCGGTCTGCGACCAGGCCGACCAGGTAATTGAATGCCGTGCGGCCGGCCGGGCCGTCGAAAACAAATCGGTCGTCCTGTTGGAACTCGCCACCCGCGGAACCCACATACGGCAGGACGATCGATTGGAAGTCGTTGGCCGCGTTGTACGGCCACGAGGTTACCGCCGCCAACTTCTGCAGCAGCGGGCGGAAAGTGTCGCTACCGGGGTCAGCGCTCCAGTGCACCGTGCCGAGTTCCGCGGTATCGATGCCGGCTTTGGTCAGCAGGTCGCGGTTGTAGAACACCGCACTGCCGCCGTCCACGAATTGCGGCACCACCCAGAGCCGATCGTTGCGGGTGAACTGGGCGACCGCGAACGGATCCCAGCCGCGGGCGGCATCGGGCCCTAATTCCCGACCGATGTCGAGGAGGTGTCCGTTGTCGGCATAGTCCTCGTACAACGTGGTCCAGAACAGGTCGTCCGCGGTGCCACCTGCCACGTCCAGACGCAGCTTTTGCGGATAGGCAGCGAAGGGCACCACCGTGATCCGCACGTCGATGTCCGGATTCGTTGCCTGGAACGCATCGAGCGAGGCCCGATAGGTGGGCGCGAAGCTCTGGTCCCAGATCCGCAACCGCACGACGGTGTGCGCCGATCCGTCACTGTCGTGGCCCAACCACAGCGCCGCCGCGACCAGCAGCACCGCGGCCGAGATCATGACCAGCGCGGCACGGGTCGAATCCCTCATTTGAGCCCCGTCCACGCGATGGAGCGCAGGACTTGGCGCTGGAAGACGATGAACAGCACGATCAGCGGTGCGATCGCGAGCGTCGTTGTCGCCATCACCGTTGTCCACTGGGCGTTGTATTGGGTCTGCAAGTTCGCCGTTGCCACCGTGAGTACCTGCCAGGTCCGCCCACTGGTGGCCACGAGCGGCCACATGAAGCTGTTCCACTGCGAGACGATCGTGATCAGCGTCAGGGTGGCGAGCACGGGCCGGCTCATCGGCACCATCACGTGAAAGATGATGTCCAGGGTGTTCGCGCCATCAACCCTCGCGGCGGAGACGAGTTCCGCCGGAACAGCTCGAAAGTATTGCCGCAGCAGAAAGATCGCGTAGGGCGAACCGAAGACGAACGGCAGCACCAAAGCCCAGAAAGTGTTCAACCAGCCCAACCGGGCGAACATCAGATACAACGGGATCAGCGTGACCACAGTCGGCACCATCATCGTGCCGAGATAGACCCAGAACAGCAGATCCCGCCCCGGAAATTCGGTGCGCGCGAATGCGTACGCGGCCAGCACCGAGGTGATCAGCTGACCGCACGTGATGAACACCGTCATCAAGGCAGTGACCAGGATGGCCCGCCCGATGCCGGCATCCACCGCGACGTGGAAATTGGTCGCCGACGCCGGGGCGGGCAATGCCAACGCCGAGCCCGACGCGAATTGCTCCGGAGACTTCACCGCGGTGAGCGCGCTGAGTACCAGCGGTGCCGCGGTCAGTAATGCGCCCGCGATCAGGATCAGATACGCGGTAGCCGCCCGCAGAGTGATGCGCCGCGAGTCAGAATTCATAACTCGTCCTATTACGGAAGTACCGATGCTGCGCCACCGTGATCACGAACACCACGGCGAACACGGCAAGTGCCATCACCGCGGCACGGCCGGGACGCGCGGCATCGAACGCCTCGGAATACATCCGCATGGCAACCACATCCGTGCGATGGTCGGGCCCGCCCTTGGTCAAGGCATACACCGTGTCGAAGGTCTGAAAGGTGGTGAGCACCCCGGTGGCCAGCACGAACAGCATCGTCGGTCGCAGCAACGGCAGCACCAGCCAACGGGTACGCTGCCAACCGGTGGCGCCGTCGAGTTCGCCCGCATCCAGGATCTCCTGCGGTATGGCGCGGATTCCCGCGACGAAGAACAGCGCCACATAACCCACGTTCGACCACACGCTCACCACCGCGACCGCGGGCTGCGCGAGTCCAGGATCGGTGAGCCATTCGATCCGCTGCCCGAGTACGGCGTTCAACGCTCCACCAGTCGGCGCGAAGATCCACTGCCACACCACGCCGACCGCCAACGGCGCGCACACCCATGGCAGTGCGTAGAGCACCCGCAGTGTGGTGCCACCGCGCATCGGCCGCGCGAGAAGTGTGGCGACCAGAAAACCCAGCACTGTCTGTATCGGTACCACGATCGCGGTGAGCGTGATCGTCACCAGTAGCGAATGACCGAACTGCGGATCACCCAGCACGGCGCGCCAATTGCGCAACCCGACGAAATCGATGGGGCCCAACAGGTTCCAGCTGTGCACGCTCAACCACAGCACGGCCACAATCGGCAGCAGCAGAAAACAGCCGACCCCGATCAGACTCGGCAGTAGCAGCGCATAACTGGTAGCAACTCGACGAACCGTGGTCCGGCGAATCACGAGCGGGGTCCCCCGACGTACCCGTCGAGCCGACGACCTACTCCGAAACGACGCATTATCGAGCCGATTGCGATCATGACGGTGGTCCGCACGACAGTGCCAGACGATCGGTGTATTCCACCGCAACAGTATGCCGTCGAGATCCGTTGACAAGACGACATGGTGGTGCACCGACGAGATCGGACCGTGCCGGAACCCGCGAGCGGTCAACGCGCCACCGGGATGGTGATGTGCAGCGACGTGCCGCTTCCCTGGGGGCTGGCAATCTGCATGTGACCGCCGAGAGCTGCGACACGGTCTTTGAGGCCGATGAGCCCGGAACCTTTGCGGGAATCAGCTCCGCCGACGCCGTTGTCGTGAACAGACAGTGAGAAATTGGCGCCTTCCGTTACCGCAGTGACCGTTATTTCCGAGGCGTGGGCGTATTTGGCGGCGTTGGTCAGTGCTTCGGCCACTGCGTAGTAGGCGGCGACCTCGACCGAGTCGGGCAATCGGTGCTCGACAGCAGTACGAAGGTTGACCGGAACCGGGCAGCGGCGTGCCAACGTCCTCAGCGCCGGGGCGAGTCCGCCTCTCGACAAAATCGCGGGGTGAATTCCTCGCGAAAGTTCTTGCAGGCTCTCCGAGGCCGCGGCCAGGCCCGTCACGATGTGGTCGATCTGTTCGCGGAGTTCACCGAGGTCGGACGGCACCGACGCTTGCACGGAGCGCAGCTCCAATCCGAGCGTGACCAGACGTTGTTGAGCTCCGTCATGCAGATCACGTTCGAGGCGTCGGCGCGCGTCGTCGGCGGACGCCACGATCCTGGCGCGTGACGCGGTCAGCTCCGCGCGCGATTCGGCGTTCGCGATCGCCGTCGCGACGAGATCGGCGAAGTCGGTGACACGCGCCTCGGTATCGGGCGCTAACGGTCGGGGCTGAGCGGAGGCAACGACGGCGGCGCCCCACAGACTGCCCTCGACGGCAATGGGGGCGCCCACTCCGGCGCAGAGGCCGAGTTCGCGAATGTGCGCGGCGGCCCACCCGGGCGCGTTGTCATGGGTATCCATCCTGGCTGGACGGCCATCGGCGCGAATCATGGCGACGATGTTCGCGCCATGCAGCGGCCAGCGTGAACCGACTGGCATCGCGGTCCGTTGCAACGGATCGTCGTGAGCCGAGATGAGGGTGGCCGTGCCGTCGGATTCGTACCGCCACAGCGCCGCGTTGGCGGCGCCGACCGCGCGGGCCAACTCCTGCGCCACTGTCGAGAAGACCTCAGAGGACGGCACGCCGCGTGCCACCAGCATGGCCACCCGACGCAGCGCCGCTTGCTGCTCGGCGAGTGCCCTGAGTCGGTCGCTGCTCTCCTTCAGCTTGGCCGCCGTGCCCTCGGCTTCGATCTCACGCGCTCGGGCGGATCCGGCGACAATGTTCGTGCTCAACGCCACCACCAGGAAAATGACGACAATCACGCCGTTTTGGAGGTCGAACGGCACGAAGTGCTCGCCCGGTCGGTGATACACGTAGGTCAACAGGACGGTGCTGGCAAGGGATGTGGCCACCGCGAGTCCCAACCCCCACATAGTGGAGATCACGATGATGCCCAACAGGTAGATCGGTTCGATCGTCTCACCCGGTGACTGCTGCCGCACCAGCACCACCACGAGCGTCTCGAGCGCAATGGCCACCGTGGCGACCACGATCCCCAATGCCAGCGCCGGCGCCGTCGGACGCAGCAACACCGACAGCAGGCTTGTGCGCGGCGGTTGCGTGTTTGCTGCCGCCGCCCGGCGGTCGCGGTGTGGCCGCTGTACCACCGGCCACAGCCACCGCAGTCGCAACCTCCGTAGAGCCCGGTAAGCGGTGCTACCCCGAGGCCGACCGCGCATCCATGTCCTGTGCCGAAGCCGCGCCAAACTTGCCGGCATCATCTCAGTATCCACCCTGGCCGAAATCGAACAGCGGGTTGGGATGAGTGCGACCTCACCGGGCTACCCCTGGTCAATGATCTCGGCGCACCTCGGCGCTATGCGGAGCGAGCGGCGTTGACACAGTCGGGTCGGTTCCCGAGTTGTCGGGCCCACGCGTAGGCTTCGCTATGCCGCCGCGCAGCTCGAGCGCTACGACGACGTGCGGCGGCTGCAGCGGTGGTGATGCCGGTTGGGCTTGTGCTCCGATAGTTATCGACCCTACGTTGCCAATCTACGATTCCGTATCGTTCGGCATTCTTCTTGCCGGCAGACAGACGGGCGAGGATCTGGTGCAACGGCATCGGGAGATCGGCCGCGAGGTCGCTCATAATCTGCAGCATGGTGGCGCTGTCGAAGTCGTGCGCGAGGAGAATCTCGTCGATGACCATCGCACGGAGCGCTTGGTCATGGGTGAGCACCACATCGGGCAACCAACTCAACATCCACCGGTGGCGGTTGGTTCCGTCGACGATTCTTGCCGCGAATTCAGCGGAGTTGGGGCTGGTAATGATGCGCTTTTTGACCTGCAGAGCATTGACATACTCGGCGACCAACTCGCCATGAATGCGGCTCGACAACGTCACACGTTCGCGCATCTCGTTGCCGGTCGTTGCGGCGGTCCACCCACCTGATGCGAAAGTCTGTCCACATTGCCCCGCCCGGACCGTGCCGTCGCCGCTGATAGCACGCTTCAGCTGGGATAGGCCGGCCTTGATGTCGGATCGAAATCGGGCACGCATGTCGCCATGCTCGTGGATGGGACGTCACCGGGCCATGTCCGGCGGGACAGCATGTGGAGGTGTCTGTTCGGCGCGATCGGCCAAAACCGTCACGACCTGCGGACACGGCGGTGGGCGAGCAGCCACCATGCCAGTACGACGTCGCGGGTGTGGCGCAGGTCGAGGTCGGTCAACTCGTGGAAGCGGGTGAGCCGATACCGCACGGTGTTGCGATGGACATGCAGCTCGAGCGCGGTCTGGTCCAGGTTTCGATCATGCTCGAGGAATTTCCACACGGTGTTCTCCACGTCCTGGCGACCGGGTTGACCGTCGTCGAGTGTGTGTAGGTGATGGCGTTCGAGCTGGGCGATTGTGTCGGCTCCCAGCATGGCCAGGGGGAGTGGTCCCAGGTCTGCGATGGTGACCACACCGGTCAGTCCGAAGGTCTGTGCGACTTCCAGGGTCGACACCGCCTCGTCGAAAGACGAAGCGAGGTCGGTGAGCACAGTTGGCTCCGCGACGGCGACCAACCATTGATCCCCGACCACTGGGCGTCTCGGTACCACGGCCACCAGGTTCCCGTCGACGACGGCGAGAACCGGCTGGTGTTCTGGTGTTGCGCTGGTGCGGAGTACCACCGCGGTCAGGGCGGCACGGTCACGCTCGGTGGCCGGCCTAGCGCACAAGGGTTGATACTTCGCAGACGGGTCCAAACCAAATGTGCGGGCTTCGACAGCCACGCGTACAGCCGACAGTTGTCCATGCAGCAGTGCATGGAGGAAGTCGGCTCGCTGCTGCGTTTCTCGCAGCACGGCCTCGACAGCCATCTCGTGCCGAACTTGATCGATCACTCCGGCGGCGTCGGTGGCGAATTGCCATGCCATGTCGTGAGCTTCCAAAACGACCTGGGGCGGAATTCCGCGCTTCGCGGCTTCCTCATCGAAGGCGGCCAACACGAACCGTGCGATGAGCTGGATGCTTCGGGTGAGCGCTTCGAGCGGGAAGCCCTGTGCCACGCGCCGCCGTGCGAGCTCCGCCAACGCCCCGATGCGACCGGCATCTGGAGCGGTGGCCGTCACGGTCAATTGCTCGAGGGCGGACCGGAGGATCGCCGCGGTGTAGGTCCGAACTTCCGCAGTCGGAACAGTCGTGTACTCGGGCATCTGATCACGCAAGCGCGCGACCAACGAGTCGACCTCCTCGTCCAGCCGCTCGAGGTTGCTCAGTGCCAGCATCCGAAGATCTTCTCGGCGGTCCAACCGTCGACCGAGCGAATCGCCTGCGGCCGGCAAATCCGGCGCTTGGTCCACAAACAATCAGCCTGCCAGCGCTGATCGCCAACCGCAACGAGGCGAGCACGTAGGCTCGCGGACCATGCACTGGCCGCTCATGGTCAGTGTTTGCACGTCCCGCCGAGGCCCGCATGTGCGCTGCCGCGAATTGGTCCGAGGCTGTGCGAATGCATAGCCCCCGGTGTTCGTCACATCAGGACATAAAGGGTCAGCGCAACAACAATGCTGCCGAGAACCCCACCGACTATCTCCACCAGAAGGTAGCGGTAGGAGTACGTGCGCTGCATCCAGAGAGCCCAGACCGGGCCGCACACCCGCAATACCGCGAAGAGCACTGCCAGTAGGATTGCTCCGAGCAGTCCGTTCAATGGCAGTAGGGGATGTAGCCAGACGTATCCGATCGTCATGACATACACCTCGATTTGGGTGCCTAGAAATTGAATGGTGAAATTGTGACGTCCGGATCGCTCGCTCCGCGGGGCAGCGGTCGGCTTGTCGTGTGCCGCATGAATCCGCGCCACCCGCGGATTTCCGTACAGGACCACCATGGCGACCGAGTGGAACAGGCCCGCAACCAAGCCCCACACAAGTATCGCGGCTGCAATCATTTCCCTCGTTCCAACGGTCTGCAACACGACCGACGTCCGCTTGTGGCCGCGTGACATCTCGCCGCGCGGAATCGTCCGCCGCAGTCGGCGCTCAGAGGCATGGTCCCGTGCGCGAGTCGTTCCGTTTGCACAGCAAAGGAATCCGACATGCAGCCCGGTAACCGTACGTCAGCCACTCGGCTGATCACCGCAACGCAGTTCCCAGAACTGGCCGGTCGCCTACCCCGTCGATATGGGCAGACGGTTCGTCCTTGCAGGTCCAGGCACGGGTGCTGAGAGGGCAACCGATGGTTGTTCGACGTTCTGCAGATCCCGGCCGGCGGACACGGACCGGTCAGGGTTCCGACAGCTGATCCTCCGGAGCCCACGAGGCTGTTCTTCCCAATGTCATTCTTCGAAGCGGGCAGCCCGCATACTGCCAGTGTTCGACCAGTGGCACGGCGATCTGCGCCGAACTGGGCCATCGAGGCGGCGCTTGCGCACCCGATCACACGGGTGTGGCCGCCGCGTGTCGATGCCGATCCCGTGCTGGTGTTCGCTGACGGCGACCCGGGCGGACACCGCATCGACGACAGCGCGGTGCCGTCGCGGGACGACGACATCGCCGGCCGGCAATACGTCCGATGAAATATCCAATTATCCGCCGCTCATGTGAGCAGGCGTCGGGTCGACCGGAATTTCCGAGAATTCCGAATTGTCGATTTCGAGTTGTCATCGGAGGTGTTCTGTCCGTTTTCTCACCGTTTCTCCGCGATGACGGACGCCCACCCTCCCGGAACCGCCCCTTCGCAGCCCGAGCCCAGACCCGGCCGCTGCGCACCGGAAATAATATTAGTTCTTCTAACGTCGTATTTGTCGGGTGGAACGACAACCCTCAATTTATCCGCGATTGCCCGGACGAGGAGGACCTACCAGTGTCTACTGATATTCGTGAAGAGCGGCTCGCACGCCGCGTCGCCGATTTGTACGCCACCGACAGACAGTTCGCAGCCGCCCGACCCGACGAGGCGATCACCGAGGCGATCGGGCGCCCCGGGGTAGGGCTGGCGGAGATCGTGCAAACCGTCCTCGAGGGTTACGGCGACCGTCCCGCCGTCGGACAGCGTGCGAGGCGATTCGTCGACGACCCGCAGACCGGTCGGACCGCACTGGAGTTGTTGCCCCGGTTCGACACCATTACCTACCGCGAACTGGGCGACCGCGCCGGTGCGATTGCCGCCGCCTTGGCGGGCGATCCAGCGCATTCGGTGCGGCACGGCGATCGGGTCTGCGTCCTCGGTTTCGCCAGCGTCGATTACGCAACCGTCGATGTGGCATTGATCCGTCTCGGCGCGGTGGCTGTTCCGCTACAGAACAGCGGGTCTCCCGCCCGATTGCGGCCCATCGTCGCGGAGACCGAGCCGAAGGTGCTCGCTGCGAGCGTCGACTACCTCGCCGAGGCCGTCGAACTCGTGTTGACTGGACACACGGTCGAGCGGCTGATCGTGTTCGACTACCACGCCGAGGTGGACGATCACCGCGAGGCGTTGGCGGCGGCCAGGACACAGTTGGCGCGAGCCGGCAGCCGGGTGAGGGTGGAAACGCTTGCCGATGTGCTCGAGCAGGGGAAGTCGCTCCCCGCCGTGCCGTTCAGCACCGAGCGGGACGATCCTCCGATGTTGCTGATCTACACCTCCGGCAGCACCGGCGCACCCAAAGGCGCGGTGTACCCGGAACATCTGGTCGCCAACTTCTGGCGCGGGACACTCATTTCGGCGTTGGGCGTTTACGGCGCAGAGCCGTGGATCACTCTCAGCTTCATGCCGATGAGCCACATGATGGGCCGCGGCATCCTGTATGGGACGTTCGGCCTCGGCGGCACAACCTATTTCGTGGCCAAGAGCGATCTGTCGACGCTCTTGGAAGACCTTGCGTTGGTGCGGCCCACCCAGTTGGCGTTCGTCCCGCGGATCTGGGACATGCTGTTCCAAGAATTCCAGAGCGAGTTGGACCGACGATTGTCCGACGGCGCCGATCGAGCGGCGCTCGCGGCGGAGGTCATGGCCGAACAGCGCCAGAACCTGCTCGGTGGACGGTTCGTCTCGGCGTTCACCGGTTCCGCGCCGACCTCGGCCGAACTGCAAACGTTCGTCGAGTCGTATCTGGACCTGCATCTAGTGGACGGCTACGGCTCTACCGAGGCTGGGGTCGTCTTTGTCGACGGCCGGACACGACGCCCACCGGTGGTCGACTACAAGTTGGCCGATGTGCCCGATCTAGGCTATTTCCGCACCGACCGGCCGTATCCGCGCGGCGAGCTCTTGGTCAAATCGGACGACATTTTCTCCGGCTACTACAAGCGGCCGGACGTTACCGCCGAGGTATTCGATCCAGACGGCTACTACCGGACCGGAGACATCATGGCCGAAGTCGGTCCCGACCATCTGGTGTACCTCGACCGCCGCAACAACGTGCTCAAACTCTCGCAGGGCGAGTTCGTCACCGTGTCGAGGTTGGAGGCGGTGTTCGTCGACAGTCCGTTGGTGGAGCAGATCTACGTCTACGGCAACAGCGCACGTGCTTACCTGCTCGCGGTTGTCGTGCCCACCGAAGACGCGTTGTCGCGCAGCGGCGGCGACCTCGCGTCGCTCGAGCCGCTGATCAGCAAGTCCCTGCAGGATGTCGGGAAATCAGCCGGGCTGCAGTCCTATGAGATCCCGCGCGCCTTCATTATCGAGACGACGCCGTTCACGCCGGAGAACGGTCTGCTGACCGGCGTTCGCAAGCTGGCACGGCCGACACTCAAAGACCGCTACGGCGACCGTCTCGAGCAGCTCTACGCCGAGCTGGCCGACGCCCAGTCCAACGAACTGCGCATGTTGCGCCAGGGCGGCCTGAACCTTCCGGTGCTGGAGGCCGTCAGCCGCGCCGCAGGCGCATTGCTGGGTGCGGCGGCCGGCGATCTGCGCCCCGATGCGCACTTCACCGACCTGGGTGGCGACTCGCTGTCCGCGCTGACGTTCGCCAACCTCCTACACGAGATCTTCGACATCGATGTACCGGTCGACGTCATCGTGAGTCCGGCCAGCGACCTTCGAGCCCTCGCCGACTACATCGAGGCCGAGCGGTCCTCCGGCACCAAACAACCGACCTTCGCGACGGTCCATGGGCGGGATGCCACCGAGGTGTACGCCAGCGACCTGACCCTTGACAAGTTCATCGACGCGAAAACGCTGGCCGCCGCTGCGACGCTGCCGCGTTCGACCGGCCCGGTGCGGACGGTCCTGTTGACCGGCGCGACCGGTTTCCTCGGGCGGCACCTGGCGCTGGAGTGGCTCGAACGGCTGTCCTTTGTCGGTGGCAAGCTGATCTGCCTGGTGCGAGCCAAGGATGATGCGGCGGCGCGTGAACGCCTCGACGAGGCCTTCGACAGCGGCGATCCGGAGTTGCTGCGGCACTATCGGGAAATGGCCGCCGACCACCTGGAGGTCGTTGCCGGCGACAAGGGTGCGGCGAATCTCGGCCTGAATCCGCAGACTTGGCAGCGATTGGCCGACACGGTCGATCTGATCGTCGACCCTGCGGCGCTGGTCAACCATGTCCTGCCCTATAGCCAGCTATTCGGCCCCAATGTCGTGGGCACCGCCGAGTTGGTGCGGGTTGCGCTCACCACGAAGCTGAAGCCGTTCATCTACGTATCGACGATCGGGGTGGGCGATCAGATCGCGCCCTCGGCATTTGTCGAGGACGCTGACGTTCGTGTGATCAGCCCGACGCGCGCGATCAACGACAACTATGCCAACGGTTACGGGAACAGCAAGTGGGCGGGCGAAGTGCTGCTGCGGGAGGCCCACGACCTGTGCGGTCTGCCGGCCTCGGTCTTCCGCTGCGACATGATCCTGGTGGATACCAAGTACCAGGGCCAACTCAACGTGCCGGACATGTTCACCCGGCTGATGTTGAGCCTGGTTGCCACCGGCATCGCACCCGGTTCGTTCTATGAGCTCGACGCGGACGGCAACCGTCAACGCGCGCACTATGACGGCCTGCCCGTGGACTTCATCGCCGAAGCGATCTCCACCCTCGGCGGGGTGGTGGACGAGTTCGAGACCTTCCACGTGATGAACCCATACGACGACGGCATCGGGCTCGACGAATACGTCGACTGGCTGATGGAAGGCGGCAACTCGATCGAGCGGATTTCCGACTACTACGCCTGGTTGCGAAGGTTCGAGATGACTATGCGATCCCTGCCGGAACAGCAGAGACAATATTCGCTCCTACCCCTGTTACAGAGTTATCAACGACCCCAGAAGCCGATCCGCGGGTCCATCGCGTCGACGAAGCGGTTCCACTCCGCGGTGCAGGCCGCGAAAATCGGCCCGGACAAAGATATCCCGCACGTCTCGGCGGCGATCATCCTGAAGTACATCAGCAACCTGCAGTTGCTGGGATTGCTGTGAGTTGAAACGACGCCTACCACCAGCCGCCATCGGCGGCTGGGCGTGCCGGTTGCTCCGGGCAGCCGGCACGCCGCCGCGTACATCCGGCGCCGACGATCTGATCCACCAACCGCTTCGGGGCGGATCCTTATCCAGTTGCTCGCACTGCGAATGGATAATCCGGGCAAACTTGGTAACGCGGAATCAGGGCAGTCGACCGACGCGGCGGCATATGTGCTGGGCTCGGTGGCGCACCGCGCCATACAGCCCGATTACAGGTATGTTCTCACCACGTCACCACGGCGCCGAGGGGAACAAGTCGCGTCCGACGCACGTTTGTGCTGTGTAATGAATGCGCAGAAGAAAGACGACCTCGCCCTCTCGACGTACGGTGACAATTTCCGAGGTCGGTTTGTCAGCTGTGCCGACGATGCTGGTGAAGCGGTTGGACGCTATGGCTCGTGATCTGGACGTAGAAGATATTGCACCTCGCACGCAGAATGACGGTCGCAGCATCATCGGCACCGCATTCGATCTGTTGGAGTACGTAGGCGTATTGGAACCGGCGCGGTTGGTCGACCTGGCGGAGGCAACCGGCATCCCACACCCGACGGTGCACCGATTGCTCAAACAGCTGATCGAGGTGGACGCCGTGCGACGCGACGGCACCCTGTACCGGCTCGGGGCTACTTTGTTGGGACTGGGTTCTCGGGTTACGCCTGAGCATCGGCTGCGCGTCGTCGCTCGGCGACCGATGGCTGAACTCGCCGCCGCCACCGGCGCCGGTGTGGGTCTGAGCGCCAGGATCGGCCATGAACTTGTGTTTCTGGACACGTTGGATGCTCGCGTCCCGCTGCCGATCGCAAACCTCGAACCAGGGTATGCGGTGCCGCCGGGGTCCGCCCCGGCCCGCGCACATCTCGAATTAGAGCATCCTGGACCGATTGTGGATGCCGGGGCCGTGCGGCCAGATCTCAGCTGCGTCACGGTGACGGTTCCTCTGCTCGGTGGTGAGGTGGCGGCGGTGACCACACTCGTTCCAGGCAGTCGACCCCCGGTCGGGCTGCTGGGCGCGACCCGCGCCACCGGGGCCCGGATCAGCGCTCGTCTGCAGGTGCCGACCGCCCGCGAGGTTCCACCCGAAGTCCAGTGAGCGGACAGTGAATCGTCAGCGACCGAGCCGCACCACTGGTGCGACTCGGTCGGTACGGACGAACAGTCAGTGCGCCGCGCTCATCACGCGTCATTGCCGCTGTCCGGATGTCAGAGTGTGTCGTCGGACTTGAGGAGATCTGCGGCGCGTTCACCGATGATGACGCAGGGCGCCATAGTGTTTCCGGTGGTGACGCGGGGCATGATCGAGGCGTCCGCAATCCGTAGGCGTTCTATCCCATGAACTTTCAGCACACCATCGACCACCGACATGGCGTCATAACCCATCTTGGCGCTGCACGTCAAATGCCAGTAACTCGAAGCGGCATCGCGCACGAAGCGCACCAGTTCGGCGCCCTGCACATTGCCGGGCATGACTTCGCGCTTCACGAAGGGGCTGAGCGGCGCGGAGTTGCCGATCTCGCGGCATAGTTCGACGCAGGCTGTCGCGGCCGCGAGGTCATCGGGGTGTGACAACAAGTTGGTGTCGATTTCTACCGGGTCGGTGGGGTCTGGGCCGGTCAAACGGACATGGCCGCGACTTTTGGGTCGAACAACGCCGCCGAACAATGTCCAGCCGGCCTCGGGTACATCGAATCGGGCGCCGGTCTCGGCACTGTATATCGGGAATTCACCCTGGCAGGTCTGCAAGTCCGGTGTGTCGAGACCCGGGTCGCTCTTCCAGAAATAGGTTGCCTCGGATCCGCTGTTTCGCGGTGGCAGCGGATGCTGATACTCCCAGATGCAGCCGAAAGCGGGGTGGTCTTGCAGGTTTCGACCGACCCCTGGAAGATGCTGCACCACGGGGATGCCGAAGCGCTGCAACTCGGCGTTGTCGCCGACGCCGGACTGCAGCAGCACCTTGGGTGTATGGATCGCACCCAACGAGAGGACCACCTCGGAACCGACCGCGGCGTGGTGCATCGTCCCGTTGTAGAAGAAATTTACGCCGGTGGCCACGTTGCGATCGAACGTCACCCGGGTTACCAACGCTCCGGTGAGCACCGTCAAGTTGGGTCGATCCAAATAAGGGAAAACATAAGAACGGAATACCGATTGGCGATATCCGTTGCGGATTCGCATATCCGCGATGGCTACGCCGCCGGCGCCCTCCATCATCCGCCCGTTCTGATTCTCGAAAGTCGGAATCCCGACAGAATTGGCGGCGTCGAGCGTGGCAGGTGCGAGGGGAATGGGATCAGGGGCCTGCTCGACGAAGACCGGCCCCCCGGTTCCCCGGAAATCGGGGTCGGGCGCGCCATGCCAGTCCTCGATGCGACGGTAGATGTTCAGCACCGACTCATAGCTCCAACCCTTGTCGTCGGCTTCGGCAGCGAAGAAGTCCCAATCGTTCTTGTGCCCGCGTGCCCACATCATGACGTTGATGCTCGATCCACCGCCCAATACCTTGCCCATCGACAATGGGATCGATCGGCCATTGACGTGTGGGGTGGGCTGTGCCGTAAAACCCCAGTCCTGTTCCCCGCCGAGGTTCAGCGGCCATTGTTCCGCCCGCATGACGCTGGGTATGTCATCGCTGCCGCCCGCCTCCAGGAGCAGTACGCTGACGCCGACGTCTTCGGCGAGACGTCGGGCGACGACCGACCCCGAAGAGCCGGATCCGCAGACAATGTAGTCATATTGCGGCTTCAACTCGGAAGCGAGCTTCCGCTGATTGCGCTCGACGCGCTCGGCGAAGTCCGGGTCATGGACCGACGGGTCGTTGGAGATTGTGTTCATGGGTGTTCTCATTCCGATGCGTTGGGTTGGACCGTTGTTCGAGCGGAATCAGTTGTGAGAGTGCGGCACCGGCATCGATGTCGCGTGCGCACGGGCCGTCATTGGCCAGACAGCTGCCCGCGATGAGGAGTTGGTGCCCCTCGACCTACAACAGGACGCCGAATGCGGATGGTGCGGTCATATCTCCCGACATTAGGAAGCAGGTCCGCTATCGGGCAATGCGTTGTCCGCTGACTGGACATTCCAGGACAGTTGACCCGCGAGTAGTTGGGCCACCCGACCGTCCGCCGATTATCGGCATCGTCGACCACGCCGAGTTTGTCTGGATTCCGAGTTGTCTGGATTCCGCCTGTCGGGCGATGCAGGGACCTGTTGCTGACGACGAGGCCCGATGATCGGGCTCCACACGATGGGCCCACCATCGGGCCGTCGGAACATGGTTGGTGCGCGCGGCTGGTTGTGGTGGCTATCAGCGGGGGAGTAGCGTCCACGAGATGGATGCCGGGGTCGCTTATTTCCCCACCCATGACGCACTGGGGCCCGCGGCTCTGGCGCGTCTTGTCGAAGAGCGTGGCCATCGCTGGCTGATGTGGGCGGAGCATACGCACATCCCGGCGTCGCGTGAGACGCCGTGGGGCGATATCGCGGGAGCGCCACCACTCCCGCGGAAATATGCGCGAACGTACGACCCTTTCGTGGCGTCCGCCTACGCGTTGAGCGTCACGTCGGCACTACGGGTCGGAACCGGGGTAGCGCTCGTTGCGCAGCGTGACCCGATCACGACCGCCAAGGAGGTCGCGTCGCTCGACCATCTGTCCGGTGGGCGCTTCGACTTCGGTGTCGGCGCCGGCTGGAACCGCGAGGAAATGGCCGACCACGGCATCGACCCCCGCACACGGATGCGGCGGTTACGTGAGTACGTGCTGGCTATGAAGGCGATATGGACGCAGCATGAAGCGTCCTTCCATGGCGAGTTCGTCTCTTTCGACCGGATCTGGAGCGACCCGAAGCCGATGCAGCGGCCGCACCCGCCGATCCTCGTCGGTGGCGCCGGGCCGACGGTTCTGCATCGCGTGCTCGAGTACGGCGACGGCTGGATGCCCAACCACGGGCCCGGAATCATCGAGCGGATCGTCGAGTTGCGCGAGCGGGCTGATCGCCCGATCGAGGTGGTGGTGATGGGTGCTCCTTCCGGCGACGTCGACGTCCTGTCGGCCTACGAGAACGCCGGCGTCGACCGCGTGTTGTTCTGGATCCCGTCCGGCCGACGCAGCGTCGTCGAGCGGAAGCTCGATCACATCGAGGCGACCATGGCGGAACTGCACGACCGTCCGGCGTGACGGCGTCCTCTGGATGCTCTCGGCGCCGCGGATGGAGCCGCTGCGAGATCGGCAGCGGAGTCGGCGGCCCGCCGCTCGTTGGGATAGCGGCGGGAGCCTTCGCTTCGGACGTCCAGTTAGCGGTCTACACCTATCGAGCTCGAAAATGTGGACAGGTTGCAGGGAATGTTGCCGGGGTAATTGATGCACGGTGGTGGTGCATCAACCGCGGTTGCCGAGTCGGTCACCGCCGGGGTCAGTGGCAACCCCTCCGCCACGGCGGGTGCGGTCACCACCAGTGGTGCCGCGATGAGCCCGATAGTGGAGACCCAGAATTTCGAGCCAGGTTTCGTCATCGAATACCTTTCAGCCGTGTTCGAGCCGACATGAGCGCTTCAGCATAGATGCCTCCGACACGACCCATAATCCCCTGCCAACCAAGGGATTACGTCATATTCGCTGTTTCAGCGCCAGTCCGGAACCCCTAGTCACGGCGGCGGTCCGCGATCAGCCGCCGATCGTCATCGCCGAATCAGCTCAGTAGCGCCGGATCTCGCGAAAATGTTCCCCAACCCCACTTCATTATCTCATGAGCACCGTTTTCAACTACAACAGGTAACAGCTTTCGGCCTATTCGGTGACCGCTACGGTGTCGGGCAAGCTCATTGGTGAGGAGAAGTTCGTTGGTTCCGGGCAAGTTCGATTGTGGACTGAGCGTTTCGGTCGCCCTGGTGATCCCACCGTTCTATTGGTCATGGGTACCTCTACTCAGGGCATCGGCTGGCCCGATGAGCTTGTGGAAGCTCTCGTGAACAGCGGCCGGCAGGTGATCCGATTCGATCACCGTGACACCGGCCGTTCCGACTCCGTCGATTTCACAACGCATCCGTACGCGCTCGCCGACATGGCAGCCGACGCGGCCGCCGTTCTGGACGGTCACGGCGTCGCGGCCGCGCACATCGTCGGGATATCACTGGGCGCGGCGATCGGGCAGTGGCTCGCCGTGCATCAGGCGGCCCGTGTTCGCACGCTGACGGCGATGGCCTCCTCTCCGATGGGGAACAACCCCGGCCCGGCGTGGGCAAGAGCAATGGCAGATCAGCCGGTCGCAGCTAACGAACTCCCGCCCCCGACAGCACGGTTCCTCAACCACCTGATGGACGCGACGAAGGCACCCCGCACGACGGCCCAGCAGCACATAGACGCCGACGTACAGACCTGGCGAGTGCTCAACGGCGATGTTCTGCCCTTCGACGAGCCCGCCGCGCGGCGGTTCGTCGAACACTGCCACGCCCGGGCCAACGACATCGCTGCCGCCTCGAATCACGATCTCGCCGGACGGCGCTGGGACAACGACCGGCGGGCCTCCTTGTCCTGCACCACCGCTGCGACCTTGATCTTGCACGGCAGCGATGACCCGCTGTTCCCCCAAGCCCACGGTGAAGCCCTCGCGGAGCAGATCCCGGCGGCGCAGCTAGTGCCGCATCAGGCTACGTTTGCCCTGTTGACGATTTCGTGTAGCCGTTGGTCCTCGACGTGCTTGTTCCGCCAGATGATGTAGCGCCGAAT